>NZ_JAMYBV010000006.1:0-257916 GCF_024126635.1 Pseudomonas sp. VA159-2 | reverse complement strand
TAGGAGCCGGCCTTGCCGGCGAACACCGGCGTAGCCGGTGCCATCCACACCGCGTCGCCTGGTTCGCCAGCAAGGCTGGCTCCTACGGGGTTGAGGCAGGTCGCGGGCGTTGTAGGAGCCGGCCTTGCCGGCGAACACCGGCGTAGCCGGTGCCATCCACACCGCGTCGCCTGGTTCGCCAGCAAGGCTGGTTCCGACAGGTTGCGTGGTGAAGCGGCCCGCCATGAGGCGGGCCGTTTCGTTGCAGCAGGTGCGATCAGCGGCGGCGGAACAGCGGCAGCGGCTGGTCGGTGGCGCCCTGGTAGGTCACCGAGAAGTCCTTCAGGCTCTGCAACGCATCTTCCGGGTCCTTGTCGGCACGGATGGCGAAGGCGTCGAAGCCGCAGCGGGCCATGTAGAACAGCTGGTCGCGCAGCACGTCGCCAATGGCGCGCAACTCGCCCTTGAACTGGTAGCGGTCACGCAGCAGGCGCGCATTGGAGTAGTTGCGCCCATCGGTGAAGGCCGGGAAGTTCAGGGCGATGACCTGGAAGTGCTGGACATCGGCACCGATTTCCTCGGCTTCCTCATCGCTGTCCAGCCAGATGCCCAGGCCGCCGTCGCGGGCCTTGAGCAGGCTGGGGTGGTCGCGCCACAACTGCAGCGGCACGATGTAGTCGTCGCAGTTGGTCAGCTCGTCGATCGACACGTCCTTGGGCAGCAGGTGCCAGGTTTCGTCGACGATCTGGTTGTTCTTAATGATTCGCTGCATAGACGCGCTCCTTGAAGGGGTCGATGCCGATACGCTGGTAAGTGTCGATGAAACGCTCGTCTTCGGTGCGTCGCTCGACGTATACGCTGATCAGCTTCTCGATCACATCGGCCATGTCGTCCTGGGCGAACGAAGGGCCGAGGATCTTGCCCAGGCTGGCGTCACGCGCGGCATTGCCGCCCAGCGATACCTGGTAGAACTCCTCGCCTTTCTTGTCCACGCCGAGGATTCCGATGTGGCCGACGTGGTGGTGGCCGCAGGCGTTCATGCAGCCCGAGATGTTCAGGTCGAGCTCGCCGATGTCGAACAGGTAGTCCAGGTCGTCGAAACGGCGCTGGATGGACTCGGCGATCGGGATCGACTTGGCGTTGGCCAGCGAGCAGAAGTCGCCGCCCGGGCAGCAGATGATGTCGGTCAGCAGGCCGATGTTCGGGGTGGCGAAGCCTTGCTCGCGCAGCGCCAGCCATAGCGCGTGCAACTGGCGCTGCTCGACGTCGGCAAGGATGATGTTCTGCTCGTGGGAGGTGCGCAGGTAGCCGAAGCTGTAGCGCTCGGCCAGTTCGGCGACGGCATCGAGCTGCTTGTCGGTCACATCGCCTGGGGCAACGCCGGTGGGCTTGAGCGACAGGGTCACGGCGACGTAGCCCGGCTTCTTGTGCGCGCGGGTGTTGCGCGAACGCCAGCGGGCGAAGCCTGGGTGCTCGGCGTCCAGGGCGCTGTAGTCGAGGTTGTCCAGGGCCAGGTACTCGGGGTCGACGAAGTGACGGGCAACGCGCTGCACTTCGGCCTCGGTCAGGGTGGTGCTGCCGCCGCGCAGGTGGGCCATTTCGGCCTCGACCTTCTCGGCGAACACTTCCGGGGTGAGGGCCTTGACCAGGATCTTGATCCGCGCCTTGTACTTGTTGTCACGGCGGCCGTAACGGTTGTACACGCGCAGGATGGCGTCCAGGTAGCTGAGCAGGTCCTGCCAGGGCAGGAACTCGTTGATGAAGGCGCCAATCACCGGGGTGCGGCCCAGGCCGCCACCGACCAGCACGCGGAAGCCCAGCTCGCCGGCGGCATTGCGCACCGGCTCCAGGCCGATGTCGTGCACCTCGATGGCGGCGCGGTCGTCGCTCGAACCGTTCACGGCGATCTTGAACTTGCGCGGCAGGTAGGCGAATTCCGGGTGGAAGGTGGTCCACTGGCGGACGATCTCGCACCAGGGACGCGGGTCTACCAGCTCGTCGGCCGCGACACCGGCGAACTGGTCGGTGGTGACGTTGCGCAGGCAGTTGCCGCTGGTCTGGATCGCGTGCATCTGCACGGTGGCAAGCTCGGCGAGAATCTCCGGGATGTCCTCCAGTGCCGGCCAGTTGTACTGCACGTTCTGGCGGGTACTGATGTGCGCGTAGCCCTTGTCGTAGTCACGGGCGATCTTGGCCAGCATGCGCACCTGGCGGGCGTTCAGCTGGCCGTACGGCACGGCGACCCGCAGCATCGGGGCGAAACGTTGGATATAGAGGCCGTTCTGCAGGCGCAGAGGGCGGAATTCTTCTTCGCTCAGCTCTCCGGCCAGGTAGCGGCGGGTCTGATCACGGAACTGCTTGACGCGGTCCTCGATGATCCGCTGATCGTACTCGTCGTATACGTACATAAAAGTCCTGTCTCAGGCTGCATGCAGCTAATCGCGCGCACGGCCGCGCACTCCGGTTCGGAGCCGAGGAACGATAGCAGAGTGGGTTTATGCGCTAAAGTGATGTTTTTGCATATGAAAAGAACCAATTGGACTAAGTGAGACTGACTGGCATTTATCCGCGCCGGGCCTGGCTGGCGGTATAATCCGCGGTTTGCTCTGCAGGGATGTAACGCATGCTCAAGGCCTTGTGCCAGGGCCTGTGCCTGTGCCTGCCGTTGGTGGCGGGCGCACAGGCCGCTTCGGTGGTGTTTCTCAACCCGGGCTATTCCAACGAAACCTTCTGGGTCGATTATTCGCGTTTCATGCAGGCCGCCGCGACGGACCTGGGCATGCAGCTGCGCGTGCAGTACAGCGAGCGCCGCGCCGACCTGGCGCTGACCCAGGCCCGGGCGCTGCTGCACGGCGCGCAGCGCCCGGACTACCTGGTGCTGGTCAACGAGCAGTACGTGGCGCCGGAAATCATCCGCCTGTCGCGGGGCACCGGGGTCAAGCTGTTCCTGGTCAACAACGGCCTGACCGACAGCCAGGCGCACAGCGTGCAGGCGCAGCCGGACAAATACCCCGAGGTGCTCGGCACCCTGGTGAGCAACGATGAAGCGGCCGGCTACCAGATGCTCAAGGCGATGGTGGCGCAGCTCCCGGCGGATGCCGGCGCGGTCGACCTGCTGGCGTTCGCCGGGGTCAAGACCACGCCGGCTTCGCAGTTACGCGAGCAGGGCATGCGCCGGGCCCTGGCGGACTACCCCCAGGTGCGCCTGCGCCAGGTGGTGTACGGCGGCTGGAGCCGCCAGCGGGCGTTCGAGCAGGCGCAGCTATTGTTGCAGCGCTATCCCGAAACCCGTCTGGTGTGGTCGGCCAACGACCAGATGGCCTTTGGCGCCATGCAGGCATTCGAGGCGGCGGGCCGCCAGCCGGGCCAGGATGCGATCTTCAGCGCGGTCAACAGCTCGCCCGAGGCGTTGCGCGCGCGTATCGACGGGCGTTTGGGGGTGCTGATGGGCGGGCATTTCACCCTGGGTGGCTGGGCCATGGTCATGCTCCACGACGATGCCCTGGGCCTGGCCCTGGACCGCGACGGGCTGCGCGAGCACAGCGTGCCGGCGCTGCAGTTGATCGACCCGGCCAAGGCCCGGCGCTGGCTCCGGCTGCTGGAGCAGGACAACCACGGCATCGACTTCCAGCGCTACAGCGCCGAAGGGCGCCCGGCGGATTTTCGCTACCCGTTCCTGACGTCACCCGTCGACTACTGAAAGACCCTGCTTGAGCGATGGGCATTGCTGGACTTAACTGCTGCTTGAAGTGCATTCCCAGAACCACTACAAGAGGCAATGCAATGGGAAACTCAACCAAGCTGCGCAAAACTGACAGCAGTGTCGACGCCTGGGCGATCCTGTGTCTGATCGTGCTGGTGGTGGTCACCGCGGTGTATTGGGTCAGCCATCAGTAGCGACCAAACCTTTCAGACCGTCAAGCCTGCCTGAACCGCCCGCGGAAGGGATATCCGCGGGCGGCTTGCGTTTGCGCGCGGGTGTCTTCTGTAGGAGCGGCCTTGTGTCGCGAAAGGGCTGTGCAGCGGCCCCGGCGATCTTCACGCCATTGGCGATCTACAGGGGCCGCTTTGCGGCCCTTTCGCGACACAAGGCCGCTCCTACAGGGGGGGGAGCCAACTCCGCGCCGCTAGCGCGCGTTCAGGTGCATCGCCAGTTGCACCAGGCCGATCAGCACCAAGATGAAGATCAGGGTGAACAGCGTCCCCATGATGATGAAATGGCTGGCCTTGCCGTAGGTGAAGTCGCGGGCGCGGTTCTTGCCGCTCTGCACGCCGAAGGCGGCGGCCAGGATGCTTTGCAGCATTTGCCAGAAGGTGGGCGGTGTGCCCGGGGTGCGGTCGTCCATGAGTGGCTCCTTGGTCAGAGGCAATCAGGGACAGTGTAGGCGAGTCTGAGCCTGCCTTGCTGGCGAAGGCGCTTGCGCCATTCACCAGCAAGGCGGGTGCCTACAAGGGGCAATCTCAGCTCTCGTAGCCCAGGTTCGGCGCCAGCCAGCGCTCGCTCACGCTGATGTCCTGGCCCTTGCGCGCGCTGTACTGCTCGACCTGGTCCTTGTCCACCTTGCCCACGGCGAAGTACTGCGCCTGCGGGTGGGCGAAGTACCAGCCGCTGACCGCAGCCGCCGGGAACATGGCGAAGTGCTCGGTGAGGAACACGCCACTGGGGCCGGTCTGGCCGATGGCGCTGCCGTCGAGCAGGCGGAACAGGGTTTCCTTCTCGGTGTGGTCGGGGCAGGCCGGGTAGCCCGGGGCCGGGCGGATGCCGCGGTACTGCTCCTTGATCAGCGCCTCGTTGTCCAGGTGTTCGTCCTTGGCGTAGCCCCAGTGTTCCTTGCGCACTTGTTCGTGCAGCCATTCGGCGCAGGCCTCGGCCAGGCGGTCGGCCAGGGCCTTGACCATGATCGAGCTGTAGTCGTCGCCCTTGTCCTGGTAGGCCTTGGCCACTTCCTCGGCGCCGATGCCGGCGGTGGTGATGAAACCGCCGACGTAGTCGGTGACGCCGCTGGCCTTTGGCGCGACGAAGTCGGCCAGCGACCAGTTCGGCTTGCCGTCGGGCTTGATGGTCTGCTGGCGCAGGTGGTGCAGGGTGGCCAGCGGCTGGCCGTCGTCGCCATAGACCTCGATGTCGTCGTCGGCGACCTGGTTGGCCGGCCAGAAGCCGAACACCGCGCGGGCGCTGATCAGCTTCTGGTCGATCAGCTTGTCGAGCATCTCGCGGGCGTCCTGGTACAGCGCCGTGGCCGCTTCGCCGACCACCTCGTCGGTGAGGATGCGCGGGAACTTGCCGGCCAGGTCCCAGGAGATGAAGAACGGCGTCCAGTCGATGTACTCGGCCAAGGTGCGCAGGTCGATGTCCTCGAGCACCTTGACGCCGGTGAAGGTGGGCACCGCGGCCTGGTAGCCGGCCCAGTCGTACTGCGGCTTGGCGGTGATGGCCTGGGCATAGCTCAGGCGCTCGGTGCGGGCGCTGCGGTTGGCGGTGCGCTCGCGCACCTCGACATATTCCTGGCGGGTCTTGTCGACGAAGCCGGGCTTGAGCTCCCTGGACAACAACTGGGTGGCCACGCCCACGGCGCGCGAGGCGTCGGTGACGTAGATCACCGCATCGTTGGAGTACTTGGGCTCGATCTTCACCGCGGTGTGCGCCTTGGAGGTGGTGGCCCCACCGATCATCAGCGGCAGGTTGAAGCCCTGGCGCTGCATCTCGCGGGCGACATGGACCATCTCGTCCAGCGATGGGGTGATCAAACCGGACAGGCCGATGATGTCGCACTTCTGCTCGCGGGCGGTCTGCAGGATCTTCTCGGCCGGCACCATCACGCCGAGGTCAACGATGTCATAGCCGTTGCAGCCGAGTACCACGCCGACGATGTTCTTGCCGATGTCGTGCACGTCGCCCTTGACCGTGGCCATCAGGATCTTGCCCTTGGCCTCGGGCTTGTCGCCTTTCTCGGCCTCGATGAAGGGGATCAGGTGGGCCACCGCCTGTTTCATGACGCGGGCCGACTTGACCACCTGGGGCAGGAACATCTTGCCGGCGCCGAACAGGTCGCCGACCACGTTCATGCCGCTCATCAGCGGGCCTTCGATGACTTCGATGGGCCGCGCGCACTGCTGGCGGCATTCCTCGGTGTCCTCGACGATGAAGGCGGTGATGCCCTTGACCAGCGCGTGCTCCAGGCGCTTTTCGACGGGCAGGGCACGCCACTCTTCGTTTTCCACTTCCTTGGTCGCGCCGCCACCTTTGTAGTCGTCGGCGATGGCCAGCAATGCATCGGTGCCGTGCGCGCTGCGGTTGAGCACCACGTCCTCGACCTTGTCACGCAGGGCGGCGGGGATCTCGTCGTAGATCTCCAGCTGCCCGGCGTTGACGATACCCATGGTCAGGCCGTTGCGGATGGCGTGGTAGAGGAACACCGAGTGGATCGCCTCGCGCACCGGGTTGTTGCCGCGGAACGAGAACGACACGTTGGACACGCCGCCGCTGGACAGGGCGTGGGGCAGGTGGTCGCGAATGTAGGCGCAGGCTTCGATGAAGTCCACGGCGTAGTTGTTGTGCTCGTCGATGCCGGTGGCGACGGCGAAGATGTTCGGGTCGAAGATGATGTCTTCCGGTGGGAAGCCGACTTCGTTGACCAGGATGTCGTAGCTGCGCTGGCAGATCTCTTTCTTGCGCGCGGCGGTATCGGCCTGGCCGACCTCGTCGAAGGCCATCACCACCACCGCGGCGCCGTAGCGCTTGCACAGGCGGGCGTGGTGCTTGAACTGCTCGACGCCTTCCTTCATGGAAATCGAGTTGACGATGCCCTTGCCCTGGATGCATTTGAGCCCCGCCTCGATCACCTCCCACTTGGAGGAGTCGATCATGATCGGCACCCGCGAGATGTCCGGCTCGCCGGCGATCAGGTTGAGGAAGCGGACCATGGCGGCCTGGGAATCGAGCATCCCTTCGTCCATGTTGATGTCGATCACCTGGGCGCCGGCCTCGACCTGCTGCAGGGCCACCTCGAGCGCCTCGGTGTAGTTCTCCTCGCGGATCAGCCGGGCGAACTTGGCGGAGCCGGTGATGTTGGTACGCTCGCCGACGTTGACGAACAACGACTGGCGGTCGATGGTGAACGGCTCCAGGCCCGACAGGCGGCAAGCCTTGGGGATGTCCGGGATGGCCCGTGGCTTGTGCTTGGCCACGGCCTCGGCGATGGCCTGGATGTGCGGCGGCGTGGTGCCGCAGCAGCCACCGATGATGTTGAGAAAGCCGCTGGCGGCGAATTCCTCGACCACCGCGGCCATTTCCGCCGGGGTCTCGTCGTACTCGCCGAAGGCGTTGGGCAGGCCGGCGTTGGGGTGGGCGCTAACGTGGGTATCGGCCTTGGTCGCCAGCTCTTCGAGGTAGGGGCGCAGGTCCTTGGCGCCGAGGGCGCAGTTCAGGCCCACCGAGATCGGCTTGGCGTGGCGCACCGAGTTCCAGAACGCCTCGGTGGTCTGGCCCGACAGGGTGCGGCCGGAGGCGTCGGTGATGGTGCCGGAGATCATGATCGGCAACTCGACATCGTCCTCCTCGAACACCTGCTGCACGGCGAAGATCGCCGCCTTGGCGTTGAGGGTGTCGAAGATGGTCTCGATCAGGATCAGGTCGGCGCCGCCCTCGATCAGGCCGCGGGTGGCTTCGGTGTAGTTGCTCACCAGCTCGTCGAAGGTGACGTTGCGATAGCCCGGGTCGTTGACGTCGGGGGAAATCGAGCAGGTGCGGCTGGTCGGGCCGAGCACGCCAGCGACGAAGCGTGGCTTGTCGGGGGTCTCCAGGGTCTTGGCGTCGGCGACCTGGCGGGCGATGCGCGCGCCTTGCACGTTGAGCTCGTACACCAGCGCTTCCATGCCGTAGTCGGCCTGGGAAATCTGCGTGGCGTTGAAGGTGTTGGTCTCGAGGATATCGGCGCCCGCGTCCAGGTAGGCCTTCTCGATGGCGGCGATGACATCGGGGCGGCTGAGCAGCAGCAAATCATTATTGCCTTTGACATCGCTTGGCCAATCGGCGAAGCGCGTGCCACGATAGTCGTGTTCCTCGAGGCGGTAACTCTGGATCATAGTACCCATGCCGCCGTCGAGGATCAGAATGCGCTCTTTGAGTGCGTGCTGGAGTGCTTGTAAACGAGCGCTGCGGTCGGACATAGGACTACCTGGTCGGGCAAATATCAGAAGGTGCCGATAATAACAAAGCTGCACGGATTTTAGGCGCATCGCTCATTTGCATGAATTTCCCTCATGTTGGTGCCGCGCTCCCAACACCTCAGGACCCGCCAGGCTCATCGTGATGGCTTCAAATTACCAGGACTATCGGCACATGCTGTATCGCATACTTGCCAGCGCCTTCGCCTTGCTCATCAGCGGCGTGGCGTTCGCGCAGGCCCCCCAATCGAGCCCGACGATTTCATATACCCGGGACATCCAACCGATCTTCACCGACAAGTGCGTGGCCTGCCACGCCTGCAACGACGCGGCCTGCCAGCTCAACCTGGGCAGCGCCGAGGGCGCCGAGCGCGGCGCCTCGAAGGTGCCGGTCTACCAGGGCGAGCGCAGCCAGGCGGTGCCCACCACGCGGCTGTTCTACGATGCCCGCGACGAAGCCGGCTGGCGCAAGCAGGGCTTCTACTCGGTGCTCGACAAGCAGGGCAGCCAGGCCGCGCTGATGGCGCGCATGCTCGAGCTCGGCCACAAGACGCCGCTCACGCCCAACGCCAAGTTGCCCGAGGACATCGTCCTGGGGCTGACGCGCAACAACATGTGCCCGCTGCCCCACGAGTTCGACGCCTACGCCGGCGCCCATCCCAAGGAGGGCATGCCGCTGGCGGTCACCGGCCTCAGCGACCAGGAGTACCAGACCCTGCAGCGCTGGCTGGCGGCAGGTGCGCCGGTGGAGCGCAACCCGATCCAGCCCAGCGCGGTGGAAACCAAGCAGATCGCCGACTGGGAAGAGCTGCTCAACCGCCCCGGTTCGACCGAGGCGCTGGTCGGCCGCTGGCTGTACGAGCACCTGTTCCTGGCGCACATTCACTTCGTCGGCGGCGAGCCGGGCCACTTCTTCCAGTGGGTGCGCTCGCGCACGCCAAGCGGCCAGACGGTCGACCTGATCGCCACGCGCCGGCCCAACGACCCGCCGGGCACCGATTTCTACTATCGGCTGATCCCGGTGCAGGGCGTGATCGTGCACAAGACCCACATCACCTACCCGATGGGTCCGCAGAAGCTCAAGCGGGTCAAGCAGCTGTTCTACAGCGGCGACTGGCACGCCACTGCGCTGCCGGGCTACGGCCCGCGCCACCGCGCCAACCCGTTCGAGACCTTCGAGGCGATCCCGGCGGTGGCCCGCTACCAGTTCATGCTGGATAACGCCGAATACTTCGTGCGCACCTTCATCCGCGGCCCGGTGTGCCGCGGGCAGATCGCCACCGACGTGATCCGCGACAACTTCTGGGCGCTGTTCCAGGAGCCGGCCCACGACCTGTACATCACCGATGCCCAGTACCGTGGCCAGGCCACGCCGCTGCTGGCCATGCCGGGGCAGATCGACGATGTCGGCAGCGTGCTGAGCCTGTGGCATGCCTACCGCGACAAACGCAACGAATACGAGGCGCTGCGCCGTGAAGCCTACGCCGAGCAACCGGCGCCGAGCTGGTCGAGCCTGTGGGCCGGCAACGACAATGCGCTGCTGAGCATCTTCCGCCACTTCGACAGCGCCTCGGTGACCAAGGGCCTGATCGGTGACGTGCCGCTGACCATGTGGCTGTTCGACTACCCGCTGTTCGAGCGCACCTACTACCAGTTGGCGGTCAACTTCGATGTGTTCGGCAACGTCTCGCACCAGTTGCAGACGCGCCTGTACTTCGACTTGATCCGCAACGGCGCCGAGATCAACTTCCTGCGCCTGATGCCGGCCGACGCCCGCGGCCATATCCTCGGCGACTGGTACCAGAACAGCGGCAAGGTAAAGATGTGGATGGACTACGAGGACATCGATACCAGCACCGCGAGCGCGCTGAAGCTGGACCCGCGCGACCCCAAGCGCGACTTCGGCCTGAAACTGCTGGAACGCACCGGCAGCCTCAACGCCGCGCCCGATCCGATCAACCGCTGCAAGGGCGCCCACTGCTCTCGGGCGCAGATGCCGGTCGAGTTCCGTGACGCCGAGCAGACCCTCAGCCGCTTGGTGTCGCGCCCGGCGGCGGGGCTCAAGGTGATCGGCCAGTTGCCCGAGGCGACCATGCTGCGCATCGAAGGGCAGGGCGGCCAGCGCCAGGTCTACAGCCTGCTGCGCAACCGCGCCCACAGCAACGTGGCGTTCCTGCTGGGCGAGGCCTCGCGCTACCAACCGGGGCTGGACAGCCTGACCCTGTACCCGGGCGTGCTCAGCAGCTACCCGAACTTCATCTTCAACATTCCGGTGGCCGATGTGCCAGAGTTCGTCGAGGACATGGAGGCGGCGCGCGACGACAGCGCCAAGTTCGAGCGCATCGTCATGCGCTGGGGCGTGCGTCGCAGCCATCCGCAGTTCTGGCAGTACTTCCATGACCTGAACCGCTACATCCAGGAAACCGACCCGGTAGAAGCGGGCGTGCTCGACATGAACCGCTACGAGAACCTCTGATCGGCCCGCCGGGAAGGGCACCCGACCTTTCCCGGCATCCTGCGGTCGGAACCGGTGAGCGGTTTCGGTCGAGACGGCCCCGCGATGATCGTGGCCTGATCGCCGATGCCTCAACGCACCGGCAATCGCAGGGTATTTCATGCTGTATTCGCTTCAGGCTCTCCGGGCATTCGCCGCCTGGGTGGTGGTCTGCCACCACTTCATGCAGATCTTCTTCGACTTCCACGCCAGCGGCCCCGTCGGCCAACTGCTCGCCGACCGCGGGGCGGTGGGGGTGGACATCTTCTTTGTCATCAGCGGGCTGGTGATCTACCTGTCGACCCGCGACAAAGCCATCGCCCCCGGGCAGTTCCTGCTCAACCGCGCCCTGCGCATCGTGCCCGCCTACTGGTTCTACACCCTGCTGATGGCGGTGCTGATGCTGATCGCCAACCGCTGGATGCCGCACCAGGTGTTCGAATGGCAGCACCTGCTGCTGTCGCTGCTGTTCATTCCGGCCGAGAACCCGGGCGGCTACGGGCTGTACCCGACCCTCAACGTCGGCTGGACGCTGAACTTCGAGATGTTCTTCTACCTGCTGTTCGGCCTGGCCTTCCTGGTGCGCCAGCGCCACCACCTGCTGCTGGTCACCGCGGCGTTGCTATTGGTCAGCGAGGTGCTGGGGCGCCTGGGCGTGCTCAGCCGCTTCTACAACAACGACATCGTCTACGAGTTCCTGCTCGGCATCGGGCTGGGCGTGCTGTACCGCCGCGGCCTGGTGCGCGAGGGGTTGTGGCTGCCGCTGGGGCTGCTGGTGCTGGCCGCGCTGGCGCTGTACCACCTGGACGCCTCGCTGCGCCTGCTGCACTGGGGCGTGCCCAGCGCCCTGGTGGTGCTGGCGTTCATCGCCCTGGAACCGTATTTCAAGGGCAAGCGCCTGCTCAAGGCACTGGGCGATTGCTCGTATTCGGTGTACCTGGTGCATGTGCTGGTGCTCTACGCCGGGCTGTTCGCCAGCGAACGACTGCGCCTGAACCCGTACCTGGTGTTCGCCCTGTGCGTGCCGTCAATCGGACTAATGTCGTGGCTCAGCTATCACTGGCTGGAACGCGGCCTGTACCAGCGGCTGCAGGCCGTGTTCGCGGCGCGATCGGGCCGGGAACCGGCGCTGGCGCTATCCCGAGTCAAATACTAGGACTTTGTTCAAGGGCCGGGTTGGCGTACACTGCCGGCAAGTCTGTGAGGAACTTCCATGAGCGCTATAACCATTACCGACGCCGCCCATGATTACCTGGCCGATCTGCTCTCCAAGCAGAACACGCCTGGCATCGGCATCCGTATTTTCATCACCCAGCCGGGCACCCAGTACGCCGAGACCTGCATCGCCTACTGCAAGCCGGGCGAAGAGAAACCCGACGATGAGCCGGTGGGCCTGAAAAGCTTCACCGCCTACCTGGACGCCGTCAGCGTGCCGTTCCTCGAGGACGCGCTGGTGGACTACGCCACCGACCGCATGGGCGGCCAGCTGACCATCAAGGCGCCGAACGCCAAGGTGCCGATGGTCAACGAGGACAGCCCGATCAACGAGCGGATCAACTACTACCTGCAGACCGAGATCAACCCGGGCCTGGCCAGCCACGGCGGCGCCGTGAGCCTGGTGGACGTGGTCGACGACGGTATTGCCGTGCTGCAGTTCGGCGGTGGTTGCCAAGGGTGCGGCCAGGCCGACGTCACGCTCAAGGAAGGCATCGAGCGCACCCTGCTCGAGCGCATTCCCGAGCTCAAGGGCGTGCGTGACGTGACCGACCACAGCAACAAGGAAAACGCCTACTACTAGGTTGTGTGCTTTACATCGCGGGGCAAGCCCGCTCCCACGCCTGGATGCAGCTGCTGTCCAGGCGTGGGAGCGGGCTTGCCCCGCGGTGCGTTGAGTTACTCTCATTGGACTGAACAAGGACGCTCGGTATGCACCGTTGCTGTGTCGCGCTGTTTACCCTGATGCTCTCGAGCCACGTCCTGGGGGCCTACCAGCCCCCAGGCAACAGCGAGGCCGACTACCGCCAGGCGGTGGCCAGTCTCGACGCGCTCGAGCCACAGCTGATGCGGATGATCCAGCAGGTGGCCGAAGGCATCGCCGCCCAGGACCTGGAGCCCCGCCTGAGCCAATTGCGCGGTGAATGGCGCCCGGCGCTGCAACAGTTGCAGCGCGCGGTCGCTGCAGGGCATGCCGTGGCCCAGTATCGAATGGCGCTCTACCGCTTCGCCTATCAGCCGGATGCGCCTGTGCTCGACGACCCTGGCCAATGCACGCTGTTGGTCAAGAGCCTGGAGCAAGGCTTCGCCCCAGCCGCTTTGCGTATCGCCAACCAATGCATCGGCTATGTCGATGGGCCTGCCTACGGGCCGGCGCTGAGCCAGGCGCTTGACGATTTTTCCCAGTTCTCTGGCTACTATCCGCAGCCGGCGGTGACCCTGGAGTGCGTCAAGCAGGACCCGAAAGACCTCCAGTTGCAATGGGGCGATGCGCCGTCCTACCAGGCCGAGCTCTACCGCCTGCTCGGCTTTGCCGCGAATCGCCGCAGCCCGCTGCGTGGTGAGTTCTGGCAGAAGGCCGTCGACATCAACGGCTGCCCGGCGATCGCCAGGCGCATGCACAGGTTGCAGCACTGAATCGGCACGTAGCAATAAACTGTTACCAATTCAACCCCTGCGACAACAGGTCGCGCCCCGTATTCAAAGGGCTGCAGGCCGATCAGCCGTGTCGCGGGTAGATGGGGTGGGGGTGGCGTGACAGAATGCCCCGGTTTTCTGGCCGGCCCATCCCAGGGGTCGGCACCTTCCCTGTAAAGGATGGTTCCATGAATGATCTGTTGACCCGGCGCGCGGTTGTCGCCGGGATGGGCGTACTGGGGCTCGGCCTGCTGGCGGGCTGCAGCCCGGCTCGGGGCCTGGACTTCAAGTACGGCAAGAACATGAGCAACGAGATCCTCGGGCGCAAGTTCAAGCTCAAGGATACGCAAGGCAACGAGCGGACCCTATCGAGCTTCTATGGCTCGATGCCGATGATCTTCTTCGGTTTCACCCAGTGCCCGGCTGTCTGCCCGACCGCCATGGCGCGCGTGGCGCAGATCCGCAAGATCCTCCGTGGCCGCGACCGCGACCTGTTCCAGCCGGTGTTCATCACCCTGGACCCGGAGCGCGACACCCCTGAGGTGCTCGACGCCTACGTCAAGGCCTTCGACCCGTCGATCGTCGCCCTGACCGGCACGCCCGAGGAAATCGACGCGGTGGCCCGGGAGTTCAAGGTGTTCTACGAAAAGGTCCCGGCCGGCGACACCTACACCATCTCTCACTCGTCCACCAGCTACGTCTACGATACGCGTAGCACCCTGCGCCTGAGCCTGGGCCATTCCCTGAACGCCAAGGAATGCGCCGAAGACCTGGTCACCCTGATGGAGATCTGCTGAATGTCGATGCAACCGATCAAACGCGGCCTGGCCGCCCTGGCCCTGCTGGGCCTGGCCTTGCCAGCCCTGGCCCAGACCACCGTGAGCGACGCCTGGGTGCGCGCCAGCGTGGCGCAGCAGCAGGCCACCGGCGCCTTCATGACCCTGACCGCCAGCAGCGACAGCAAGCTGGTGGGCGTGGCTTCGCCCGTGGCCAAGACCGTGCAGGTGCACGAGATGACCATGCACGGCGACGTGATGGGCATGCGTGAGGTGAAGGCGGTCGAGCTGCCGGCGGGCAAGCCGGTGATCCTGGACCCGAACGGCTACCACGTGATGCTGATGGGCCTGAAACAGCAGGTGAAGGAAGGCGAGCAGGTGCCGCTGACCTTGACCATCGAAGATGCCAAGGGCGTGAAAGAAACCCTGCAGGTGCAGGCACCGGTTCGCGCGCTCAACGCCGAGGCTGGCGGCGGGCATGACCATGGGCACATGAATCACTGAGCGTGGATCGGGGGCGCGCTGCGCCCCGTTCGTGGCACGAGGGCTGCAAATCAGCCCTGTCAGCTACGGAACCTGGGCAGCGGCCGTTCGATGTTCAGCGAGGTCAGGGTCTTGCGCACCTGGGCGTCCTCGGCCTCCAGGGCCTTGAGGCTGGCGCGGATCTTGCCCGCAGCGGGTATGTCGCCCTGGCGGTCGATCCAGTCGGCGATTTCCTTGCAGGCGCTGCTCAGGCAGGCCTGGCGCTGGTTCATCAGGGTGATCAGGGTGGTGATCTCTCGTTCGGACATGGCGGGTTCCTCCGTTCAGCCCCTTGAGTGTAGCAGTGGCACGCGCGATTGCCTGGGCACTCAGGCGCGGTAGCCGGCGGCCAGGGCGCAGGCCAGCAACGCGCAAGCCAGCAGCGTCGCCGCCAGTGCCTGGGTGGCCCCCACCAGCATCAGCCCTGCGCCGATCTGCAGATAGTAGAACAGCCCGAACAGCGCCCCGGCACTGCCGCGGCAATCGCCGTAATCGACCAGTGCCGAGCTGAGCACCAGTGGGATGGCCATGGCGAAGGCGACCATCACCAGCAGCATGGCCGCCACTGACCACAGGCTGTCGGCCAACCCCAGCATCATCACCGCCGCCAGCAGGTCGAGCAGGCAGGCCAGGCGCAGCAGGCGGGCAACCACGAGCCCGCGCCGCAACAGCCAGCCATTGAGTCGCGCGCCCAGCAATGCGCCGCCGGCCAGGGCCACGCCGGAATAACCCATCCAGGCGCTGGCGCCGAGCCGCTCGAACATGAAGGGTGCCAGGTTGTACCAACTGAACACGCTGACGTTGAACACCGCCACCAGGGCGCTGGCCCGCTGGATGCGGCGGTCGCTGAGCAGGCGCCAGAGCAGTTGGCCGATGGCGGGCGCCTGGCGCGGACCGCTGTGGGTCTCCGGCAGGCAGCGCCAGGCCCAGGCCAGCAAGGTCGCGGCCATCAGTAACTGTCCGGCCAGCACCCCCTGGTAGCCAAGGGCGCGCTCCAGCCAGGCGCCGCTGAGCAGGCCCAGGGCAGGGCTGAGGGCCAGGCAGGCACCGATCAGGGTAAAGACCCGGGCCAGCTCCTCGCCCTGATGGCGATCGCGCAATACGGTCTGGGTCACCACCGAGCCCACCGCCGCCGCGAAAGCCGCCACCACCCGGGTGCCCAGCAACTGGCTGAAGTCGCGCGCCAGCAGCGCGGCCAGGGCCGCGACGCTGTACAGCAGCAGCCCGGCCAGCATGCTCGGGCGCCGCCCCCAGCGGTCGCACAGGCGCCCCCAGGCCAGCACCCCGGCGGCGAACGCAATGAAGTAGAGCGACAGGGTCAGCGAGGCCTGGGCGGCGGTCACGCCAAAGTGCTCGGCCAGCGAGACCAGGGCCGGGCTGTACAGGGTTTCGGCGACCTGCGGGAACATCAGCAGGGCACTGGCCAGGGCCAGCCAGGAACGGGAAAGCATGCTGTCGACACCTTGGGCGGGAAGGGGCGGCCATGGTAGATGCGTGGGCGGCTGGGCTATTATCGCAAGTTGAACAATTTACCGTCGAAAACGGACAACCCTGCATGGCCTGGCTGGACCCCGACTCATCGTTCGATCCCGATGCCTTCGGCTCCCCGGTGCTGGGTATCTGCTCGGCCCTGGGCGCGCACGACTCCGGGTGTCATCGGCATGACCGTGGCCAGTTGCTGTTCACCCGCCAGGGCTGCGTGCGTATCGACACGCCCGGGCGCCTGTGCCTGTTGCCACCGACCCAGGCGGCGTGGATCCCGGCGGGGCTCGAACACCGCGCGCGGATGCGCGAGACCGTGGATTATCGTTCGCTGTATTTCACCGCGGCGCTGTGCGAGGGCCTGCCGACCCAGGTCACGGTCCTCAGTGTCAACCCGTTGTTGCGCGAGCTGGTCGAGCGCATCGCCCTGGCGCCGTTCGCCACGGTTTGGGACCAGGGCGCCGCCGCGCACCTGTTGGCGCTGTGCCTGAGCGAGCTGCAGCAGGCGCCGCGCCAGCCGATGTTCCTGCCACTGCCGGGGGATCGGCGTTTGGCGCGGCTGGTGGAGCATCTCGACCGCTTGCCGCCAGCCTTGGGCGAGTTGGCGGGCCAGGTGGGCGCCAGCGAAAAAACCATCAGCCGCCTGATAAGGCGCGACACCGGCCTGTCCTATCAGCAGTGGCGGCAACAGTGGCGCCTGTTGCGCGCGGTGGAGCAGTTGGCGCTGCAGCGCCCGCTCGGGGCGATTGCCGATGAGCTGGGTTTTGCCACCGACAGCGCCTTCATCGCCTTCTTCCGTGGCCTGACCGGGCTGACTCCAGGCGCCTGGAGCCGCGCAACTAGCCCAGGTTGAGGCAGGCCTGGCGATAGGCGCCGGGGGGCACCCCATAGGCCTGCTTGAACTGCCGGCTCAGGTGGCTCTGGTCGGCGAAGCCGAGCAGGAAGGCGACCTCCAGGGCCGGCTGGCCGCTTTTGAGCAGCTCCCGTGCCCGCGCCAGGCGCCGCTGTTTGAGCCAGGCGTGGGGTGGCAAGCCGGTGGCCTGGCGGAACACCCGGGCGAAGTGGAAAGGCGACAGGTTCACGGCCGTGGCCAGGGTTTCCAGCGACGGTGGGTCGGCCAGCTGGCTTTCCAGCAACTCGCGGGCGCGGGTCACGGCCAGTGGCTCGTTGCCGGGCGCGACGGGTTCGGCGCAGTGGCCATGGCGCTGCACCAGCGCCAGTACCGCCTGGCGCCAGGCAGTCTGTTGCTCCAGGGCGCTGGCGGCGGTCTCGGACAGTCGGTGCAGGTGGCTGAAGGCGGCGGCCAGGGCCGGGTCCTGGATCACGCTGTCCTTGAAGCGGGGCAGGCCATGGCGGCCCAGTTCCAGTTCGTCGAGTACCCCGGTGACCCGCGCGTGCTCGGGGTAGAAACCACGGTAGCGCCATCCTGTCTCATGGGCGGTGGCGCCGGTGTGCAGTTCGTCGGGGTTGATCAGCACCATGCTGCCCACCGGCGCCAGGTGCTCGCTGCCGCGGTGCCAGAAACGCTGGGCGCCGGACTCGATCACCGTGAACACATAGCCTTCGTGCACATGCGGGGCGAAGCGCTGCTGAAGGTAACGGGCGTGCAGCATCTCGACATCGCCCAGGGCCGGCGCCTGCCACAGGTGGGTTTGTTCGCGCAGGGGCGTGCTCATGCCAGCCAGCTGCGCAGGAGGAAGAAGATCAACATGCTCGCCAGCATGCTCAGCAACACGCTGCGGGTCAACAGCACCAGGGTGATGGCCACCAGCGAACCGAGCAGGTAGGGGTTGAACGGGCTCAGGTCGAGCTGATGCTCGGGCAGGAAGATGATCGGCCCGCAGATCGCGGTGAGCATGCCCGGCACGGCGAAGCCGAGGAATTGCCGCGCGTTGGAGCTCAGGCGCAGCGGCAAGCGCGGCTCGAGAAAGGCGTAGCGGTTGAGGAACACCACCGCGCCCATGGCGAAGATCAGCAACCAGATCATCCACGGCCTCCGGAGAATTTCTGGCAGATGAAGCCGGCGGCCATGCCCAGCAGGCCGGCGGCGACCAAGGCGGTTTCCCAGTGCCAGTAGCTGAACAGCACCGAGCAGAACAATGACACCGCCACGCACACCAGGGTCGGCAGGTTGCGCACCAGCGGCGCGATCAGCGCGACGAAGGTGGCGACGATGGAGAAGTCCAGGCCCAGCTGGTCCAGGTGCGGGATGTTCTGGCCCAGGACGATGCCGGCCAGGGTGAACAGGTTCCACGCCACGTAGAAGGTCAAGCCGACACCCAGGGCGTACCAGCGGTTGAACTGCTGCTGGTCATGGTGACTGGTCAAGGCGAAGAATTCGTCGGTGAGCAAAAAGCCCAGGCCCAGCCGCCAGCGGGTGGGCAGGCCCGACAGCACGGGGCGCATCGACAGCCCGTAGAGCAGGTGCTGCGAGGTCAGCAGCAAGGTGGTGAGGAGGATCGAGAACAGGTTGGCGCCGCCCTTGAGCATGCCGATCGCTACCAGTTGCGCGGCGCCGGCGAAGACGATGGCCGACAGCCCCTGGCCTTGCCAGGCGCTGAGGTTGGCTTCGATGGCCATGGAACCGGCCAGCAAGCCCCAGGGCGCGACGGCCAGGGACAAGGGCAGGATGGCGATGGCGCCATGGAGAAAGGCTTGGCGGGCGAGGGGCGGGCTGGACATGAAGGCGGCAACGATCGACAGGGCAGGCCAGCATGCCAGACAGGTCAGAGGCTGGCTTGAACGATCTTGCTTTGTTGGCCCCTCGCCTCAGGCCTTGCGCAATCCCTGTAGGAGCGGCCTCGCGTCGCGAAAGGGCTGCGCAGCAGCCCCCGGGTTTCAGCATTGAAGCAAGAATCGCTGGGGCCGCTACGCGCCCCTTTCGCGACACAAGGCCGCTCCTACAGGAGAGTGTCTGATCAGAGGTCGCAGCTGTGGATTCAGCGCAGCTCGACCTGCGCGCACAACCCGCCTTCGGCACGGTTGCGCAGGGTCAGGTTGCCACCCATGGCCTGGGTCAGCTGCTGGGCGATGGCCAGGCCCAGCCCGGTGCCGCCGGTGCTGCGGTTACGCGAGCCCTCGACCCGGTAGAACGGCTTGAGCACGTCGTCCAGTTCGGCCTCGGGGATGCCGGGGCCGTCGTCGAGCACGCGGATCAGCGTCACGCCCTCCTCGCGGCCCACCTCCAACTGCGCGGCACCGGCGAACTTCAGCGCATTGTCCACCAGGTTCACCAGCACCCGGCGCAGGGCGTGGGGGCGGGTGTGCAGGGTGACCTGGGCGCTGCCCTGGCGCTGCACCTGGGCGCCGCTGTCCTGGTAGTCGAACACCAGGCTGTCGAGGAAGGCGTCGAGGTTGACCTTGCACGGCGCCTCGGTGCTGCTGTCCATGCTGCGGGCATAGGCCACGCCTTCGCGCACCAGGTGCTCCATGGCTCCGAGGTCGTGCCAGAGCTTTTCCTTTTCCAGCCCGTCGTCCATCTGCTCGACGCGCAGCTTCATGCGCGTGATCGGTGTTTGCAGGTCGTGGGAGATCGCCGCCAGCAGTTGCATGCGCTCCTTGAGGTAGGCGGCGATGCGTGCCTGCAGGGCATTGAACGCCACGGCGGCGTAGCGCACCTCGCGCGGGCCGCGTTCGTCGAGCTGCGGGCCGGGACGGTTCGGGTCGAGGTTGTCCACCGCCTGGGCCAAGCGGGTCAACGGTCTAATGGCCAGGCGCACGGCGAGCCAGGTGCAGGCCAGCAATACCGCCAGCTGGATCAGCAGTACCACCGGCAGCCAGCTGGCTACCGGCACCGCAGCCGGGGTGACGTCGATGGTCAGCGGCGCGCCGTCGGCCAGGCGCAAGTGGGCCTGGAAGTGCGCCGCGGGCCCGGGGATTTCCTGGAAGGTCAGGCGGTAGCGGTCGCCGATGGCCTTGACGATGGAGTCGGCGGCCATGGGCGGGTCGTCGCTGGGCATCGCCTCGCCGGACAGACCGTCGTCCAGGCGGTAGCGGTAGGTGCGCCGTTCAAGGCGCGGTAACCAGGCCGGACGCTCGGCGGCGGGCAGGCGGTCGAGAATGGCCACCGAAGTGGACACGTCCAGCTCCAGGTTGCTGAGCATCATCGAGCGGCTGCTGACGTAACGCTCGTAGGCCTGCAGGCTAAACGACAGGCCGTAGGCCAGTACCAGCCCGGTGAAGAAGATCAGCGCCAGGCGCGAGGCCAGGGTGCGAGGCCATTTCATGCCGGCGCCTCCAGCAGCTGCACCGCCAGCGAGAACACATAGCCTTCGCTGCGCACGGTCTTGATGCAGGTGGGCTCGCGGGCGTCGTCGCCCAGGCGCTGGCGCAGGCGGCTGACCAGCAGGTCGATGGAGCGGTCGAAGATGTCCGCCTCGCGGCCCTGGGTGAGGTTGAGCAGTTGCTCGCGGCTGAGCACCCGCTGCGGATGGTCGAGGAACACCCGCAGCAGGCGGTACTCGGCGCCCGACAGCGCCACCAGGGTGCCTTCGCTGTCGAGCAGGTGGCGCGAGGTGGTGTCCAGGCGCCAGGGGCCGAAGGCGATCAACCGGCTGCTTTCGCTGATGGTCAGGTTGGGCGGCAGCATGCGCGTGCGGCGCAGCACGGCGTTGATCCGTGCCAGCAGCTCGCGGGCCGAGAATGGTTTGGTCAGGTAGTCGTCGGCGCCCATCTCCAGACCGATGATACGGTCGGTCTCGTCGTTGCGCGCGGTGAGCATCAGCACCGGCGTGTTGCGGTGCTTGCCGGCGCGCAGTTCGCGACACAGCAGCAGGCCGTCGTCGCCGGGCATCATGATGTCGAGCACGATCAGGTCGACCGCGTTGTTCTCCAGGAAGGCGCGCATCTGCCGGCCGTCGGCGACGATGCTCGTGCGCAGGCCGTTCTTCTTCAGGTAGTTGCCGACCAGTTCGCGGATTTCGCGGTCGTCGTCGACGACCAGGATGTGATCGACATGCTCCATCGGGGGTGTCCTTGTAGGTGAAGGTTGGGCGCAGTGTACCGAGCGAGCCGGGGCTTGCCTGCCTCGGTTTGTATTGCAGTGTATCTGCCGCTGGTACAGATACAGCAAGACGCACGGCAGGGCCCGAGCGGACACAAGCGCGATACCTGGCGAGGGTGAAATGGCTCTCGACCGGGGAGCACGGCCTCCCCACACCCAGCCCCGTACCAGGAGACATGCCATGACCCTCAAGACCCTCGCCAGCGCCGCCCTGTTCGCCGCCCTTGGCTTCGGCGCCCTCACTGCCCAGGCCAGCAGCGCTTCGCTCAACCAGGCCAGCGTGATGCAGTACCGCTACGGCGACCAGCTGGACGTGAAGAAAGTACTCTCGGTCAAGGACGAGCAGCGCGATACCTGCGGCGTGGTCAACACCCGCATGGATTACCTCGATTCCCAGGGCAAGGTGCAGAGCGTCGAGTACCGCACCTATGCCACCAGTGGCTGCCATGACAACTGAGGCGCGCGGCCAGCGCCGCCTGCTCAAGGCCGGAGGCGTGGCCCTGGCCCTGGTCGGGTTGGGGCTGGCCGGCCATCTGCTGGCCCGCGACAGCTACGGCCCCATGCCGTCGCTGGCCGGTGCCCGGCAGTGGCTAAACTCGCCGCCGTTGCAGGCTCAGGCACTCAAGGGCAAGGTGCTGCTGGTGGACTTCTGGACCTACGACTGCGTCAACTGCCGGCGCAGCCTGGTGCACGTCAACGACTGGGCCCGGCGCTACGGCGACCAGGGCCTGCTGGTGATCGGCGTGCATACCCCGGAGTACGCCTACGAGCATGATATCGACAGCCTGCGCGCGCAGGTTCGCCAGCTGGGCATCGACTACCCGGTGGCGGTGGACAACGACTACCGGATCTGGAACGCCTGGGGCAACCAGTTCTGGCCGGCGCATTACTTCGTCGACCGCCAGGGCCAGGTGCGCCACGTGCATTTCGGCGAGGGCGACTATGCCGGCCAGGAACAGGTGATCCGCGCACTGCTGGACGAGCGTGGCTGAGGCGATCGCCTTGCAGGTCGGCGGATGTGGTTTAGGCTCATTGCATCGCACGTTTTCCAATCACACCAGCGAAACAGCGGAGTAGTGCAGCATGGGATACCAGAAAATCAAGGTTCCGGCCGACGGCAGCAAGATCACCGTCAATGCAGACCATTCGCTCAATGTGCCCGACAACCCCATCATTCCCTACATCGAGGGCGACGGCATCGGCGTGGATGTCTCGCCGGTGATGATCAAGGTGGTCGACGCCGCCGTGGCCAAGGCCTATGGCGGCAAGCGCAAGATCGCCTGGATGGAGGTGTACGCCGGCGAGAAGGCCACCCAGGTGTACGACCAGGACACCTGGCTGCCCCAGGAAACCCTGGACGCAGTGAAAGACTACGTGGTGTCGATCAAGGGGCCGCTGACCACCCCGGTCGGCGGTGGCATCCGTTCGCTCAACGTGGCCCTGCGCCAGCAGCTCGACCTGTACGTGTGCCTGCGCCCGGTGGTGTGGTTCCAGGGCGTGCCCAGCCCGGTCAAGAAACCGGGCGATGTCGACATGGTGATCTTCCGCGAGAACTCCGAGGACATCTATGCCGGGATCGAGTGGAAGGCCGGCTCGCCCGAGGCGAACAAGGTGATCAAGTTCCTCAAGGAGGAAATGGGCGTCACCAAGATCCGCTTCGACCAGGACTGCGGCATCGGCGTCAAGCCGGTGTCGAAGGAGGGCACCAAGCGCCTGGTGCGCAAAGCCCTGCAGTACGTGGTGGACAACGACCGCAAGTCGCTGACCCTGGTGCACAAGGGCAACATCATGAAGTTCACCGAAGGCGCGTTCAAGGACTGGGGCTATGAAGTGGCCCGCGACGAATTCGGCGCCGAACTGCTCGATGGCGGCCCGTGGATGAAGTTCAAGAACCCCAGGACTGGCTGCGAGGTGATCGTCAAGGATGCCATCGCCGACGCCATGCTCCAGCAGATCCTGCTGCGCCCGGCCGAATACGACGTGATCGCCACCCTCAACCTCAACGGTGACTACCTGTCCGACGCCCTGGCGGCGGAGGTAGGCGGCATCGGCATCGCCCCGGGCGCCAACCTCTCCGACACGGTGGCGATGTTCGAGGCCACCCACGGGACCGCGCCCAAGTACGCCGGCAAGGACCAGGTCAATCCGGGCTCGGTGATTCTTTCAGCTGAAATGATGCTGCGGCACATGGGCTGGACCGAGGCGGCCGACCTGATCATCAAGGGGACCAATGGCGCGATTGCGGCCAAGACCGTGACCTACGACTTCGAGCGCCTGATGGATGGCGCGACCTTGGTGGGCAGCTCGGGCTTTGGCGAGGCCTTGATCAAGCATATGTAGGTTTCTGGGCTGGGGGCATCAGGGGGTCGCCGCAAGGCTGCCACCTGGCCCTTGGCAGGTATGACGCGACGAGCCTAAAAAAACCGGTCGCCTCCTTAATTAAAGAAGCGACCGGTTTTTACGTTTACCGGCAGATGCAGCAGGGATCAGGCTTGGACGGTATTGCCTGGGCTCGTCGCGCCGGCCGGGGCGCTGACAGTCGCGCTTTTTATCTCGGTCGCATGCAGCCCCTTGGGTCCCTGGATGATCTCGAAATTTACGGCTTGCCCGGCCTTCAGCGTCTTGTAACCGTCCATCTGAATCGCCGAATAATGGGCGAACAGGTCATCGGTCTTACCGTCTTCGTTGATGAATCCGTAGCCCTTGGCATTGTTGAACCACTTGACTTTACCGCTTGCCATCCCTATGTCCCTCTGCAAAGGACTCCATCACTGGAGTATCATCCACTTCATCCGCATACGCACCATGCGAGAAAATCTGGTTGACTGCGCGGATCTTTATCGACCACGGTGGGTTCTTATTGGTTGTAACACCGTTTTGCCGATAGTCAAGGTCAGGCGGCGCCCGCGCCCAGCATGGCCTGCGCGGTCAACCCACAACCTTAACCTGTCGATCATGATGAAATTCTTTCCATGCATGTACTCAGTAAGATTCGACTAACATTCAATCAGGATCGCCCCCAGTCGCATGAAGACGGGCATGAGGACGACGGCGCGGGTCTCGCGGTTCAGGAGGCCAAGCCGATCCTGCAGGCGCCACCGATGTACAAGGTGGTTTTGTTCAACGATGACTACACGCCAATGGATTTCGTCGTCGAAGTGCTCGAGACGTTCTTCAATCTGAACCGCGAGCTGGCGACCAAGATCATGCTGACCGTCCATACCGAAGGGCGGGCAGTGTGCGGATTGTTTACCCGTGACATCGCCGAAACAAAGGCCATGCAGGTCAACCAATACGCCAGGGAAAGCCAGCATCCGCTACTCTGTGAAATCGAGAAGGACGGTTAATCGCCGACCACTTGGGTATGAGGTGAAGCTATGTTAAACCGCGAGCTCGAAGTCACCCTCAATCTGGCCTTCAAGGAGGCCCGTTCGAAGCGTCATGAGTTCATGACCGTCGAACACCTGTTGCTGGCACTCCTTGACAACGAGGCTGCTGCGACCGTTCTGCGCGCCTGTGGCGCCAATCTCGACAAGCTCAAGCACGACCTGCAAGAGTTCATCGATTCGACCACGCCGCTGATCCCCGTGCATGACGAGGACCGTGAGACCCAGCCGACCCTGGGCTTCCAGCGTGTGCTGCAGCGTGCCGTGTTCCACGTGCAAAGCTCCGGCAAGCGCGAAGTGACCGGCGCCAACGTGCTGGTGGCGATCTTCAGCGAACAGGAAAGCCAGGCCGTGTTCCTGCTCAAGCAGCAGAGCGTGGCGCGCATCGACGTGGTCAACTACATCGCCCACGGCATCAGCAAGGTGCCGGGCCATGGACCGAACACCGACAGCGACCAGGACATGCAGGACGAGGAGGGCGGCGAGGCGTCGTCTTCCAGCAATCCGCTGGACGCCTACGCCAGCAACCTCAACGAACTGGCCCGCGCCGGGCGTATCGACCCGCTGGTGGGCCGCGAGCAGGAGGTCGAGCGCGTTGCCCAGATCCTTGCCCGCCGTCGCAAGAACAACCCGCTGCTGGTGGGTGAGGCCGGGGTCGGCAAGACCGCCATCGCCGAAGGCCTGGCCAAGCGCATCGTCGACGGCCAGGTGCCCGACCTGCTGGCCCAGAGCGTGGTCTACTCGCTGGACCTCGGCGCGCTGCTGGCCGGTACCAAGTACCGCGGCGACTTCGAGAAGCGCTTCAAGGCGCTGCTCGGCGAGCTGCGCAAGCGCCCGCAGGCGATCCTGTTCATCGACGAGATCCACACCATCATCGGTGCCGGTGCCGCCTCCGGTGGCGTGATGGACGCCTCCAACCTGCTCAAGCCGCTGCTGTCGTCCGGCGACATTCGTTGCATCGGCTCGACCACCTTCCAGGAATTTCGCGGCATTTTCGAGAAGGATCGCGCCCTGGCGCGGCGCTTCCAGAAGGTCGACGTCACCGAGCCTTCGGTGGAGGACACCGTGGGTATCCTGCGTGGGCTGAAGGGCCGTTTCGAGAGCCACCACAACATCGAGTACAGCGACGAAGCCCTGCGCGCCGCCGCCGAACTGGCCTCGCGCTACATCAATGACCGGCACATGCCGGACAAGGCCATCGATGTGATCGACGAAGCCGGCGCCTACCAGCGCCTGCAACCGGAAGCCAGCCGGGTCAAGCGCATCGACGTGCCGCAGGTGGAGGACATCGTCGCCAAGATCGCGCGGATTCCGCCCAAGCATGTCACCAGTTCCGACAAGGAGCTGCTGCGCAACCTCGAGCGTGACCTGAAACTGACCGTGTTCGGCCAGGACCCGGCCATCGACTCGCTGGCCACCGCGATCAAGCTGTCCCGTGCCGGGCTCAAGGCGCCGGACAAGCCGGTCGGCTCGTTCCTGTTCGCCGGCCCTACCGGTGTCGGCAAGACCGAAGCCGCGCGCCAGCTGGCCAAGGCGCTGGGGGTGGAACTGGTGCGCTTCGACATGTCCGAGTACATGGAGCGGCACACCGTGTCGCGCCTGATCGGTGCGCCGCCGGGCTATGTCGGCTTTGACCAGGGTGGCCTGCTGACCGAAGCGATCACCAAGCAACCGCATTGCGTGCTGCTGCTCGACGAAATCGAGAAGGCCCACCCGGAGGTCTTCAACCTGCTGCTGCAGGTGATGGACCACGGGACCCTGACCGACAACAACGGGCGCAAGGCGGACTTCCGCAACGTGATCCTGATCATGACCACCAACGCCGGCGCCGAAACCGCCGCGCGGGCCTCGATCGGCTTCACCCACCAGGACCACTCGTCCGACGCCATGGAAGTCATCCGCAAGAGCTTCACGCCGGAGTTCCGCAACCGCCTGGATACCATCATCCAGTTCGGCCGCCTGTCCCACGAGACGATCAAGAGCATCGTCGACAAGTTCCTCATCGAACTGCAGGCGCAGCTGGAAGACAAGCGCGTGTTGCTGGAAGTCAGCGATGCCGCCCGCGGCTGGCTGGCGGCCTCGGGTTACGATGTGCAGATGGGCGCGCGGCCAATGGCGCGGCTGATCCAGGACAAGATCAAGCGGCCACTGGCCGAGGAGATCCTGTTCGGCGAGCTGGCCGAGCATGGCGGCGTGGTGCACATCGACTTGCGCGATGGCGAACTGGTGTTCGACTACGAGACCACGGCAGAGGTTGCGTAAGCCAGGGCTCCCACGGCCTGCCCAGGGCCGTAGGAGCCAGCCTTGCTGGCGAACCAGGCAACGCGGTGCTTGACACCTGTGCCGTGTTCGCCGGCAAGGCCGGCTCCTGCACGACGAACCTATCCCGCGCGCACAAAAAAGCCCGGCACATGGCCGGGCTTTTTCATGGCTTGAGCTTAGCGCGCACGGTAGGTGATGCGGCCCTTGCTCAGGTCGTAGGGCGTCAGTTCGACGCGGACCTTGTCGCCAGTGAGAATACGGATGTAGTTCTTGCGCATCTTGCCGGAGATGTGCGCGGTAACGACGTGCCCGTTTTCCAACTCCACGCGGAACATGGTGTTGGGCAGGGTGTCGACGACAGTGCCTTCCATTTCGAAGCTGTCTTCTTTCGACATGCAGTAAAGCCCTCGGTGTCCAGTGATGGCCCGACGCACGACTGCACCGGGCAAAAAAAGTGGCGTGGATTATGCCCGAAAATTGTGTTTCAAGCCAATGCTTTCAATTGAGGGTGACCCAGCGCTGGTTGATCAGCAGCTCGATCGGGCGATACTGGGTCTTGTAGTTCATCTTCTTGCAGTTCTTGATCCAGTAGCCCAGGTACACCGCCTCGAGGTTCTGGCGCAGCGCCTCGGTGATCTGCCAGAGAATGGCGTAGCGCCCCAGGCTGCGGCGCTCCTCCTCGGGCTCATAGAAGGTGTATACCGCCGACAGGCCGTTGGGCAGCAAGTCGCACACTGCCACCGCCAGCAGCCGGTCCGCCAGGCGGAACTCGTAGAACCAGCAGAACGGCAGGTCGCGCACCAGGAACGTGGAGAACTGGTCGCGGCTGGGCGGGTACATGTCGCCATCGGCGTGGCGTTGCTCGATGTAGCGCCGGTACAGGTCGAAGTACTCTTCCTTGAACACCGGGCGCACGGCGTTGACGCTCAGGTCGGCGTTGCGCTTGAGGATGCGGCGCTGCTGGCGGTTGGGGATGAAGCGCGCGGCGGGAATGCGCGCTGGCACGCAGGCGTTGCAGTTCTGGCAATGCGGGCGGTACAGGTGGTCGCCGCTGCGGCGAAAGCCCATTTCCGACAGGTCGGCATACACGTGCACGTCCATCGGCTGGCTCGGGTCGAGAAACAGCGTGGTCGCCTGCTCGTCCGGCAGGTAGCTGCAGGAGTGGGGTTGAGTGGCATAGAACTTCAACCGCGCCAGCTCTGTCATGATCAACCCCTTCGGTGAGACGTTGTCTCTAAGTGTAAGCCAGCTCCGGGAACTCGCCTAGGCGACCCAGCTGGCGCCGTTGGGTTGGTCCAGGTAGCACGCCAGGTGCTCGGCGAAACTGGCCCGGCTGATGGCGCGGGCGCCCAGGCTGTGCAGGTGGTTGGTCGGCATCTGGCAGTCGATGAGCACGAAGCCGGCCTGGCGCAGGTGCTGCACCAGGGTCACGAAGCCGACCTTGGAGGCGTTGTCGGCCCGGCTGAACATCGATTCGCCGAAGAACAGCCGGCCCATGGCCAGGCCATACAGGCCGCCGACCAGCTCGCCGTCCTGGCGTACCTCCACCGAATGGGCGATGCCGCGCTGGTGCAGCTCGCAGTAGGCGGCGCGCATGTTGTCGGTGATCCAGGTGCCGTCGGCATAGTCGCGGGGCGCGGCGCAGGCGGCGATCACCGCTGCGAAGTCGCGGTCGAAACTCACCTGGTAGCGGCCCTGGCGCATCAGCTTGGCCAGCGAGCGGGACACATGCAGCTCGTCTGGAAACAGCACGGTGCGTGGGTCTGGCGACCACCAGAGGATCGGCTGGCCATCCTGGTACCAGGGGAAGCAGCCATGCCGATAGGCCGCGACCAGGCGCTCGGGGGTCAGGTCGCCGCCCGCGGCGAGCAGGCCATTGGGGTCGTGCAGGGCCTTTTCCAGGGGCGGGAAGGTCAGCGAGTCGCGGGTCAGCCAGGTAAGCATGATGGTCTTGGGCAGCAGGCAGCAGGGGGCGCCCAGCATGGCGCGCCGGCCGGGCAGGGTCAACTGTTCGCCGGCCCTAGCGGTAATCGGCGGCGTAGGCCAGGCGCACGTCGCTGGCCCAGCCATCGAGCACCGCCTTGAGGTGCTCGACGGTCATTACCTGGCGGTCGTTGTCCAGTGGCACGCCGGTGCCGGTGAACATCGCCTCGGCGATGACCCGGCCGCTGGTGCCGGACTCGAAGACCAGTTCGGTGGCGATCTGGCTGTCGCGGTCGCGAATGCCTGCCGCGCTGCTAACCCCGGCCGCGACCAGGGTCACCGGCAGCCACTCGTAGAATCGCAGGCCCTGGGTGTCGGCGCTGACCCGGGTGATGGCCGGTCGTATCACCAGCGTGTTCGGGCCGGGTCGCTCGACCAGGGTCATGACCTTGCCCAGCTCGGCGCTCAGCACCTGGTCGTAGTAGCGGCTGATGTGTTCGAGGGTGGCCTGGGGAATCCGCGGCGTTGGCGCAGGCGCGGGGTAGAACCGGCTGGGCGCCAGGTACACCTCGATGTAGCGCCCGCGCGGCCAGCGCGGGTCGACCCAGCTCAGCACTTCGCGCCCGGAAGGGGCCTGGTGCGCGTTCAGGCGGCTGTAGTCGGGCAGAAAACCCGCCTGCGGCGTGCGGTTGCTGCAGGCCACCAGGGCCAGGCCGGCGCTCAGGGCCAGCGCCAGGGTACCCAGGCGCCTCATCCTTGCACGCCCTCACGGGCGCCAGCGGTGCCTTGCGGGCATTCGATGCGCAAGCTGCCTTGGGCCATCAGCCAGTGCACCAGCTCGCGGGTGCTCACCGTATGCAGGTACTCGACCCATTCGCCGCTGTCCGGGCCATAGTGCTCGAAGTAGCGACGCAGGGTGACCTGCTGCTGGTCTTCGGTAAGCTCCAGGCTCACTTGCTGGATGACCAAGGGGGCATCGTCGGCGCGTGCCGTGGCGCGTTGGCTGAGGATCAGGGGCGTGCTGTGCAAGGGGAACCCTCCTGGGAGTGAAAGGCCCACAGGGTGGCGACGCCGCGTTGCCGGGTGATGTCTGCTTGATGTCGGTGTCGACGCAATGTTGCGCGGTTGAAATAAATGACCTGGGCCAGGCAATGGCGCTAGATTGGCTTTTTTCACCGTGGACCCGAGTGACCGTGAGCCGACTGCTGATCGTCGACGACGATGTGGAAATCCTCGCCTTGCTGAAGAAGTTCTTCGTCCAGCATGGCTATGACGTGGACCTGGCCGCCGAAGGGCAGGCGATGTGGGCGGCGATTGCCGAGCAACGTCCCGATACCCTGATCCTCGACCTGATGCTACCGGGCGAGGGCGGCTTGAGCCTGTGCCAGAAGGTGCGCGCGCAAACCGGCATTCCGATCATCATGCTCACCGCCATGGCCGAGCTCAGCGACCGCATCGTCGGCCTGGAACTGGGCGCCGACGACTACCTGACCAAGCCGTTCGACCCTCGTGAATTGCTGGCGCGGGTACGCGCCCTGCAACGGCGGGCCGGTGAGCCCAGCGCTCCGCTGGAAGCGGCCCGGCCGCTGATTGGCTTCGCCGGCTGGCAGCTGGACATCACCTGCCGCGAGCTGCGCTCGCCCGAGCGGGTGATGATCCCCTTGTCCGGTGCCGAGTTCGACCTGCTGGTGGTGTTCCTCGAGCATCCCCAGCGCATCCTCACCCGCGAGCAACTGATCGACCTGACCCGTGGCCATGGGCATGACGCGTACGACCGCAGCATCGACGTGCAGGTCAGCCGCCTGCGGCGCAAGATCGAGCCGGACAGCAAGCGCCCGGAGCTGATCCGCACCGTGCGCAATGGCGGTTACCTGTTCACCGCCAAGGTCATTCGCCCGTGATCCGCCGCTGGCTGTGGCGCGACACCCTGAGGTGGCGTATCGCCCTGACGATCTTCGCCGCCTTGCTCGCCTCGCTGGCGCTCAACGCGCTGTTCGTCCAGCTCGCCGGCAACTGGGCGCGGCCACCCATCGAGCGCACCGGGCTGCTCGAGCAGATGGCCGTGACCACCCGCCTGATCGAGGCGGCGCCGACGCCCTTGCGCGAGCGACTGGCCGAGGCGGCCAGCTCGCCGGCGTTGCAGGTGACCTGGCAGGCACAGCGGGCCGGGTTCGCGCTGCCCGGCGCCGGGGCCCAGCTCGACCCGGGCAAGGAGCCGGTATTGCGGGCGTTGTCCGGCACGACCCGGCACATGGAAGTGTTCAACCCCGACAACTGGCCACCCGGCAGCCCCGCTGCGCACTACATGGCCTTGTTGCAACTGGGCGACGGCAGCTGGCTGGCGTTCGTGCCGCCCGAGCGCAGCTGGGGCCTGAGCCTGCAGGCGCGGCTCGCGGTGATCCTTGGCCTCGGGCTGCTGGCCACCTTGCTGGTGGCTTGGCTCGCCACGCGCCAGCTGGCCGACCCCTTGCAACGCTTCGCCAGCGCCGTGCGGCGTTTCGGTGGCGACCTGCAGGCACCGCCCATCGCCATCGAAGGCCCGGAGGAAATCCGCCAGGCGATCATCGCCTTCAACATCATGCAGGCGCAGATCCAGCACTTCATTCGCGAGCGCACCCACATGCTCGCAGCCATCTCCCACGACTTGCGCGCGCCGCTGACCCGCCTGCGCCTGCGCAGCGAGTTCATGGAGGACCAGGAACTGCAGGCCAAGCTGGTGCGCGATGTCGAGGAAATGCAGAGCATGATCAACGCCGCCCTGGCGTTCTTTCGCGAGGGCACGCAACTGGAGCAGCGCACGGCGTACGACCTGTCGGAGCTGCTGCAGACCCTCGTCGACGATTACCGCGACCAGGGGGTTGCCGTGGGCTTCAGCGGCCCGCCGCACCTGGTCCACGATGGCCGCCCGCTGGCGACCAAGCGGGTGATCGTCAACTTGCTGGAAAACGCCGTGAAATATGCCCGGGCCCCACGGATCGCGTTGTACCGTGACGAGCATCGCCTGGTCATCGAAGTCAGCGACGAAGGCCCGGGCATTCCCGAGGAGGCGCTGCAACGGGTGTTCGATCCCTTCTTCCGCCTCGAAGGCTCGCGCAACCGCGACACCGGTGGGGTAGGGCTGGGCCTGTCGGCGGCGCGGGCAAGCGTGCGCGAGCAGGGCGGCGAGCTGACCTTGCGCAACCGGGCCGAGGGCGGGTTGCTGGCGCGGGTCGAATTGCCCGAGGGGCGTTGAGCGCTCAGTACACCCAGACCTCGACCCGGCGGTTGCGCTGGCGCCCTTGCTCCAGGTCGTTGCCAGCCACCGGCAGCTCGTCGCCCATGCCGGCCACGGTCCTGACCTGCACCCCTTCGCGGGCCAGTTCGCGGCGCACGGCCATGGCCCGCAGGCGTGACAGCAGGGCGGCGCGGCCCGGGGTGTCCTTGGGGTCGCCGAAGCCCACCAGCACTACCTTGTTGTGTAGCTTGCCGGCCTGGCGCAGGTAGTCGCCGACCCGCTGCACATCGCGCAGGGCCTTGTTGTCGAGGCCGGCGCTACCCTCCTGGAAGCGGAAGTTCACGCTCAGGCGCTGGGCCTCGCTGGCCAGGGCGCGGTAGCGCGGTGGCATGTCGGCCTGGCTGGGCACCGGCAGGGCCTTGATCTGCTGCGCGACGAAGCCTTGCTCGGCGACGATGGCCTGGCCCGCCGGGCTCTGGGCGAATTCGGCCAGGGCGCGGGCCTGGGGCTTGGCATTGGCTGGCAGGTAGAAGAACAGCCGGCGCGACAGCGGGTAGTCCTCGCTGGCCACCAGCGCGCGGCTAGGCGCCAGGGCCGGGGCGTCGCCTGCGGCCACCGCCAGCACCTTGGCCCCGTGCACCGTGGCCAGGCTGCTGAAACCGATGGCCTGGCGGTCGGCCTTGACCTGCGCGGCCAGCGCATCGGCAGATTCGAAGCGGCGGGCCTGTTCGGACAGGCAGTGCCGCTCGGGGTCGAGCACCAGCGCCTTGAAGGTTTCGAAAGTGCCGGAGCGCTCGTCGCGGGCGTACAGGTGGATGGCGCCGCCGGCCACGCCCAGTTGCTCCCAGCGCTGGAGTTGGCCGGCAAACACCAGGGCCAGTTGCGCAGTGGTCAACTGCGCCAGCGGGTTGTCCGGGTGCACGATCACCGCCACGCCGTCCAGGCCGATCACTTGCTCGGCGTTGGCGCTGCGCAGGTTGCCCAGGGCCTCAAGCTGCAGCGCTTCGCGGTCGCTGATGGGGCGCGAGGCGGCGGCCAGGTCGGCATCGCCCTTGGCCAGGGCGATAAAGCCGGTGCTTGAGCCATGGGCAGCGATGTCGATGCGCAGTGGCTGGCCGTTGCGATCGTGGGCACGGATCTGGGTTTCGTTGGCCAGGGCGCCGGGCAGGGTTTCGATGGCGCTGGCCCCTTGGGCCTGGAGCAGGCCACGGACCAGCGCCGGGGCGAGGGCGGCGCCGATGGTGTTGGACCCCTGCAGGCGCAACTGTGCAGGCTCGGCGCAGGCCAGGGCTGGCAGCAGGCACAGCAGGAAGGGAAGCAGGCGGGGCATGCCGGTGACCTTTGCCACAGAGTTGCGCTGCAGATTACGACAGTTGCGTGACGCTGGCGTGACAACGGGTGCAGCTGGGCGCCTGATACGTTGCGCGGCGGCGAACCTCTGAAGGCTCGCCCTACCTCAACGCCCCTCCGGCAGCACAATCCGCGCCGGGGCTTGCGCCGCGCGTCCGCGGGCCACGCAGTAATACAGCACGCTCGGCACCACCAGCCCGATCAGCCAGGACACATCCACCCCGCCCAGGTGCGCGACCATCGGCCCGGTGTACAGCTTGGTATCGATGAACGGCATCTGCACCAGCACGCCAAAGGTGTACACGCCGATACCCGGCCAGTTCCAGCGCCCATAGCGCCCGTCAGGGTCGGCCAGCGCCGGGATGTCATAGCGTTCCTTGGTGATGAAGTAGTAATCCACCAGGTTCACCGCGCTCCACGGCACGAAGAACGTCAGCAGGAACAGGATGAACGACTTGAACGCGCTGAGGAACGAATGCTGGCCCAGCAGCGCCACCAGCGTGGCCGCGCCGACGATGCCGAGCACGAACACCAGGCGCTGCATCCGGCTGATCTGCACGTGGCCGCGGAACCCGCTGATGATGGTGGCGATGCACATGAAGCTGCCATAGCTGTTGAGGGTAGAGATCGTCACCTTGCCGAAGGCGATGCTGAAGTACAGCAGCGCCGCGGTGGTGCCGGCGCCGCCAAGGCCGACGATGTAGGCCACTTCGCGCCCGGAGAACTGGCCGCCGGCAATCGCCGCGGCGAACACGCCGAGGATCATCGATGCCTGGGCGCCGAGCACCGAACCCAGGCCCGCGGCGAGGAAGGTCTTGAGCGGCGAGGTGTGGCTCGGCAGGTAGCGCGAGTAGTCGGCCACGTAGGGGCCGAAGGCGATCTGCCAGGAGGCGGCCAGCGATACCGCCAGCAGGAAGCTGGCCCAGCTGAAATGGCGGTTGTCGAGCAACTGGCCGATGTCGGCCAGCAGCAGGATGCGGCTGAACAGGTAGACGAAGGCGATGATGCCCAGCACGCTGGCCAGGCGGCCGATCCAGTGGATCACCCGGTAGCCGGCCAGGGTCGCCAGCACGATCACCCCGGCGAAGATCAGGATGCCGGCGCTGTCGCTGATGCTCAGCAACTGGCCGATGGCCTGGCCGGAAAGCACCGTGCCGGTGGCGGTGAAGCCCAGGTACATCAGGCACACCAGGGCCATGGGAATGGCGGCGCCATACACGCCGAACTGCACGCGGCTGGAGATCATCTGCGGCAGCCCCAGGCGTGGCCCTTGGGCGGCATGCAGGGCCATCACCGCGCCGCCGACCAGTTGCCCGATGAACAGGCCGATCAGCGACCAGAACACATCGCCGCCGAGCACCACGGCCAGGGCGCCGGTGACGATCGCGGTGATCTGCAGGTTGGCTCCCAGCCACAGGGTGAACTGGCTGTAGACGCGTCCATGGCGTTCGGATTCCGGGATGTAGTCGATCGAGCGGCGCTCGATCACAGGTTTGCTGGACATCGGGGAGGGCTCCGCTTCGTTGTTTTTGTGAGGGCGGCGGCGGTCGGCGGGACATAGGCGGACGGCCGTGACCTGATATGAGCATGTATATACAAGTCAGGTCAAGTGAAGCCTGAAGCGTAACGCCAGGGTCATCACAGCCCACTGTTGCGCAAGCCTGGCGCCTAACTGTGCTGGTTCCCGGCGGAGGATTAACCTTATGCTGTAACTAAATATGACTAAAACAAGCCGGTAGAAGGAATGCGTGCCATGCCACTCAAGGACCTGCTGATCGCCCTGGTGGTGATCATCGCCTGGGGCGTCAATTTCGTGGTGATCAAGGTCGGCCTCGATGGCCTGCCGCCGATGCTGCTAGGGGCCTTGCGCTTCTTGTTGGTGGCCTTTCCGGCGGTGTTCCTGGTACGCCGCCCGAACCTGCCGTGGCGTTGGCTGATCGCCTACGGCGCGAGCATCTCGCTGGGGCAGTTCGCCTTCCTGTTCCAGGCCATGTACAGCGGCATGCCGCCGGGCTTGGCGTCGCTGGTGCTGCAGTCCCAGGCCTTCTTCACCCTTGGTTTTGCCGCGCTGTTTCTTGGCGAGCGGCTGCGCCTGGCCAGTGTCCTGGGGCTGCTGGTGGCGGCCGCAGGGCTTGCTGTGATCGGCAGCGAGGACAGCGGGCATGTGCCGTTGATTGCCTTGCTGTTGACGCTGTGCGCGGGGGCCATGTGGGGCATGGGCAACATCATCACCCGACGCTTCGGCCAGGTCGACCTGGTGGCCTTGGTGATCTGGGGTGGGTTGATTCCGCCGTTGCCGTTTCTGGCCCTGTCCTGGTGGCTGGAGGGGCCCGAGCGGATTGGCCAGGCGCTGGCCAATATTGGCTGGAGTTCGGTGCTGGCCCTGGCGTACCTGGCCTTTGTCGCCACCATGGTGGGCTATAGCCTGTGGAGCACGCTGCTGTCGCGCCACCCGGCGGGCAAGGTGGCGCCGTTTTCGTTGCTGGTGCCGGTGATTGGCTTGAGTTCGTCGGCGTTGTTGCTGGGCGAGCGGCTGACCGAGGTGCAGGGCTGGGGCGCGCTGCTGGTGATGCTCGGCTTGCTGATCAATGTGTTTGGGGGGCGGTTGGGGCAGCGGCTGCGAGCGGCTGTCAGCACCTGAACCTGCAGGAACCCGCTTGCTGGCGAAGCAAACGACGCGATGGATGGCACCGACTGTGCCGGTGTTCGCCGGCAAGGCCGGCTCCTACCTTGATCGCGTTGCCTGGCGATGCCCAAGCCCTGACCCACATCAACGCCCATCCCGCCCCACGCGCCCGTAATAGCAACGCTTGTGTATCGGCAAGGCTGCCACTAATATCCAAGCGTTTTCTTGTGTAATTGCCTGGGCACCCCAAACCAGGCCATCGATACGGACGTTGATATGGATTTGCACACCTCCCTGTGGCTGTTCCAGGCCATCCAGGCCGTGGGCCTGGCGCTGTGGCTGAGCATCGCGGTATTGAACAACCTGCAGGCGTTTTCCAGCTCCGTCGGCGCCATCGGCGCCACCCTGGCCATGGCGCCACTGCGCCAACCGCCCGCCATCGACTTCCCGCTGTTGCGCCGCGCCTGCCAGTCGCCTGCCCTGGCCCGCGCCGCGCTGCTGGTGATTGTCCTGCTGCAGGTCGTCGCCAGCCTGTCGGCCTGGGTCGGCAGCTACGGCCTGGTCATCGCCCAGGACCCGCTGATGGCCCGGGCCTGGCTGAACCTGGCACTCGCCGCCATGCTCGCCTTCACCTTCGCCATGCTGCTCGGCGGCCTGTGGTTCGGCTACTGGATCCGTCAGGAAGGCCTGCAACTGACCCACCTGGCGTTGGTGCTGTGGGCGACCCTGGCGTTCTGCCTGTTCAACCTGAACTGGGCCTGAGGGGAGGGCGCGCAATGAACAGCAAAGCGATACTCGGCAGCGCCCTGGCGCTGGCCCTGCTCTGCGCCGCTGGCCTGGCCTGGCAGCATGCCGGGCAAGCCCAGGCCACGGCGGCGGCGCCGCGGCAGTTGGTCAAGGTGGCCTTGGCCCGTGTGCACAAAGGCCCGGAAAACCGCTCCTTCGCCGCGGTCGGCGAGCTGGAGGCGGTGCACCAGGTGTTGGTCTCCGCCGAGATCGGCGGGCGGGTCACGGCGATCAACTTCACCTCCGGGCAAAAGGTGCGCAAGGGCGATGTGCTGATCACCCTCAACGATGCCCCGGAGCAGGCCGAGCGCCTGCGCCTGAAGGCCCAGCTGGACAACGCGCGCACCAACCACCGCCGGGTCAAGGACCTGCTGCGCGAGAACGCCGCCACCCAGGAGCAGCTGGACAACGCCCTGGCCGCCCGCGACATGGCCCAGGGCGAGCTGGCCCGCACCGAGGCGGTGATCGCGCAGAAGACCGTGCGCGCGCCGTTCGACGGGCGCCTGGGCATCCGCCGGGTCAACCAGGGCCAGTACCTGAACGTCGGCGACCCGGTGGTCAGCCTCATCGATACCGGCAGCCTGTATGTCAACTTCTCCCTCGAGGAGCAGCTCAGCGCCCGCCTGCGCCCCGGCCAGCCGGTGCAGGTGCGTCTCGATGCCTTCCCCGACTCCGTATTCACCGCGCGCATCAGCGCCATCGACCCGCTGATCGGGCGTTCGCGCACGGTGCAGGTCCAGGCGACCCTGGCCAACCCCGACGCGCGCCTGGCCGCTGGCATGTACGCCAGCGTCCAGGTCGCCAGCCCCGAGGTCGGCCAGGTGCTGAGCGTGCCGGAAACCGCGGTGGCCTATACCGCCTATGGCGACACGGTGTTCGTCGCCCGCCACGATGCCGCCGCCGATGCCCTGGTGGTGCAACGCGTCTCGGTGCGCACCGGCGAGCGCCAGGCCGGTCGGGTAGTGATCGAGCAGGGCCTGCGCGAGGGCGACCAGGTGGTGGTCTCCGGGCAGTTGCGCCTGATCGACGGCACCGCCGTGCAAGCCACCGAAGACACCCTGCAGACCCCGCCCAGCGGCGCCTGATTCGCGCGAGAACCCGCCATGACATTCACCGACCTGTTCGTGCGCCGGCCTGTGCTGGCGCTGGTGGTCAGCACCCTGATTCTGCTGCTGGGGTTGCTGTCGCTGCTGCAATTGCCGATCCGCCAGTACCCGTTGCTGGAAAGCTCGACCATCACTGTCACCACCGAATACCCCGGCGCCCCCGCCGAGCTGATGCAGGGCTTCGTCACCCAGCCGATCGCCCAGGCGGTGTCCTCGGTGGAGGGCATCGACTACCTGTCGTCGTCCTCGGTGCAGGGCCGCAGCCTGGTGACCGTGCGCATGGAGCTCAACCGTGACTCCACCCAGGCGCTGACCGAGGTGATGGCCAAGGTCAACCAAGTGCGCTATCGCCTGCCGGAGCGGGCCTATGACCCGGTGATCGAGCGCTCCGCCGGCGAGTCGACGGCGGTGGCCTATATCGGCTTCGCCAGCCCGAGCCTGCCGATTCCGGCGATGACCGACTACCTCACGCGGGTGGTCGAACCCTTGTTGAGCACCATCGAGGGCGTGGCCAAGGTCCAGGTGTTCGGCGGCCAGACCCTGTCCATGCGGTTGTGGATCGACCCGGCGCGCCTGGCCGCCCGCGGCCTGACCGCGGCCGATGTGGCCGAGGCGGTGCGGCGCAACAACTACCAGGCCGCCCCCGGCAAGGTGAAGGGCCAGTACGTGATCGCCAATATCCGCGTCGACACCGACCTGACCTCGGTCGGCGATTTTCGTGAGCTGGTGATCCGCAACGACGGCAACGGCCTGGTGCGCATCCGCGACATCGGCACCGTCGAGCTCGGCGCCGCCTCGGCCGAGACCAGCGCCAGCATGGACGGCGTGTCGGCGGTGCACCTGGGGCTGTTCGCCACCCCCGGCGGCAACCCGCTGGTGATCGTCGACGGCATCCGCCAGCTGCTGCCGCAGATTCGCCAGACCCTGCCGCCGGACACCAAGGCCGAGCTGGCCTTCGAGACCGCGCGCTTCATCCAGGCGTCGATCGACGAGGTGAGCAAGACCTTGCTCGAGGCGCTGCTGATCGTGGTGGTGGTGATCTACCTGTGCCTGGGCTCGCTGCGCACGGTGCTGATCCCGGTGGTGACCATCCCGCTGTCGATGCTCGGCGCCGCGGCGCTGATGCTGGCGTTCGGCTTCAGCATCAACCTGCTGACGCTGCTGGCCATGGTGCTGGCGGTGGGGCTGGTGGTGGACGATGCCATCGTCGTGGTGGAAAACGTGCACCGCCATATCGAGGAGGGGCGCACGCCGGTGGCCGCGGCGCTGATCGGCGCCCGCGAGGTGGCCGGGCCGGTGATCGCCATGACCATCACCCTGGCGGCGGTGTACGCGCCGATCGGCATGATGGGCGGGCTGACCGGCGCGCTGTTTCGCGAATTCGCCCTGACCCTGGCCGGGGCGGTGGTGGTGTCTGGGGTGGTGGCGCTGACCCTGTCGCCGGTGATGAGCTCGTTCCTGCTCGACGCCCGTCAGTCCGAGGGGCGCATGGCCCATGCCGCCAACCGCTTTTTTGAATGGCTGGCCGGGCGCTACGCCCATGTGCTGGGTTTTTCCCTGAAGCACCGCTGGATCAGCGTCGGCTTCGCCCTGCTGGTGCTGGTCAGCCTGCCGTTGTTGTACAGCCTGCCCCAGCGCGAACTAGCCCCGACCGAGGACCAGGCCGGCCTGCTGACCGCGATCAAGGCCCCGCAGCACGCCAACCTGGCCTATGTCGAACGCTTCGCCGACAAGCTCGACGCGGTCTACCGCACCCTGCCGGAGACTGTCAGCACCTGGATCATCAACGGCAGCGACGGCATCGCCTCGGGCATCGGCGGCATCAACCTGCAGCCTTGGAACGAGCGCGAACGCAATGCGTCGCAGATCCAGCTCGAGTTGCAGGCGGCGGTGAACGATGTCGAGGGCACCAGCATCTTCGCCTTCCAGCTGCCGGCGTTGCCGGGCTCCACCGGCGGGCTGCCGGTGCAGATGGTGCTGCGCAGCTCCCAGGACTACCGCGTGCTGTTCGACACCATGGAGCAAGTCAAGGCCAAGGCGCGCCAGAGCGGCCTGTTCGCCGTGGTCGACAGCGACCTGGACTACAACAACCCGGTGGTGCAGGTGCGCGTCGACCGGGCCAAGGCCAACAGCATGGGCATCCGCATGCAGGATATCGGCGAGTCGCTGGCGGTGCTGGTGGGCGAGAACTACCTCAACCGCTTTGGCCTCGATGGCCGCTCCTACGACGTGATCGCCCAGAGCCCGCGTGACCAGCGCCTGACCCCGCAGGCCCTGACCCGCCAGTACGTGCGAAGCGAGGAGGGCCGGTTGGTGCCGTTGTCCACCGTGGTGCAGGTCAGCGAGCAGGTCGAACCCAACCGCCTGACCCAGTTCAACCAGCAGAACGCCGCGACCTTCCAGGCCATCCCCGCCGCTGGCGTGACCCTGGGCGACACCGTGGCCTTCCTCGAACAGGTGGCCGCGCAACTGCCGGCGGGCTTCAGCATCGACTGGCAGTCCGACGCGCGCCAGTACCAGCAGGAGGGCAACGCGCTGATGCTGGCGTTCCTTGCCGCGGTGGTGGTGATCTACCTGGTGCTGGCGGCGCAGTACGAGAGCCTGGTGGACCCGCTGATCATCCTGATCACCGTGCCGTTGTCGATCAGCGGTGCGCTGCTGCCCCTGGCCCTGGGGGTGGCCACGGTGAACATCTACACCCAGATCGGCCTGGTGACCCTGATCGGCTTGATCAGCAAGCACGGCATCCTCATGGTCGAGTTCGCCAATACCTTGCAGGCCGAGCAGCACCTGGACCGCCGCGCGGCCATCGGCCAGGCGGCGCAGATCCGCTTGCGGCCGATCCTGATGACCACGGCGGCCATGGTGGTGGGGTTGATCCCGCTGCTGTTCGCCTCCGGCGCCGGGGCCGCCAGCCGTTTCGGGCTGGGGGTGGTGATCGTCACCGGGATGCTGGTGGGCACCTTGTTCACCCTGTTTGTGCTGCCGACCATCTACAGCCTGCTTGCCCGCGACCACGCCAGCACGGAGCGCTCGCCGCGTGCCCAGTCGCTGGCCGAAACCTTGGAGCGCCAGCCATGAAGCGCCTGTTGCCAATCGCATTGCTGGCGCTGGGCGCCTGTAGCGTCGGCCCGGATTATCGCAAGCCGGAGCTTGCCGCCAGCGGCGTGCACAGCCCGCAAAGGGCCGCGTTCGCCGCGCGCGGCGAGCTGCCGGCGCAGTGGTGGCGGTTCTTCGACGACCCGCAGCTGGTCCGCCTGGTGGACCAGGCCCTGGCCCATAACCACGACATCCGCCAGGCCCATGCCAACCTGCTGGCGGCGCGGGCGCTGTTCGACGACCGCAGCCTCGACCGTTATCCCTGGGTCACCGCCCGGGCCGGCTACAACCAGAGCCTGCAACAGCAGCAACCGGCCGATGGCAGCGACCCGCGGCGCATGCGCAGCGAGCAGTACCGCGCCGGCTTCGACGTGCAGTGGGAGGTCGACCTGTTCGGCCGCCTGCAACGCCTGACGGATGCCGCCGAGGCTCGCGCCGACGCGGCGGCGGCCGACCTGCAGCAGGCCCGCTTGAGCATTGCCGCAGAGGTGGCGCGCAATTACTACCTCAGGCTTGGGCTCAAGCGCAGCCTTACCGTGGCCGAGGACCAGGTCGAGGCCTGGCGCGAAACCTTGCAGCTGACCACGGCCCAGGTGCGTGCCGGCAGCGGCCAGTACGAGGACCAGCAGAACGCCCACGCCAATTTGCTGCTCAGCGAGGCGGCGGTGCCGCCGTTGCAGGCGGCGATCCAGCAGGCCAGCTACCGCCTCGATGTGCTCACCGGCGCAGTCCCCGGCAGCCAGGCCCAGGCCGATGCGACGTTCCTGCCACCGCTGGCGCGGCAATTGCCGTTGGGCGACGTCGATGCGCTGATTGGCCAGCGCCCGGACGTGGTCAGTGCCGAGCGTGAGCTGGCCGCCAGCACCGAGGAGGTTGGCGCGGCCACCGCCGAACTGTACCCGCGCCTGGACCTGGGTGGCTTCATCGGCTTCTTCGCCTTGCGCAGCGGCGACCTGGGCAGTGCCGCCAGGGCCTACGAACTGGCGCCGATGGTCACCTGGCCGGCCCTGCGCCTGGGCAATGCCCGGGCTCGGTTGCGCGCGCGCGAGGCATTGGCCGATGGCACGCGGGCACGCTATGAGCAGACCGTGCTGCTGGCCCGTGAAGAGGTGGAGAACGCGGTGACGCAACTGGTGCGCAACCAGTCGCGGCTGCAAAGCCTGGTGGCGTCCGCCGGGCATGGCAGCGAAGCCATCGACATTGCCAACAAGCGTTATCGGCGGGGGGCGGGGACTTACCTGGCGGTGCTGGAGAACCAGCGCGCGTTGTTCGCCATCAAGCGCGAGGTGGCTGAGGCGGAGACCGCTTCGTACCTGGATGCGATTGCGTTGTACAAGGCGTTGGGGTGGGGGAGTGAAGGGGGGTAGGCGGCGAACGCCTTCCCTCCTACTTCGGCGAAATCCGGTAGACACAGCGGCGATCTCCAGAGATCAGGTGCTCGCAGCGCTCGACCGTGGCCTGCTCGCCGATCGCCGCCTGGAACACCTGCAGCTCGCTGCGGCAAAAACCTTGGCAACGGGTCGCGGCGATGCAGATCGGGCAGTGGTTCTCGACGATCAGCCAAGCCGCGCCATCGGCCTGCATCTCGGCCATGTAGCCGGCCCGTTCGCGCAGTTGCACCAGGATGCGCACCTTGTCTTCCAAGGTTTCGGCGTCGCCGCAGGCCTGTTGGTACTCGCGGCTGTTGCTGTCTTCCATGCGGCTGATCAGGCGGTCGACGCCGTCGCTGCCGAACACCTGCTCGACGCTTTCGATCAGTTGCAGGGTCAACACGCTGTGGGAATCGGGAAAGCGCCGCTGGGCTGTGGCGGTCAGCGTCCATTTCTGCGAGGGGCGGCCCGCACCCTTGGCCGGCACGCTGATGCCGCTGATCAGCGCCGTGGCCTGCAGCTTCTGCACCTGCTGGCGAGTGGCTTCGAAGGTAATGCCGAGCAGTTGGGCAAGATCGGCGGTCTTGAGCGGCCCGCGGGTCTTGAGCAGGAACAGGATGCGGTCGGTGGTGCAGTTCGGGTCGACGGAGTTCGAGGTCATGGAGCGTTGCAAACCGGGGGTGAATGAGCGGGTGGGGCACGGGCCTGGGCCATCCTGTGCGCAGGCAAGTGGGCGAAGGATAGCGTGTATTCGTGTGGATAGGTGTACGGCAAACCAGTATAGATTGTTAATTTTATATTCGATAAAAATATAAAAGTTTTTAGTTGTATTTATTTGACTCACGTCTAGGCTGTCTTGCGGAGCCTGTGCTTGCCGGTCCCAGGGAGGGTTGCGTGCAAGTTCGTGGAATTCCTTGGCTGGCCAACGGCCGGGCGCAGGTCCTACTCCAATAATTCGACAGGGACGTGAGTGCATGAATGCCCAGAAACCCGTGACCATCTACGAGCACGCCGACGAGGTGAGCAGCCTGCAGGGCGTGGTCGACCTGGTGAAACTGTCCGATCAGTACCGTCAATCCGCCATTCTGCATTCGGCGTTGGCCCAGCGCGTGTTCGACCACACCCGCCAGCCAATCGCGGCCCAGGCGTTGAGCGATGCGCTGGGCTGGGTGCCGAACAAGGGGCGGATCTTCCTCAACGCGCTGGTCGCCATGGGCTTGCTCAAGCGCAGCGCGCAAGGCTACGAGAACCTGCCGTTGAGCCAGCGCTTCCTGGTCAGCGACAGCGCCGAGTTCATTGGCCCGATCATCGACCACCAGCGCCTGCAATGGCACAACTGGCCACGCCTGGGCGAGGTGCTGCGCAGCCGCGAGTCGCTGGACTTCCAGCAGGAAAATCGCTTCAAGCACGACCTGGCGGCGCGCGATGCGTTCAACGACGCCATGGTCCGCTTCAGCCAGCCGATGGTCGATGTGCTGCGCGACCTGCCCTTGTTCGACAAGGCGCGGCGGGTGATCGACCTGGCCGGCGGCCACGGCACCTACCTGGCCGAGATCGCCAGCCGCCACCCGCAGGTCAAGGGCGAAGTCTGGGACCTGGAGCCGACCCGCGAGGCCGCCGCCAGCACCTTCGCCAAGTACCGGCTCGACCAGCGCCTGGGTTTCCATGCGCGCAACCTGCTGGACCTGGCCCAGTACCAGGGCGAGCGCGCCGACGTGTTGATGCTCAATGACTGCCTGCACTATTTCACCCGTGAGCAGGTGCGCACCCTGATCGCCGGCGCCGCCGGCATGGTCGAGGCCGGCGGCGCGCTGCTGGTGCTGAGCATGGCGCTGGAGGACGACGAAATCCATCCGGCACTGTCGGCCGACTTCTCCCTGCACATGATGCTCAACACCGTCAACGGCGAGCTGCACTCGACCCGCTACCTGATCGACAGCATGGCTTCGGCGGGGCTGGCGGTGGAGCAGGAGCCGATCGGCCGCTACATCCTGCTGGTCGGACGGAGGGCTGCCTGATGCTGCGTCTATTGGCATTGCATGCCGCGCCGTTGGGCGACGCGGCGGCCCAGGCCCTCGACAGCCTGGGCAGCGCGGCGGCGGCGGCGGGTTTCAGCCTGCAGGTCAGCCAGCAGGCAACAGGCCAGGGGCCGGTGGACGCGGTCTGCCTGTTGCTCGACAGCGCGACGCCGCCAGCGGCGCTGGGCAACGTGCTCAACGAGGCCCGCGGGTTGTGCCACAACACCGCCCTGGTGCTGATTCGCGTGCAGGGCACGCTGGCGCAACTGCCATCGGCCAGCGGCGTGCTCGCCCAGTGGCAGCAGGCCAGCCAGGGCTTCCTCTATCCCTATGCGCTGGACATCGCCAGCGGCCAGGCGCCTGCGCAGGTGATCAAGGCCTGGTTACCGGGCTTCGCCAAGTTCGCCGCCGCCAGCAAGCTGTGGCGCTCCCTCGACGGCCTGGGGCTGGACGAGGTGGCCCGGGCCAAGCAGCGCCCGGAGATGAACCACGTCAACATCCTCACCCGCGACCTGGAAGCCTCCAAGGCGTTCTACGCCGACATCCTCGGTGCCAACTACTGCTACAACCTCGGCCCACGCAAGGCGGTGATGGAGCTTAACGGCTTCGACTTCTTCATCGAGCAGAGCGAGGCGTTCAGCTACCCGGCCGGCTACCACATCGGCATCCGCGCGCTGCCCGAGGATGTGCGGCGGATCGCCGAGCAGGTGACGGCCGCCGGCAGCATCAAGCTGGTCAAGGGCAACGGCCCGGCCCCGGGCTACCACCATGGCCCGGACCAGGTGCGCAGCGCAGTGTATTTCGAAGACCCGGACGGCCTGGTCATCGAGGTCTACAGCGCCGAAGTGGAGATGATCGAAAGCAACCCGCGGTTGCTCACCGATCGCCTCTGATCCCAGCTCGCCACACCCTGCCGCGGCGCGCGGCAGGCGTGTGCCCAGGCAGGTACTTGCATGAACAGCTACAAACAGTGGCATTGGCCACGGCTGCCCAGCCCCTTGCCCAAGGATGTCAGTGACCGGGCCCTGATGGGCTACCCGGAGCACTACCTGGAGCAACCGCTGCAAGCCAAGGTCGGCGAAGCCTTCGACGCCTTGCTCGACGGCCCGCTGGAAACCTTGCTGAGGATCGTCCAGCAACCGCGCGAGCCCCTGGCCCGGCGTATCGCCGCCGGCGAGGTGCTGGGCCTGCGCGGCGACCCGCGCATCGACACCTTCGCCCCGCAGATGATCGACATCCCGGCGGCGCGGGTACATATCGGCCTCGACCCGCGTGCGGTGGAGCAGGTGATGGACCAGTTCGACGGCCTGGGCCTGGACCGCAACTGGATCGACAAGGAAACCCCGCGCCACGCGGTGGAGCTGGCGGCGTTTCGCATCGCCCGCTTGCCGGTGACGCACCAGGAGTACCGCCAGTTCCTGCTCGACAGCGGCCACCCCGGCATCCCCGAGGGCTGGGCCTTTGGCCGTTACCCGCGGCACCACGCCAACCACCCGGTCTACAGCGTTGCCGCCAGCGACGCCGACGCCTATGCGCGTTGGCTCAGTGCGCGCACCGGCCGGCGCTTCGCCCTGCCCAGCGAGGCCGAGTGGGAATACGCCGCCGCCGGCCCCGAGGGGCGGCAGTTTCCCTGGGGCGACAGCTACCAGGTCGAGCATGCCAACACCGCCGAACTGGGTTACCTGGACAGCACCCCGGTGGGGGTGTTCTGCGACGCCCCGTCGCCGTTCGGGGTGCTGGACATGGCCGGCAATGTCGAGGAGTACGTGGCCGAGGACTACCAGGCCTATCCCGGCGGCCCACTGATCGAGGACGACCTGGTGCTCGATGTCGGTACCCACCGCGTGGCCCGCGGTGGCAGCTTCACCCGTTTTCGCGACCTGGCGCGTACCGCGCGCCGCCACGGGCGCTACCCACGGCCGATCTACGTCATGGGTTTTCGCCTGGTGGAACACCACAACTAAGCAACCGCGTCTTCCGTGCAAGAGGTCTGATCCCATGAACAAGGATGTTTCGCTTCACACCATCGTGCCGATCTCCATTCTCGGCGGCGATGTCGACGCCCATTTCTATGGTTTCCATGGTTTCGAACGCCACCAGGAGCACTTCGCCGTGGGCATCTCCCCGGGGCGGGACGAGGTGCCGCTGGTTCGGGTGCATTCCGAGTGCATCACCGGCGATGTGTTCGGTTCGCAGCGCTGCGATTGCGGCCCCCAGTTGCAGGAAGCCCTGCGCACGCTGCACGAGGTCGGTGGCTACCTGATCTACCTGCGCCAGGAAGGGCGGGGCATCGGCCTGTACTCCAAGTTCGAGGCCTACCTGCTGCAGGACAAGGGCTTCGATACCTACGAGGCCAACCTGCGCCTGAACCACCTGGCCGACTCGCGCAGCTTCGACCCGGCGGTGCAGATGCTGCAGGCGCTGGGCGTGGACAAGTGCCGCCTGCTGACCAACAACCCGGAAAAGGTCGCGCAGCTGCGCGCCGGCGGCATCGATGTGGTCGAGCAAGTGCCCACCGGGGTGTTCCTGACCCAGCACAACCGTAGCTACCTGCAGGCGAAAGCCGACAAGTCCAGCCATTCGATCAAGCTCTGACCTCCCGCGAAAAAGGATCTTTCGATGAAACACATTGGCCCTATCAGCGGCATCGCCGCCCATGCCGCGCACTTTGTCGCCACTGCCGGCTACGACAACCAGGTGATCCTGTGGAACGCCGTCACCGGCGAGCCGATCCACCGCGTGCACCACGACCACCTGGCCAACCAGTGCGCCTTCAGCGCCGACGGCAAGCACCTGGTCAGCGCCAGCAGCGACTACACCGCGCGCATCTGGGAGGTGCCGAGCATGCGCCTGAAGGCGGTACTGCGCGACCATGACGACGACGTCGAAATGGCCGTGTTCTCCCCAGACGGCCAGCGCGTGGCGACCTGCTCGCGCGACCATGTGCTGCGCATCTTCGACCTCGACGGCGTGCTGCAGCAGGCGTTCCATGGCCACCAGGCCGACGTGATCTCGGTGGTCTGGTCGCCGGATGGCCAGCGTCTGATCTCCAGCAGCGACGACGGCACCGTGCGCCAGTGGGACACCGCCACAGGCCGGCAAAGCGATGAAGTGGACATCGGTGGCGTCGAGACCGACACCATCGCCATCACCCGCGAAGGCGTGGTATTCGCCGGTGACGACGAAGGGCGCATCTCGATCATCGCCCAGGGCCAGGTGCAGACCGTGCCGGCCCATGCCGCCGGGATCAAGCGCATCGTCTGGAACGACGACAAGCGCCTGCTGGTGAGCCTGAGCTACGACCGCTCGGCGATCCTCTGGACCTTCGACGCCGCCAACCAACTGCTCAAGCGCCGCAGCACCGCGCTGCCGAGCATCGTCTGGCCGCGCAGCTGCGCCTTTGTCGGCGACGAGCAACTGGTGTTCGCCACCTTCGGCTCGCGCTACGCCACCTGGAACTACGAGCGCGACCAGTGGCAGGTGTCCGGCATCGAGCCGGCGGTGAGCATCAACGCCGTGGTGCGCAGCGACGAACGCCAGTACAGCATCGGCGACGCCGGCATCCTGCACCGCGACGACCAGCCGGTGACCGCGGTCGGCAGCCTGTGCAACTTCCTCCTGCCGTTCGGCCCGCTGCTGCTGACCGGCGGGCAGATGGGCCAGGTGTTCGACGGCTTGAGCGGACGCTTGCTGTACCAGCACCGTTCGCCGCTCAACTGCGGCGCTACCTTCGTGCGCAACGGCGAGGAGCATGCCTTGATCGGCACCTACACCGGCGAAGGCCTGGTGTTCGCCCATGATGGCCAGGGCGGCCTGCGCCTGGTGGCATCTATCCCCATGCACGAGAACGCGATCAAGGGCGTGGCGGCGGACGCGCGACACCTGTTCAGCGTCTGCGCCTCGGCCGATGCCGCCGTGCACAGCATCGAGGACTTCAGTTGCCTGCGCCATATCGAAGGCGCGCACACGCGCATCTCCAATGGCTGCTGCACCATCACCGGCGGTTTCGCCAGCATTGGCCGGGACCTCAAGCTGCGCCTGTGGCTGGACACCGGCGACGAGGTGTTCGGCTCGCCGCACCAGCACTCGATCAAGTGCATTGCCGCCTCCGCCGATGGCCGGGTGATCGCCACCGCCGCCTACAATGGCACCGTGGCGTTGTTCGACCTGGCTTCGCGGCGCTGGTTGCCGGTACAGCGGCCTACCGCCAGTGGCATCTCCTGCCTGACCCATGACGCGCTCGGCGAGGCCTTCCTGGCCAGCTCCTACGATGGGCGCATCTATGGCATCGACGCCCGCCTGGCATCCTGACGGAGGATTGCGATGAACAAGCAAGCACAGGCCTTCATGGCCCAGGGCGACTACCGCAAGGCCCTCGACACCTCGTTCGTGCACCGCTACAGCCATGGCGAGGACGAATGGTCGTGGGACGTCGGCATGATCCAGGCGGCCCAGGCGTTCCTCGAACGCCTGGAGGCGCGCGCCGACCAGCATGTCCTCGACCTTGGCGTGGGGCGTGGACGCGATGCCTCGACATTCATCCTCGCCGGGCACCGGGTGACCGGTCTGGATATCGTCGAGAACTCCAGCTGGCCGCTGCTGCGCAAGCGCTGGGGCGATCGCCTGAACCTGGTGCAGCAGGCGGTGCAGGACTGGCAGCCGGCGCCAGGCACACAATTCGATGCGGCCCTGGACAATGGCTGCTTTCATCACCAGCACCCGGATGAATGGGCGGCGTACCTGGGGCATGTGCGCCGCTTGTTGCGCCCTGGCGCGCTGGTGGGCCTGAACGTGTTCGGCGTAGACGATGTCCAGCCCGAGCCAGGTTGGCGCGAAATGGACAATCAGCGCCAGGGCTACTTCTTCACCGACCTAGGCATCCGCCAGACCCTCGAGGGCCATGGCTTTACCTGGCAGGGCCTGGAGGTGATCGAGCGGCAGCACGGCGAGGCGCGTTACCTGCTCGCCCTGGTTCGCACGTGAGCACGGTTGATCGTCATTACCTGGACATGGCCCTGGCGCTCGCCTGCCAGGGCCTGTACAGCACCATGCCCAATCCACGGGTCGGTTGCGTGATCGTCAACGATGGCCGGGTGGTGGGCCGGGGGTGGCATCAACGCGCCGGCGAAGCCCACGCCGAGGTACATGCGTTGCGCGAGGCCGGGGAGGCGGCGCGGGGCGCCACCGCCTATGTAACGCTTGAACCCTGCGGCCATCATGGGCGCACGCCACCGTGCGCCGAGGCATTGGTGGCCGCCGGGGTGCGCCGGGTGGTCAGCGCCAGCGCCGATGCTTCGCAGGGCAGCGGTGGCGAACGCCTGCGCCAGGCCGGCCTCGTTGTCGAAGTGTTGCCGTGCCCGGAGGCGCGGGCGCTCAATCGCGGGTTCTTCTCGCGTATCGAACGCCAGCGGCCCTGGGTGCGGGTATTGCGGCCCGATGCCTTGGCGATCGGCGCGCTGGGCGACGGCGCGATGCTCAGCCATTGCGATGAGCAGGCGCCGCTGGCCCACTGGCGGGGCCGGGCATCGGCCTTGCTGACCACCTGCGAATGGGTCAAGGCGTGCGACACGTCACTACTGGCACCGGTGTCGGCACAACGTGCCACGCCGGTGGTGCCATTGCGCGTGATGGTAGACCAGGGGCTCGACTGTCCAGCGTTGGCCGAGGTGCTCGACGGTCGTGCACCGACCCTGGTGTTGCATGACGGGCGGGCGATGGCTGACAGACGCTTTGCCCGGGTTGGTTGCCGCATGCTCGAGGAACTCGGTGCGTCGCGGGTGTTGCAGGTGCTTCACGAACTGGACTGCAACGAGGTGCAGGTCGAGGCCGAGCCCGCGTGGTGTGAGGCCTTGGCGCGCCAGGGGCTGGTGGATGAGTGGCTGGTGAGGGTCTAGCGCCCTGTGCTCACCCTGTAGGAGCGGCCTTGTGTCGCGAAAGGGGCGCGAAGCGGCCCCAGGATTTTGCGTTCGTGCAAAGATTGGCGGGGCTGCTGCGCAGCCCTTTCGCGACACAAGGCCGCTCCTACAGGCGACATGCGTGAGCCCCGATCATTTCAGCGACTGCAAATCAGCCCGACCTGCAGGCTGTTCTGCTCGAACAGATCCCAGTAGCCCGCTGGATGCGCCTTCTTGCGGATCCCGCTGATCAGTGGGGCGATCCAACGCACGTTGCGCAGCCCCGCGTCGTGGGCGGCTTGTTCGTAAACCGACTTGTGCCAGCGGTAGTAGGTGAAGTCCGCCGGCGGTGTGCTCATGAACTGGCCCTGGCAACGAAAACCTCCCTCCACCGGCTGTTCGTCCAGAACTCGGATGCCGTAAGCGGTGAAGTTGCCTTGGGCCAGGTCGAACGTGGGGTTGGCGGTGTAGGCAATCAGTTGCCCGTCGGGCTTGAGGTTGAGCGCGACGGTCTGGAACATGCGCCGCAGCTCCTCGACGCTGCCGGCATAGTTGAACAGCCAGGCGGCGGTGATCTTGTCGAACTGGCCGATCTCGCCCATCTGCGCGACGTCGCGTACTTCATAGACGATGCCGTCGTTGGCCTGGCGGGCCTGGTGGATCATGCTCGGCGAGATGTCCACGCCATGCACCCGCGCCGCGCCCCAGTCCTTGAGCCTGCGACTGAAAAAGCCATGGCCGCAGGCCAGGTCGAGGACCTGGTTGCCGGCCACGCCGCCGAGCAAATCGTGGACCATGTAGCGGACGGTATCGACTTCGACGTCACGCTGGCTGGCGTGGCTGGTGAAGTCTTCGAATTGATCGCTGATACGCTCGTAGACTTCCTTGGATTCTTTCATGGGCATTCCTTGCGCGCTGAAGGGCGAGTGATGCGCCGTGCCAGCGGGATGGCCAGCAGCGGCGCGCAGGCGAACAGGGCGAACAGCCAGGTCGCGGCCTGGCGCGCCCCGCCGACGCCACCTGGGTCGACCAGGCCGGCGCTGTTGCTGACCAGGCCGGCGAGGGCGGCGGCCAGGGCGGTGGCATAGAGCTGCACGGTGGTGATCGACGCCGAGGCGAGGTTTTCCTCGCCGGGACGCGCGGCCTGCAGCACGCGGGTCAGCAGGTGCGGCCAGCCCAGGCCAATGCCCAGGCCGACACCGGCCAGGGCCACGGTATACAGTGCCAGGCCGGGGGCTTGGGCCAGCCAGGTCGGCTGCGGTGTGAGCAATGCCAGGGCCAGCAGTGCCGCGGTCACTACCAGCGGGCCGAGGCGGATCTGCCGGGCACCGCCGTCGCGGTCGCGCCCGGCGCTGGCCAGGGCGCCAAGGGTCCAGCCAGCGGCCATCACCGCGGTCAGGTAGCCGGCCGACAGTGGGCCAAAGCCGTGGATGTGCTGAAGGAAGTAAGGCACATAGATTTCGGTGGTGATGGCTGCCACCAGCAGGCACATGATGGCGAACAGCGCCCCCATCGGTTGCCTCAGGCTGTAGGCGCCGCTGGGCAGCAGGTGATGGCGGGCGCCTGGGTCGAGGCGGGCGATCAGCGCTGCAATCGCCAGGCCCGCGACGATGCCCAGCAGGTTGATCCACAGCACCTCGGACAGGCTGGCCGCGCAGATCGCCAGCACCGAGGCGACCAGGCAGGCGATGAGCCCATAGGCCGGTCGGGCGCCGTTGCCGTCCAGCGCCTGGCGCCCCGGCAGGCGCAAGCACACGATCAGCGCCAGCAGCGCGGCCACCGGCAGCAATGCCCAGAAGGCCCAGCGCCAATGGCCGCCCTCGGCGAACACGCCGCCCACCGCCGGGCCACACAGGGTGGCCACGCCCCACATGGCCGACACCAGGGCCATGGCCCGCGGCCACAGGCGGTGCTCGAACACCAAGTGGATCAACGCATAGCTGAGGGCGAACAGGATACCGCCGCCCAGGCCTTGCACGCTGCGCCCCACCAGCAGCATCGGCATGCTGGCGGCCTGGGCGCAGAGCACGGAGCCGGCGGCGAACACCAGCAGCGCCAGCAGGTAGGCGAGCCGTGGCCCGCTGCGGGCGAGCAGGCGGGTGGAGAGGGTGGAGCCGATGATCGAGGCCACCACGAACAGCGTGGTGTTCCAGGCATAAAAGGCCAGCCCGCCGATTTCGCCGATCACCGTCGGCAGCAGGGTGGTGACGATATACACATTGATGGCATGCAGGGCGACGCCCCCGGCCAGGGCGATCGAGCGCAGGGCATTGCCGCCGCTGAGCAGCTCGCTCCAGCGCGCCGGGGGGTGTTCGGGAAGGGCGGTCATGAAGGCTCCTTGCGTGATCCTGCGCAGGGAGTCTAGGAGCCGCTCGTCAAATATTCAAGCAGATGCTTGTGTAATTGGCGGGCGATGAATTTGTTAGCATCGTCTTCTTTTGTTCGCACCAGGAGTAGCACCGATGATCATCAGCACCACCAGCCAGCTTGAAGGTCGCCCTGTCGCCGAGTACCTCGGCGTGGTCAGCGCCGAATCGGTGCAGGGGATCAATTTCGTGCGCGATTTCTTCGCACGTTTTCGCGACTTCTTCGGCGGCCGTTCGCAGACCCTGGAGAGCGCGCTGAAGCTGGCGCGCGAGCAGGCCACCGAGGAGCTCATGGCGCGGGCACGGCAGTTGCAAGCCGATGCCGTGCTGGGGGTGGACTTCGAGATCAGCATGCCGTCGGTACAAGGGGGCATGGTCGTGGTGTTCGCCACCGGCACGGCGGTGCGGCTGAAGTAGGCGCTTGCCACTGGTCGGGCTGTGGCGGATTGCCCGGCCAGTCTGCAAATGACCGGCTAGTCTCACTTCAGCGGGCCGCCGCTTCTCTAGGCAAGCGCGTTGCTTGTCGGCACGGTCACCATTGGAGGGAGACAGGGCATGAGCGAATCCTATTACGAAGACTTGAACGATGCGTTTCCGATCAACAGCCAGGTGCGTTGCGGCCAGGCGGCGTTGCGCCTGGGTTTTGCCAACATGACCCTGGATGAGTCGGAGCAGTTGCAGCCTGCCCATTTGCAGCGTGCCAAGAAGGGCCGGTTCATGCCACGGGTGCCTTCGAAAAAGTAAATCGACCTTGATCCTGCGCGGGGCAAGCCCGCTCCCACAAGTGCCGCGCAGTGGCCTGAGGGTGCGGGCCTGCCCCGCGCTTGCGTTCAGGCGGGCCGCCCAACGGCGCGGTTTTCCCAGCATTTGTTGATCCCGCTCATGGTATCGGTGCGTCCCCCTCGCCGGGTGGCTGCGACTGTGCTTTTCTTGCGCGGCATTTCAGACTCGGAGTAATCAGCGCAATGCGAATCAGGGAAGAGACCTACTGGCAATGGGCCGATGCGCAGTTGCACAGCCGCAGCCATGACGAGGAATTGAGCGATGGCACCAGCATCGATGTGCAGGTGCGGCTTTCCCGGCTTGGCGCCACGCAGTTGTTCGTGGGCGTGTACGCCCGGGGGGGCAAGGCCCTGCTCGAGGAGTACTACCCGGCCCGGCCGGGTGAAACCATGACCCGCGCGTTGGTATGGGGTGTCGACCGGGCCCGGGCATTGGCCACCGGGGCCTTGCCGCTGCCTGCGCAGGCGCCTCGGCGTGCTTGGGCCTGAGGCAGCGCGGCGCTTGCTTCGCCAACAAGGCTGGCTCTTGCGGATTGGGCGTCGTGCGCAGATTGCGCACATGAAAAAGCCCGGCCTTGCGGGCCGGGCTCAAGAAACGGTGTACGCCTGGCTGAAACGTGCTCAGTTCAGCGTATCGATCACCTTGACTGCCTGCCGCTCACGGGCGGTAGGCCATTCTTGTTGCAGGGTCTGGAGGACGCGACCGACGAAGGTGGTGTCGGCGGCGGCCTTCTTGCCGACGTAGCCCTGGCCACGACGGTAGACCTTGAAGCGGGCGCGCATGCTGGGCATGTGCGATTCGAATTCGGCTTCGACCGTGTTCGGCGGCAGGCGGTCCAGGCGCACGTCGCCGGACTGGCTGACCCACAGCAGGTGGTCGTCGAGGCTGTCCTTGCGCGCGGCGAACAGCTGGGCCAATTGGTCGATGGTTGGATTGTTGTTCAAGTTCATCATAAAGCCCCCATTACTCTCATTCGTTGGTGAAGTTCGGCTGAAGTTCACATTTGGCGCCACACCATGTAGCGCGCTAACCAAGGCTGCTACAGCAGCATCGCAACAGGGGCTTTCTCACGCTGCCTTCTGGGCAGTTTCCCTCTCCACGGACGGCCTGCGTTACCGCGCAGGCCGTCTGGAACACCCTTGCCACCGCTCCCGATCAGGGAGACGGCCTCATCATGCACAAGGCGCGGGAAGGGCGTCAATGGTTTTGTAGTGATTATTTTCTGTCACTACATCTTGTCGGACAATCCACCTCGTGCTGTCAGGCCAGGCCGTTATCACCGTGCTCCAGGTAGCCCGGGCGCTCGCGCAGGCGCCTGTGGTAGGCCTCCAGCGCCGGCAGTGGCGGGTGCTCCAGCGGCGTGCGTCGCCAGCGGTTGAGCGACAGGCCGATGGCCACGTCGGCGATGCTGAAGTCGCTGCCGGCGACATAGGCGCCGGTGCTCTGCAGGCGCTGTTCGAGCAGGCGCATCCTGGCCGTCCACTGGGCGCTGGCGGTAGCCAGCAGGGCCGGGTCCTGGTGGCTCGGGGACTGGCGTACCAGCGACATGAACGGGTAGCGCCAGGCGTCGTTGAGGTCGGTGGCCTGCCAGTCCAGCCACTGGTCCACCGCGGCGCGGGCGCGTGGGGCGCTGGGGTAGAGGTGTTCGCCGCGGTACTGGTTGACCAGGTAGCGCAGGATGCTGTTGGACTCCCACAGCACGAAATCGCCATCGACGATCACCGGCACCATGGCGTTGGGGTTCAGGGCCAGGAACTCGGGGCTGTCGGTGGCGCGAAAGCCGCTGCCCCAGTCTTCGCGCTGGTAGCCAAGGCCCAGTTCGGTGCAGGTCCACAGCACCTTGCGCACGTTGATCGAGGACGCTTTACCAAGGATCTTCAGCATGTCAGTGCTCCAGGCTGGACAGGATGCGTTGTGCCGCGCGCACGCGTTCTTCGTTGGGGTAGTTGCGGTTGGCCAGCAGCACGATGCCCATCTGCTTGGCGGGCACGAAGGCGACATAGGCGCCGAAGCCGCCGGTCGCGCCGGTCTTGTTGTACCAGGCGGCAGGCTCGGCGGGCAGCGCCGGTTGCAGCGCGCGGACGGGGTTTTCCCCGCGGATGACCTTGGCGCCGTTGTACGCCAGCAGGGTGTCGAGGCTGACCGGGTAGGCGTAGCGTTCCCAACCCAGGCCCTGGGTCATCGGGCCGACCTGGAAATAACCGGACTGGGTGATGGCGATGGCTTGGCCCAAGGCAGGGTCCAGAGCGCCGGGTTGCAGTTGCAGTTGTACGAAGCGCAGCAAGTCGCTGGCGCTGGTCTTGATGCCATAGGCCTGGTCGGCGTAGGGCCCAGGGCTGACCCGTACCGGCTTGTCGTTGGCGTCGTAGCCCTGGGCGTACAGCCCGCGGGTACTGGCCGGGACCTCCAGGTAGGTGTGCTTGAGGCCCAGGCGCGGCAGCAGTTGTTCGCTCATGACTTCGGCAAATGGCTTTTGTTGCGCGCGGGCTGCCAGGTCGCCGAACAGGCCCAGGCTGGGGTTGGAGTAGCAGCGGTAGGTGCCAGGCGCGAAGCGGCGCTGCCAGTGCTGCAGCCAGGCCAGGGTCTGTTCGGGCGTTTGCACGGCCTCGGGGAATTGCAGCGGCAGGCAGTCGCCGCTGTAGGTGCCCAGTTGCAGCACGCTGGCACTGCCGAGCGGTGCCTTGGCCAGGGCCGGCTGGTAGCGGCTGGCCGGGGCCGCAAGGTCGAGCTTGCCTTCGGCGCTGGCCAGGGCGGCGAGGGTGGCAGTGTAGGTCTTGCTCACCGAGCCGACTTCGAACAGCGTGTCGCGGCTTACCGGCTGCTTGTCGGCCTTGCTCGCCCAGCCGTAGCTGAAGTAGTGCGACTGCCCCTTGGCATAGACCGCCACGGCCATGCCGGCGATGTGCTGCTCGCGCATCAGCGGCTCGATCACGCCGTCGACGGTGGCTTGCAGGTCATCGGCCAGCAACGGGGGGGCGGCCAGGGCCAGGGTAGTGGCCAGTAGCCAGGAGTTGGGGCGTGTCATGGTCAGGGCGTTCCTTGTCGATCAGTCATGGGGGCGGCGACGCAGCAGCTCGCCAGGTGTGTGCCCGAAGTGCCCGGCGAACGCGGCGATGAACGCCGACAGCGAAGCGTAGCCGCAGGCCAGGGCGACATCGGTGACCCGCTCGCCACGCTCCAGCGCCGGCAAGGCGTTGAGCAGGCGGGCGCGTTGGCGCCAGTGGCGGAAGGTGAGGCCGGTTTCACGGAGAAAACCTCGGCTCAATGTCTTTTGCGAGACGCCCAGGCGCGTGGCCCAGTCACCCAGGGTGCGTGGGTCGTCCGCGGCATCCAGCAGACGCTGGCAGATGCCGCGCAACTGGCGACCCCGGGGCAACGGTAGCAGCAGCGGGGCTTCCCGCGCCGCGCCGAGGCGGTCGAGCAGCACCTGCACCAGGCGGCCGTCCGCGCCGTCGCGGTCGTACTCGATCGGCAGCCCGGAGAAGCTTTCGATCAGTTCGGCCAGCAGCGGCTCCACCGCGATCACCCGGCATTGCCCGGCGGGCCAGGGCAGGGCGGTGGGCTCGATGTACAGGCTGCGGATGTGCGTGCCGGGCTCGCAACGCACCTGATGCGGCACCCGCGCGGCGACCCACACCGCGTGCCGTGGCGGCACCAGGTACAGGCCGGCGTCGGTGCGCACCCGCAGCAGCCCGCCACGGGCATGGGACAACTGCCCCCAGCGGTGCTGGTGGCGGTAGCCGAGGGCGACGTTCGGCAGGCTTTCGGCCTGGCCGTACACCGGGCGTGGCAACTGCTTGAGGGCGGCGAGACGATGCTCGGGGTGTCCGTTGGGCGACACTGCTGGGGGTTCCGGCGTTAGCGGCAGAAAGGCCCAGACCTTATCGTTCTGGCTTGCATAAAGACAAGATGGAATCTGTAATGAGATATTTGCGCATGCTGTTCGACAACTTCACCCTGGCCTTGCTCGCGGTGGTGTTCATCGCCACCGTGCTGCCGTGCGCAGGCGAAGGCGCGGTGCTGTTCGGCTGGCTGACCAACCTGGCCATCGGCCTGCTGTTCTTCCTGCACGGCGCCAAGCTGTCGCGCGAGGCGATCATCGCCGGCGCCGGGCACTGGCGCCTGCACCTGCTGGTGTTCAGCTGCACCTTCGTGCTGTTTCCGCTGTTGGGCCTGGCGTTCAAGCCGTTGTTCGTGCCGCTGGTGGGCAACGAGCTGTACCTGGGCGTGCTCTACCTGTGCGCCTTGCCGGCCACGGTGCAGTCGGCCATCGCCTTCACTTCGCTGGCTCGCGGCAATGTGCCGGCGGCGATCTGCAGCGCGGCGGCCTCGAGCCTGTTGGGGATCTTCCTCACGCCGCTGCTGGTGATGCTGCTGCTGGGGGCGTCCGGCGATACCGGCTCGGGCTTGGACGCGGTGCTCAAGATCACCCTGCAACTGCTGGTGCCCTTCGTCGCCGGCCAGTTCGCCCGGCGCTGGATCGGCGCCTGGGTCAGGCGCAACGCGCGCTGGCTGAAAGCCGTGGACCAGGGGTCGATCCTGCTGGTGGTGTATACCGCGTTCAGCGAGGCGGTGGTCACCGGCTTGTGGCATAGCGTGTCGGCGCAGCACCTGGCCGGGTTGTTCGCCGTGTGCGGGATCTTGCTGGCGGTGGTGCTGCTGGGGACGCGGTTGTTGGGGCGGGTGCTTGGGTTCAATGTCGAGGACCGCATCACGATCCTGTTCGCCGGCTCCAAGAAGAGCCTGGCCACGGGGGTGCCGATGGCGCAGGTGCTGTTCGTGGGCGGTGGTATCGGGGCGATGATCCTGCCGTTGATGCTGTTCCACCAGATCCAGCTGATGGTCTGCGCGGTGCTGGCGCAGCGGTATGCGGCGCGGGTGGAGACGGGGCATCCTGAGGTGCGTGCGTCGTTGTGAGGGGCATCCTTTTCAAGGGTTTTGGGCGCTAATGTCGAACACCCTGAAAGATGTCCTCTGCGCGCTCATTGACCCACCAGCGTCTGCAATCGCGCCAACGCCGGCCCTTCGTGTTGGCGTTCGAACACCTGCAGCGACACCTCCAACATGCCGCCCGGCGCATGCGACAGGCGTTGTTCACAGCGCAGGCGCAAACGCCCCTGGTCGCATTCGAACTGCCTGACGCCGGGCTTCGCGCCGCCCTCCAGGCGCAGCTCGGCCAGGCGCCCCTGGGCCGCCAGCAAGGCCAGCGCCTTGTCGCGCAACAGCCCGTTGCCCTGGGTCATCAACCCGGTGGCGCGCACGGCGGCGGCCATGGCCACGGCGACGATGGTCAGCGCCACCAGCACTTCGATCAAGGTGAAACCGTCCTCGGTGGTGCGCACGGGGACTCCATTCGCGCAGGGCAAAGGGGCACTCTAGAGCGGCGCGATGACCGTTTGACGACGCCGACTCCCGAGCTTTTTCAATATCAGTGACATACCCGCTTGCCACAATCGGCCCCCGATTCGAACTCACGCAAGGAATGCCGAGATGCAGATCGCCCGCCGCAGCGCCACAGGCCGCCGTTTCCGCCAGCAGGGCTTTACCCTGATCGAGATCATGGTGGTGGTGGTGATCCTCGGGATCCTCGCGGCTATGGTGGTGCCCAAGGTGCTCGACCGCCCCGACCAGGCCCGCGCCACCGCGGCCCGCCAGGACATCGCCGGGTTGATGCAGGCGCTCAAGCTCTACCGCCTGGACAACGGCGGCTATCCAAACCAGAACCAGGGCCTGAAGGTCTTGGTGGAAAAGCCGGCCCAGGCCAAGGACGGCCAGTGGCGCGCCTATCTCGACCGCCTGCCCAACGACCCCTGGGGCCGTCCTTACCAGTACCTGAACCCGGGCGCCAACGGCGAGGTCGATGTGTTCTCCCTGGGCGCCGACGGCCAGGCCGGCGGCGACGGGGTGAATGCCGATATCGGCTCCTGGCAGTTGTGACCGGCCATGGCGCGCGAAGAGGGCATGGCCGTGATCAGCGCCTTGCTGATTGCCGCGGTGGTGGCAGTGATCGCCGCGGGCATGATCGAGCGCCAGGGGCTGCTCACCCGACAGCTGGAGAACCGCCAGTTGGCGTTACAGGGGCAATGGGCGCTGGAGGGCGGTTTGCAGCTCAGCCGCCAGCTGCTGCTGGAACAACGAATGCGTGACCCGCTGGTGCGCACCGGGCAACCTTGGACGCGCCCGATCCTGGGCCTGCCTTCGGGCATGGTCCAGTTCGATGGGCGCCTGGAGGACGAGCAGGGCAAGTTCAACCTGCGCAACCTGGTGGTCGACGGCCAGCTCGATGCCGAGGCGCTGGCCACCTTCCAGCGCTTGTGCGCGTTGATCGGCGTCGACGCGCGCCTGGCCACGGCCATTGCCGGCCAGGTGATCGACAGCTACCCGCAGCGCCCTGCGCAAACGCCAGCCAAGGCCGAGCAAGGCCTGAACAGAGGGCGCCTGACCTCGCCGGCGGTCGCCGCGCAACCCTTGCCGGCCAAGCGGCCAATGCTGCGCAACCTGGACGCCCTGGCTTCGCTCGAGGGCATGAATGGCAAGACCTTGCGGCACTTGCAGCGGTTCGTCACGGTGTTGCCGGCCCTGACCTGGGTCAACGGCAACACCGCCAGCGCCGAAGTGCTGGCCGCCCAGGTGCCGGGGCTGTCATTGCCGCAGGCCAGCGCCCTGGTGGCCGAGCGCGACGGCGGGCGCTGGTTCATCAACCGTGGTGATTTCGTCAACCGCTTGCGCATGCCGCAGTTGGCCACGACCAATGTGCGGGTGGGCATCAACAGCGACTGGTTCCGCCTCCATGGCCAGGCGCGCCTGGGCGCTCGCGCGTTGCCGATGCAGGCACTGCTGCGCCAGCGCGAAGGCCAGTTGCCAGAGGTGATCTGGACGCGGGTGGGGGCATGAGCAAGCTGCTGGAGATCCAACTGCCGCCGCTGGCCGAGTTGACGGCGCAATCGCTGCTCGACTATCGCCATGGCGAGCAGCATGGCCAGGCCACGCGTGGGCAACTGGCGGCGCGGGCCAAGGGCGCGCTGTGGCGCCTGCACCTGCATGAAGACGACAGCCTGGCCCTGGCCATCGCCTTGCCGCCGCTGACCGGCAAGCGCCTGTCGGCGGCGGTGCGCTGCGCGGTCCAGGGCCTGGTGCTGGGCGATGCCGGGCAGCTGCATGTGGCCCATGGTCTGCGCCAGCCCGATGGCCGCGTCGCCGTGGCCTGGTTGGGGCAGCCGCAGCTGGCGCACGTGCAGGCTTGGTTGCAGGGCGAGCGGATTCGCCTGGGCGGGGTGTTCGCCCAGCCCGCCGACGGCCTGCCGGCGCCGGACCTGGCAGCCGGCCTGCTGGGCCCGGCGCAGGCGCAGGGCCGGGGGCGGCTGCTGGCGATCTGGGGCGTGGCGGCCACGGTCTGGTGCCTGGGGCTGAACCTGTACGCCGCGCAGCTGGCCAGCGCCGGCGAACAACTGCGCGCGCGCATGGTCAGCCAGGTGCGCCAGGCGTTCCCACACTTGCCGGTGGTGCTCAACCCACTGCAGCAGGCGCGCCAGCAGTTGCAGGGCGGGCAGGGGGCGGCGGCAGCGGGTTTGCCGGCGCTGCTCGAAGGCGCCGGGCAGAGCATGCCGTTTCTGGCCGGTAACGTGGCGGCGCTGAGCTTCCAGGACGGCGTGCTGCGCATCACCCCGTTGGCCGAAGGCACCCAGGCACCGGCTGGCAGTACCTGGCAGGCCGACCTGGCGGCGCGTGGTATCGAGGCGGGTGCCGATGCCCAGGGGTGGACCTTGCGCGCCGGCGGCGCAGGGCAAGAGGGGCTGGCCCATGTCGATTAAGACGCGCCTGGCCGCCGCGCGGGCGCAGGGGCGCCAGCGCTGGCAAGCCCTGGCCCCTCGCGAGCGGCGCGCCATGGCCCTGGCTGGCGGGCTGTTGGCTGCGCTGTTCTGCTGGCAGGTGCTGATTGCGCCGGCCTTGGCTCGGATCGCCCACTGGGAGGCCGAAACTCCCAAGTTGCACGGCCAGGCCCAGGCCCTCGACGCGTTGCTGGCCCAGCATGCCGTAGCGCCCCCGGTCGACCTCGACCTGGCCCTGGGCCAGAGCCTGGCGCAGGCGGGGCTGCACAACCACTCGCGCCTCGCGCGCATGGACGGCGCCTGGCAACTGGACTGGCAGCACGCCCCGGCCGAAGCCGCGGTGGCCTGGTTGCAGCAGGCACCCGCGCGCCTCGGGCTGAATATCGGCCAACTGATGCTGCAGCGCGATGCGGATAACGCAGCGGGCGGGCCTGTGACATTTTCCGGAACCCTTCGCATGGATCAGGCGCCTGGCGCTAAGGACCCTTCATGACCTGCCTTCACTCCCGGCTGCTGCCGTTCGCACCCCTGGCGCTGGCCTTGGCGCTGGCGGCCTGCACCACCCCGCCGCCGGCCGTGCAGGCGCCCCTGGCCAGCAGCGAGCTGGGCCGGCCGCTCGCCGCGCTCGGCGCTGCCCCGACCGCCCTGGAGCATCCAGCCCAGGCCCGCCCAAGCCCGCGCCCGGCCGCGCGTCAGGTACCTGCGCGAGTCGGCCAGCGGCACAGCCGCGCGACGCCGCTGGCGGCGCAGAGCAATCCTCTGGGCGACCAGCCGGTGCAATTGAACTTCGTCGACGCCGATATCCAGGCAGTGGTGCGCGGCCTGTCCCGCGCCACGGGCCGGCAGTTTCTGATCGATCCGCGGGTCAAGGGCCAGCTGACCCTGGTCTCCGAAGGCGAGGTGCCGGCGGCCAAGGCCTACGCCATGCTGCTGGCGGCCTTGCGCATGCAGGGCTTGAGCGTGGTCGACGTGGGCGGCGTGGCTCAGGTGGTGCCCCAGGCCGATGCCAAGCTGCTCGGCGCTGCGCTGGCCAACGACGATCGCGTGGCCGGCAACGGCATGCTCACCCGCACCTTTCGCCTGCAGTACGAAAACGCCGTCAACCTGATCCCGGTGCTGCGCCCGATCGTTTCGCCCGACAACCCGATCAACGCCTACCCGGGCAACAATACCCTGGTCGTCACCGACTATGCCGAGAACCTCGAGCGGGTGGCGCAGATCCTCGACCGGGTCGATATTCCCAGCGCCATCGACACCGATGTGGTGGCGATCCAGAACGGCATCGCCAGCGATATCGCCAGCATGGTCAACGAACTGCTCGACAGCCAGGCCAGCGACCCGACGCAGAAGATCAGCGTGCTCGGCGACCCACGTTCGAACAGCGTGGTGATTCGCTCGGGCAGCCCTGAGCGCACCCAGTTGGCCCGCGACCTGATCTACAAGCTCGACAACGCGCAGAACAGTGCCGGCAACCTGCACGTGGTGTACCTGCGCAACGCCCAGGCCGACAAGCTGGCGCAGAGCCTGCGTGGGTTGCTCACCGGCGAAAGCGACAGCGTCAGCAGCGACGGCACCCGGGCGCAGCTCAGCGGCGGCGGCATGCTCACCGGGGGCAATGGCAACGGCGCCACTGGCACCAGCAGCACGCCGCAGAGCAACAGCAACCGCGGCGCCAACCCGAGTCAGGGCCACAACGGCCTGGGCGCCGGCAGCACACCCAATGGCTATGGCAACGGCCTGGCCCAGGGCGAGCAGGGCACGGCGTTCGCTGCCGGCGGCGCGACCATCCAGGCCGACAAGACCACCAACACCCTGCTGATTTCCGCGCCCGAGCCGCTGTACCGCAGCCTGCGCGAGGTGATCGACCAGCTCGACCAGCGCCGCGCCCAGGTGGTGGTGGAAAGCCTGATCGTCGAAGTGGGCGAGGACGACGCCAACGAGTTCGGCATCCAGTGGCAGGCTGGCAACCTGGGCAAGAATGGCGCGTTCGGCGGTGCCAACCTTGGCGGCAGTGGCCTGACCAAGGGCGCCACCAGCATCGATGTGCTGCCCAAGGGCTTGTCGGTAGGGGTGGTCGACGGCACGGTGAAGATTCCCGGCATCGGCGAGGTGCTGGACCTCAAGGTGCTGGCCCATGCGCTCAAGAGCAAGGGCGGCAGCAACGTGCTGTCGACGCCCAACCTGCTGACCCTGGACAACGAGGCGGCGAGCATCTTCGTCGGCCAGACCATCCCGTTCGTCAGCGGCCAGTACGTCACCGACGGTGGCGGCAACAGCAACAACCCGTTCCAGACCATCCAGCGCGAGGAGGTCGGCTTGCGCCTGAACGTGCGCCCGCAGATTTCCGAGGGTGGCACGGTCAAGCTGGATGTCTACCAGGAGGTCAGCAGCGTCGATGCGCGCGCCTCCAGCGCCGCCGGTACCGTCACCAACAAGCGCGCCATCGACACCAGCATCTTGCTCGACGACGGCCAGATCATGGTGCTCGGCGGCCTGTTGCAGGACGGCTACAGCCAGAGCAACGAAGGCATCCCGTGGCTGTCCAGCCTGCCTGGGGTCGGCGCGCTGTTTCGCAACGAGCGCCGGGCCAGCAACAAGACCAACCTGATGGTCTTCCTGCGCCCGTACATCGTGCGGGATGCCGGGGTCGGGCGCAGCATCACCCTCAACCGCTACGACTTCATCCGCCGCGCCCAGGGCAACCTCAAGCCCGAGCACTCCTGGGCCCTGCCAGACATGGACATGCCGTTGCTGCCGCCGGTGGAGCAGGGCGTGCCGGACCAAGGGCGGGTGCAACCGGCGGCGCTGCGCGCACCGCGGGCGTCGATCCGCGCGGTACCGCTGGACGAGGTCGCCCGGTGAGCCGGCTGCCCTATGCCTGGGCCAAGGCCCAGCGCCTGGTGTTGCAGGCAGACGGCGAGGCCGCGGCGCTGCTGTCGCGCTGCCCGTCGAGCCCGGGCTGGGCCCTGGCCGAAGTGCGCAGGAGGCACGGTCAGGTGCACGTCGAGGCGCTCAGCGAGGCGCAGATGGACGCCCTGCTGGTCAGCGCCTATGCCGACACCGGCAGCGCCGCGGCGGTGGTCGGGGCCGCCGAGAACGAGGTCGACCTCGACCGGCTGTTGCAGGACATCCCGGAAGTCACCGACCTGCTCGAAGCCCAGGACGACGCGCCGGTGATCCGCATGATCAACGCCTTGCTCACCCAGGCCGCGCGCGACCAGGCCAGCGATATCCATATCGAGCCGTTCGAGAGCCACTGCCTGGTGCGCTACCGGGTCGACGGCACCCTGCGCGACGTGGTTTCGCCGCGCAAGGCCCTGCACGGCGCGCTGGTATCGCGGATCAAGATCATGGCGCAACTGGATATCGCCGAGAAGCGCCTGCCCCAGGATGGCCGCATCGCCCTGCGCGTGGCCGGGCGGCCGATCGACATCCGCGTGTCCACCGTGCCCACCGGCCACGGCGAGCGGGTGGTGATGCGCCTGCTGGACAAGCAGGCCGGGCGTCTGCGCCTGGAGGCGCTGGGCATGGATGCCGGCCTGCTGGCGCGGCTCGACCAGTTGATCCGCCAGCCCCACGGCATCGTGCTGGTCACCGGCCCCACCGGCTCGGGCAAGACCACCAGCCTGTACGCCGCGCTGGCGCGCCTGGATGCCAGCGTCAGCAACATCCTCACTGTCGAGGACCCGGTGGAGTACGACCTGCCGGGGATCAGCCAGATCCAGGTCAACGCGCGCATCGACATGAGCTTCGCCGTGGCCCTGCGGGCCATTCTGCGCCAGGACCCGGACGTGATCATGATCGGCGAGATCCGCGACCTGGAAACCGCACAGATCGCCGTGCAGGCCTCGCTGACCGGGCACCTGGTGCTGGCCACCTTGCACACCAACGATGCGGTGTCGGCGGTCAACCGCCTGGTCGACATGGGCGTCGAGCCGTTCCTGCTGGCCTCGGCGCTGCTTGGGGTATTGGCCCAGCGCCTGGTGCGGCGCCTGTGCCCGCATTGCCGCGAGCCCGACCCGGCCACGCCTGGGCAGTACCGCGCGGTGGGTTGCGCGCAGTGCAATCACTGCGGCTACAGCGGCCGTACGGGTATCCACGAGTTGTTCTGCGTTGACGACCAGGTACGCGCCCTGGTGCACCAAAGCGCCGACGAGCAGGCCTTGCGCGCCGCCGCCCGGCGCAATGGCATGCGCAGCATGCGCGAGGATGGCCAGCGCTGGGTCGACAACGGCAGCACTTGCCTGAAAGAAATCCTTCGCGTGACACGGGATGCCTGATGAACCGCTATCGCTATGAAGCCGCCGACGCCCAGGGCCAAATCGTCAATGGCCTGCTCGAAGCCGACGGCCCGGGCGCGGCGCTGGCGCAGTTGCGGGCGCTGGGCCTGACCGCCTTGCAGGTGGAGGTGCAGGCAGCGCCTGGACAGGGCGGTGGGTTGTTCAGCCCGAAGCTTTCCGATGGCGACCTGGCCTGGGCCACACGCCAACTGGCCAGCCTGCTGGCCGCCGGCCTGCCGCTGGAGGCGGCGCTGGGCGCCACGCTGGAGCAGGCCGAGCGCAAGCATATCGCCCAGGTGTTCGCGGCCGTGCGCGGCGATGTGCGCAGCGGCATGCGCCTGGCCGATGCCCTGGCCGAGCGGCCGCGGGATTTCCCGGACATCTACCGGGCGCTGGTGGCCGCGGGCGAGGAGTCCGGCGACCTGGCCCAGGTGATGGAACGCCTGGCCGACTACATCGAGCAGCGCAATACCCTGCGCGGCAAGATCCTCACCGCCTTCATCTACCCCGGCGTGGTCGGCCTGGTGTCGGTGGGCATCGTGATTTTTCTGCTCAGCTATGTGGTGCCGCAGGTGGTCAGCGCGTTTACCCAAGCGCGCCAGGACCTGCCTGGGCTGACCCTGGCCATGCTCAGCGCCAGCGACTTCGTGCGCGCCTGGGGGCTGTGGTGCTTTACCGCCATGGCGGCGGCCGCGTGGGGCTGGCGGGTCTATTTGCGCGCCCCGGCGGCGCGGTTGGCCTGGCACGCAAGGATCTTGCGGCTGCCGTTGCTCGGGCGCTTCGTGCTGGGCCTGAACACCGCGCGCTTCGCCTCCACCCTGGCGATTCTCGGCAGTGCCGGGGTGCCGCTGCTGCGCGCGCTGGAGGCGGCGCGCCAGACCCTGGGCAACGACCGCCTCGACCAGTGCGTCAGCCAGGCCACCGCGCGGGTGCGCGAAGGCGCTGGCCTGGCCTCGGCGCTGGCGGTGGAGAAAGTGTTCCCGCCGCTGCTCATCCACCTGATCGCCAGTGGCGAGAAAACCGGCAACCTGCCGCCGATGCTCGACCGCGCCGCCGACAGCCTGGCCAAGGACATCGAGCGCCGGGCCATGGGCATGACTGCGTTGCTCGAGCCGCTGATGATCGTGGTGATGGGCGCTGTGGTGCTGCTGATCGTCATGGCGGTACTGATGCCGATCATCGAGATCAACCAGCTGGTGCAGTGAGCTGTGCCGCCACCGTCCACACCTGCTGGCGGAACCAGCGGCGCAGTGGGTCGGCATGGGTACGCTCGTGCCAGATCTGCATGACCTCGACCTGCGGCAAGGCCAGCGGCAGGGCATGGATGACCAGCCCGGGGTCGCGGGCCACGGCCTCTTCGGCGAGGGCGCGCAGGCAGGTCAGCAGCAGGTCGGTACCCCGCACCAGGCGCGTGGGGGCGATGAAGCTGGACAGCCCGGCGATCACCCGGCGCTGGTGGCCCAACGCACGCAATGCACGGTCGACCCGGCCGTCGAGGTCGCCGGTCAGGGTGGTGAGCAGGTGCTCGCAGGCGAGGAACGCGCGTAGGTCCAAGCCCTTTGCCAACTGTGGGTTGTCCCGCGCGGCCAGGACCACGAACGCCTCGCTGAGCAGGCGTTGCTGGTGGAAGGTATCGGGCAGGTCGTTGTAGAAGCCGGCGATGGCCAGGTCGCAGGTGCCTTTTTCCAGCGCTTCGCGGGGCAGTTCGCCACGGGTGTTGTGGGTGATCAGCGTGAGGTTCGGCGCCTGGCTGCGCAAGATCGGCAGCAGGCCGGGCAGCAGGGTCTGTTCCAGGTAGTCGGTGCTGTACAGGTGCAGGCGGGTGGGGCGGGCGAGGAAGTCCTCGCCATCGCAGCGCAGGTAGAACGCCTGCAACTGCTCGACCAGATGTTGCACCTGCGGCGCCAACTCGTGGGCCCGGGGCGTGGCGCTGAGCCCGCGTGGGGCGCGCACGAACAACGGGTCGCCGAACTGCTGGCGCAGCTTGTTCAGCTTGTGGCTCAGCGCCGGCTGGCTGAGGGCCAGGCGCTGCGCGGCGCGGGAGGCGTTGCGCTCTTCATAGAGCACCTGGAACAGGTGCAGCAGGTTGAGGTCTTTGCTGGCGATATTCATATTCTGGATCGTAGAAATAAAAGCTTTCGAATTATCGAATCTTAGCGCCTTGGCTAGGATGGGCCCACTGACTTACAGCCCCGTGTGGAGAACACCATGCCCATCGCTATTTTCGCCACCATCCAGCCTCGGCCCGAACACCGTGATGCGACCGAGCAGGCCCTGCGCCTGATGGTTGCGCACAGCCGCGGCGAGCCCGGCAACCTGCGTTACGACCTGTTCATTGGCGAGGGCGAGGGATTGGCCTTCGAGCTGTTCGAGCTGTATGTCGATCAGGCCGCTGTCGAGGCCCATCGCAGCAGCGCCCATTACCAGGCTTACCGCGCTACTACCGGCCAGTGGCTGGCGGCGCCGACCCAGGTGCAGCTTGCCCGCCCGCTGGATATCGCGCCGTTCAACTGATCAGGAAATCGCCATGAACAACATTGCCCCCATCGCCCTGGCCCTGGCCGGCGTATTGCTGGCCGGCCAGGCCGCTGCCGCGTCCAAAGGCGAAGTGCTGGTTTTGCTGTCCAGTGAAAACCAGCTGCCGCTCAAGGACGGCAAGCCATACTCCACCGGCTACTACCTCAATGAGTTCGGCGTGCCCGCCGACCAGTTGCTCAAGGCGGGCTACACATTGGTGCTGGTGACGCCCAAGGGCAATGCCCCCAGTGTCGACCAGCGCTCGGTTGACCCGATCTACTTCGGCGGTGACGCCGGCGAAATGCAGCGTATCGCCACGGTCGTCGCAGGCCTGCCGGGCATCCACGACACACTGTCGGTGAAGCAAGTGCTGGCGGGCGACCTGGATCGCTATGCGGGTATTTTCATTCCTGGTGGCCACGCGCCGCTGATCGACCTGGCCAACAACCCTGACGTCGGCACCTTGCTGCGTCACTTCCACCAGGCCGGCAAGCCCACCGCGGCGATCTGCCATGGCCCGATCACGCTGCTGTCGGCGCAGCAGGATCCGGTCGCCTACCGCGCCGCGCTCGCCCGTGGCGAAACCCCGGCGGCCAGCGACTGGACGTACCGGGGCTATCGCATGACCATTTTCTCTGACCCAGAGGAGCAGGTATTCGAAGGCTCGCTCAAGCAACAGCGCCTGCAGTTCTATCCCGCCAAGGCCATGGTGGGCGCCGGCGGCGATATGAGTTACGCCCAGGCCTGGAAGCCGCACGTGGTGGTCGACCGGGAACTGATCACCGGGCAGAACCCGTTCTCCGACAAGGCGCTGGCCAAGGCGTTGCTGGAGCAGTTGGAGGCGGCACCGCGCTAAAGGCCCGCCCGTTGCGAGCGGTCCGACGCAATCCCCTGTAGGAGCGGCCTTGTGTCGCGAAGGGTCGCAAAGCGACCCCATCAATCTAGAATTGGAACGCGCAAATCCGAAACAATCGCAAAGGCCTCGAAAGGGCTGCCGCCAGGTCGATCAGCCTTTGCTCGGCCGGGTAATGCCGTCCACCAGCAGCACAGCGGCGCCGGCCATGATGGCGACGTCGGCCAGGTTGAACACGCCGGTATGCAGGCTGCCGATGTTGAGCACCAGGTAATCGACCACGTGGCCATCGCGAAACACCCGGTCGATCAGGTTGGCCAGCCCGCCCACGGCGATGAACCAGGCGGCGCTGGCCTTGACCGGCGTCGATGGCCAGTGGCGCCAGGCCCAGACCATGGCCCAGCCGCACACCACGCCGACGGCGGCCACGAACACCAGTTGCTTGAGCCACGGCGCCAGCCCGGCGCCAAGGCTGAGAAACGCGCCGGGGTTGAGGCTCAGGGCCAGGTCCAGCCAGACGCTCTGGTTGCCATAGACATAGCTGTGCTGGTCCAGGGCGACCAGGGCGATCAGTTTTACCCACTGGTCGATGATGATGAAGGCGATGCCCAGGGTCAGGACAAGGGTACGGCTGGAAAACATGCTGGCAGTTCCTTTTGTGCGCGAATGCGGCTGCCGGGCACGCCCGCAGCGCGGCGAAGATAGCGCAGGCGGGTCTAGACTTAAAGCCCGGGTCTGTTGCAGGCGCGACCCGATCATCCATCCGACCACCGCCTCCCGGACCGGACGTCGCCGACGGTGGCCTTCTGGCAAGAGGAGGGCAGGTCATGGACGAGGCACGGCTTCACGCATTCATGGGTAGACTGGTGGACGACATGGGCGCGGCGGCGACGCTGGCCAATGTCATCCTTGGTGATGAACTCGGGCTGTACCGTGCCATGGCCGACAGCCAGCCGATTACACCCGAGGGGCTGGCCGAACGCACCGGCTGCCAGCCACGTCTGCTGCGCGAGTGGCTCAATGCCCAGGCGGCGGCAGGCTACATGAGCCACCACGAGGGCCGTTTCACCCTGCCTGAAGAGCAGGCCATGGCCCTGGCGCTGGAGGATTCGCCCGCCTATATGGCCGGTGGCGCCGCAGTGATCGCGGCGCTGTTCCACGACAAGGACAAGCTGGTGACGGCCATGCGCGGCGATGGCGGCGTACCCTGGGGCGATCATCATCCGTGCATGTTCAGCGGCACCGAGCGTTTCTTCCGCCCCGGTTACCGGGCGTTCCTGGTGGCCGATTGGCTGCCGGCGCTGGAGGGGGTGGTGGCCAAGCTGCAGGCCGGTGCCAGGGTGGCGGATGTCGGCTGTGGCCACGGCGCCTCGACCATCGTCATGGCCCAGGCTTTTGCAGCCTCGCATTTTGTCGGCTACGACTATCACGCCCCTTCGGTACAGGTTGCCAGCGAGCGGGCGCGCGAGGCGGGCGTGGCAGACCGGGTGAGCTTCCAGCAGGCGTCGGCCAAGGACTATCCGGGCAACGACCTGGACCTGGTGTGCTTCTTCGACTGCCTGCACGACATGGGCGACCCGGTGGGGGCGGCGCGCCATGCCTATCGAGCGCTCAAGGACGATGGCACGGTGATGCTGGTGGAGCCGTTCGCCGAGGATTCGCTGGATGCCAACATCAACCCGATCGGCAGGCTGTTCTACGCGGCGTCCACCTTCATCTGCACGCCGAACTCGCTGTCTCAGGAAGTGGGGCTGGGGTTGGGGGCGCAGGCGGGGGAGGCGCGGTTGCGGGCGGTGTTCGAGGAAGCGGGGTTCACGCGCTTGCGGCGGGCGACGCAGACGCCGTTCAACCTGATCCTGGAGGCCAGGAAGTAGCGATCGGCACAAACAGAAGGGGCGCCCTGCGGCGCCCCTTCGTGTTGCAGCTTAGGCTTCAGCGTCCCACGGACGATCGCCTTTTTCATCCTTGACGCGGGTCGGCAGGCCCATCACATCCAGCGCCTTGAGGAACGGCTCGGCTGGCAGTTCCTCGACGTTGACCATGCGTCCGGCATCCCACTGGCCACGGGCGACCAGCAGCGCCGCCGCCACCGGCGGCACGCCGGCGGTGTAGGAGATACCCTGGCTGTCGGTCTCGGCGTAGGCTTCTTCGTGGTCGGCCACGTTGTAGATGAACACCTCGCGCGGCTGGCCATCCTTGGTGCCCTTGACCAGGTCGCCGATGCAGGTCTTGCCGGTGTAGCCCGGGGCCAGGGAGGCCGGGTCGGGCAGTACCGCCTTGACCACTTTCAGCGGCACCACTTCCAGGCCTTCGGCGGTTTTCACCGGTTGCTCGCTGAGCAGGCCGAGGTTCTTCAGCACGCTGAACACGTTGATGTAGTGCTCGCCGAAGCTCATCCAGAAACGCACGTTCGGCACGTTGAGGTTCTTCGAGATCGAGTGAACTTCATCGTGGCCGGTCAGGTACAGGTTCTGCGAACCTACCACTGGCAGGTCGTCGGTGCGCTTGACCTCGAACATGCTGTTGCTGGTCCACTGGCTGTTCTGCCAGCTCCACACTTGCCCGGTGAACTCGCGGAAGTTGATTTCCGGGTCGAAGTTGGTGGCGAAGTACTTGCCGTGGGAACCGGCATTGACGTCGAGGATGTCGATCGAGTCGATGCGGTCGAAATACTGCTGCTGCGCGAGTTTCGCGTAGCTGTTCACCACACCCGGGTCGAAGCCGACACCGAGAATGGCGGTAATGTTCTTCTGCTGGCACTCTTCGAGGTGTTTCCACTCGTAGTTGCCATACCAGGGCGGGGTTTCGCAGATCTTGCCCGGTTCTTCGTGAATCGCGGTGTCCAGGTAGGCGACACCGGTATCGATGCAGGCACGCAGCACCGACATGTTGAGGAAGGCGGAACCAACGTTGATCACGATCTGCGATTCGGTGTCGCGGATCAGTGCCTTGGTCGCCTCGACATCGAGGGCATTGAGCGAGAAGGCCTGGATGTCGGCGGGTACCTTCAGGCTACCCTTGGCCTTGACGCTGTCGATGATGGCCTGGCATTTGGAGATGTTCCGTGACGCGATGGCAATACGACCGAGTTCGTCGTTATGCTGCGCGCACTTGTGGGCCACCACCTTGGCGACACCTCCTGCACCAATGATAAGAACGTTCTTCTTCAATTTACCTTGTGCTCCTTACTGAAAAGGCCTGCCCGTCAGGACAGGCTGGAAACGTAGTCGTCGAAGCCGAATTCGCGCACCACCTCGACGCTGCCGTCGAGCTGCTTGACCGCGATCGACGGCATTTTCAGACCGTTGAACCAGTTTTTCTTGACCATGGTGTAGCCGGCCGTGTCGACGAACGACAGGCGGTCACCAATCTGCAGCGGCTTGTCGAACTGATACTCGCCGAAGATATCGCCGGCCAGGCACGATTTGCCGCAGACCATGTAGGTGTGCGCGCCATCGTTGGGGGCCATCTTGGCGTTGAGGCGGTAGATCAGCAGGTCGAGCAGATGCGCTTCGATCGAGCTGTCGACCACGGCCAGGTGCTTGCCGTTGTACAGGGTGTCGAGCACGGTCACTTCCAGCGAGGCGCTGTTGGTGATGGCCGCTTCGCCCGGCTCCAGGTACACCTGCACGCCGTAGGTTTGCGAGAACTGCTTCAGGCGCGCGCAGAAGGCGTCTACCGCGTAATCTTCGCCGGTGAAGTGGATGCCACCACCGAGGCTGACCCATTCGACCTTGTGCAGCAGGTGGCCGAAGCGCTCTTCGATGTGGCTGAGCATCTTGTCGAACAGGCCGAAGTCACCGTTCTCGCAGTTGTTGTGGAACATGAAGCCGGAGATCTTCTCGATCACCTTCTCGATCTTTTCCGGGTCCCATTCGCCCAGGCGGCTGAACGGACGCGCCGGGTCGGCCAGCAGGTAGTCGGAGCTGCTCACCTGCGGGTTGACGCGCAGGCCGCGTACCTTGCCTGCGGATTGCTCGGCGAAGCGCTCGAGCTGGCCGATGGAGTTGAAGATGATCTTGTCGCAGTTTTCGAGCATCTCTTCGACTTCATCGTCGGCCCAGGCCACGCTGTAGGCGTGGGTTTCGCCGGCGAACTTCTGGCGGCCGAGCTTGAGCTCGAACAGCGAGGACGAAGTGGTGCCGTCCATGTACTGCTGCATCAGGTCGAACACCGACCAGGTAGCGAAGCACTTGAGGGCGAGCAGGGCCTTGGCCCCGGACTGCTGGCGGACATAGGCGATCTTTTCCATGTTGCCCAGCAGTTTCTGTTTATCGATGAGGTAGTACGGTGTCTTGATCATTTAAAGGCCCCCGGCCAGGCCGGCCAAAAAAAGGACACGCATTGTGCCTTCACTTGTCGCGGTACGAAAGGGCACGGGGCGCATTTCGTCCGAGGCGCCGGCGCACGCTCAGTTGAACAGGCTAATGTGACCATCCTGAGCGGCCCGGCTGTGAGGCGCCGTTTGGCTGGGCTCATGCTGTAGGCGCCGGCTTGCCGGCGAACACCGGCGCAGCCGGTGCCATCTTCCGCGTCGCCTGGTTCGCCAGCAAGGCTGGCTCCTGCGGGGCAGGGCGCCCGTGGCTTCCTTGGCGCTGTTGCTCAGGGTCATTCCTGTGGGCGACCAACAGCATGCTGGCGCATCAGGCACTACTGCGCCTGGGCGAGCCAGGTGTGGATCTGCTCCAGCGTGGCAGTGGCGCCGCCGCAGACGATCACCAGGACATTGTCATAGGCCGCCAGCGCCTCGGGCCGTGCCAGCAAGGCCAGCGCCGCGCCGCAGGCGGGCTCCACCAGCAAGCGGTGATCGAGCAGCAGCTGTTCGCACGCCTGGAGCGCCTCACGGTCGCTGACCAGGTAGCTGTGCACCGGATGCTCGCGGGTGCAGGCCAGTGCCTGCTCGGCCACCCGCTTGGCGCCCAGCGACGTCGCCACCGAGGCGATGGTCGGCAGCTCGACGGTGTGCCCGGCGGCCATGGCTGCGTGCAACGATGCGGCGCCTTCGGTCTCCACCGCCAGCACCGGTACATCCTGCCAGCCATTGCGCCGCAGGCCTTCGACCACCCCGCACAGCAGGCCGCCGCCACCTACCGACAGCACCACGGCATCGGGCCGCACGCCTGCCTCGGCGACTTCGTCGATCATGCTGGCATGGCCGGCCCACAGCAGCGGGTCGTCGAACGGATGGATGAAGGCATCACCGGGCCCCAGCAGGGTCTGCGCATGCTGGTTGGCCTCCTGCCAGGAGCTGCCTTGCACCACCACGCTGGCCTGCTCCAGGTGCAACAGCTGCTTGGCACGCTCGGTGGTGGTCTCGGGCACCACGACGGTCACCGGCACGCCCAGCTTGCGCCCGGCGTAGGCCACGGCCAGCCCGGCGTTGCCGCCGGAGGACGAGACAAAGTGCCGGGCGCCGCGACCCTGCTGCACTTCACAGGCATGCCCGACCCCGCGCAGCTTGAACGAGCCGCAGGGTTGCAGGGCCTCGAGCTTGAGCCAGACCGGGCGCTTGGCGCAGAGCGACAGCGGGCGGGATTCGATCAGCGGGGTATGGATGTGCAACGGCATGGCGGCCTCCGGGGGCTCAGTCACGGGCAACCGCGGGCTGGTCGCCACGCAGTTGCTCCAGGTAGTTGTAGACGGTGTAGCGGGTGACGCCGAGGGCCTCGGCGGCCTTCTCGACGCCGCCCTTGACGATGAACAGGCCGCGCTCCTGCATCACCCGCACGGCCTCGACCTTGGCCTGCTTGTTCATCCGGCCCTGGCCGCTGCGTTGCAAGGCGTCCTGGATGATCTCGGCCATCAGCACGCTCATGTCTGCCGGCTCGCTGTTGACTGCGGTGCCACAGGTCGCGCCGAGCGGCTGGAAGTGCTGGAGGAAGGTCATGGCCGCCTCGAGGCCGGTGATGTCGCTGTTTACGCACAAACTGGCGAAAGGGTGGCCTGTGCTGTCGCGGAAAATCGCCGTGGCGCTGCGCAGGGCGCGGCCCTTGAGGGTGGTGGGGTAGTCGGGCAGCACCACGGGGTCGCAGCCGTGCTGCTCGACCGTGGCTCGCATCAGCGCCTTGAAGCCCTGGTCCTGTTCAGGGGCGGCGAGGATCGGGCTGCCGACCTGGCGGCCAGAAAGATGGCCATTGACGATAGCCACCACGGAGCGCTCCGGGTGGTCGAGGTCGTGCAGGAGGATTTCCAGGTTGTTGGGTACGACGCTGCCCAAGGCCTGGAGGGTAGCCTTGAGGACGGTGAGGGTGAGTTGGCGTTCGAAGCGGGGATCGAAAGGGGGCATGGGAACTCGCCATATTCAATATTGTGTTGAATTTTACACAACGAATTGAATTTGGCGAGTGTTGTTCGGCAGTGTCGCAGGGTCAGCCTGCGGCTAGGGATCAGCTGAGTTTTGGGGTGCGCGGAGGAATCATCCGGCGCGAACCGGTCGCTTCGAAGGCCGCCGCGAATTTCAACAGATTGTTGTCGCTGTAGGCCTTGCCGGCGAAGGTCAGCCCCACCGGCATGCCGATATCGGCCATTACGCCCATCGGCACGGTGACGGTCGGCACCCCCAGGTGACGAATCGCCAGGTTGCCGTTGGCCACCCAAATCCCGTTGCTCCAGGCGATGTCCGCCGACTCGGGGTTGATATCGGCATCCGCCGGGCCGACATCGGCCACGGTGGGGAACAGCACGGCGTCCAGGCCCTGGGCGTCCATCCAGTCTTCCAGGTCGAGCTTGCGGGTGGCTTCCAGGCCGCGCAGGCCGTCGGGCAGGGTGGCGATCTGGTCCCAGGTCTTCAGACCGCGCTTGGCCATGTTGACGTATTCATCCATGCCGGCAGCCAGGTCATCCTCACGGTTGGGCAGGGTGCCCGGGTCGTGGGGGAAGATCTGCGGGCCGTCGACATCGGCCAGGCGGTTGAGCTTGGGATCGTCGTTGGCGCGCAGGAAGTCGTCGAAGGCCCAGCCAGACAGCTCCCACAACTCGTCATGGAGGAACTCCTTGCTGACGATGCCGCGGTTGAACACGGTCGGCGCGCCCGGACGGTCGCCTTCGCAGTTGGAAACCAGCGGGAAGTCGGTCTCGACCACTTCGGCGCCGGCCGCTTCCAGGGCCTGGCGGGCCTGGTTCCACAGTTCGATCACGCTGGCACGGGTGTTGATGCGCTGGCCGGTCGGGCCGCCGATGCCGGGCTTTTCGGACGTGCCGGCCTCGGGGTCGGCATTGATGTACATGCGCGGCACGGCGAAGCGCTTGCCCTTGAGCGAGTCGGCAGTCACTGCCAGCGCCAGGTACGACTGCGGGCGCACGCTGGAGGCGGCCGGGATCGGCACCCACGGCTGCAGGCGCCACAGGTCGCCGCGTGGGTCGGCGTCGTCGGCCACCACCACGTCGAGGATTTCCAGCAGGTCGGCCATGGTCCGGGCGTAGGGCACCACCACGTCCATGGTCGGCGTCAGTGGCCAGTTGCCGCGCACCGAGATCACCCCGCGCGATGGGGTGTAGGCGCACAGGCCATTGTTCGACGCGGGGCCACGGCCGCTGGACCAGGTTTCCTCGGCCAGGCCGAAGGCGCTGAAGCTGGCGGCGGTGGCGGTGCCGGCGCCGTTGGAGGAGCCGGAAGCGAAGGGCGCGGTCAGGTAGTGGGCGTTGTACGGGCTTTCGGCGCGGCCATAAACGCCGCGCTGCATGCCGCCGTTGGCCATGGGCGGCATGTTGGTCTTGCCCAGGCAGATGGCGCCGCCAGCGCGCAGGCGCTCGACGGTGAAGGCGTCGCGCTGGGCGACCAGGTCCTTGAAGGCTGGGCTGCCGGAGGCGGCGGTCAGGCCCTTGACCAGGTAGCTGTCCTTGGCGGTGTAGGGGATGCCGTCCAGCGGGCCGAGCGTCGTGCCACTAGCACGACGGGCGTCGGAGGCTTCGGCTTCCTTCAGGGCTTCAGGGTTGCGCACCACCACGGCGTTGAGTGCCGTGGCGGTGTCCTTGCCATCATAGGCGTCGATGCGCGCCAGATAGGCCTTGACCAGTTCGACGGCGGTCGTGCGGCCGGACTCGAGCGCTTCGCGCAGCTCGGCAATGGAAACCTCGGTTACCTCGATCATGCTGTCACCACAGTTGTGCAGGTGGAAAAATCATGGTGGCGAGTGTAGCAAGAAGGTCTTGCCACACGCAGGCATGCAGTGGGGAAATGCTTCGTTGCAGCGCGGCACTCTGGTGGTGTTGGGCATTCCTTGCAGGAGTGGCCTTGTGCCCCCTGGGGCTGCGCAGCAGCCCTAGGGTTCCAGCGTTGAACACAGGTCGGCGGGGCCGCTTGCCCAGGCTCAGTCCAGGTCGGTGGCCGAATGACGCTCTGGCACCTGGCTGGCCTCGTCGCCCCAGGTGCGGTTGACCCGGGTGCCGCGCTGCACGGCCGGGCGCTGGGCGATGGCTTCGGCCCAGCGCTGTACATGCGGGTATTCATGGACGGCAAGAAACTCCGCCGCGCCATACAGGTTGCCGCGCACCAGCTGGCCATACCAGGGCCATACGGCGATGTCGGCGATGCTGTATTGGTCGCCGCCCAGGTAGGGGCTTTCGGCCAGGCGCTGCTCGAGCACGTCGAGCTGACGCTTGGCTTCCATGGTGAAGCGGTTGATGGGGTATTCGAACTTCTCTGGCGCATACACATAGAAGTGGCCGAAACCGCCGCCCAGGTAGGGGGCCGAGCCCATCTGCCAGAACAGCCAGTTCAGGCTCTCGGTGCGCGCGGCCGGTGCCTGGGGCAGCAAGGCGCCGAATTTTTCGGCTAGGTACAGCAGGATCGAGCCGGACTCGAATACCCGCACGGGCGGTTCGACGCTATTGTCGAGCAGGGCGGGAATCTTCGAGTTCGGGTTGACCGCGACGAAGCCGCTGCCGAACTGGTCGCCTTCACCGATGCGGATCAACCAGGCGTCGTATTCGGCGCCGGTGTGGCCGAGGGCGAGCAGCTCTTCCAGGAGGATGGTGACCTTGACGCCGTTGGGCGTGGCCAGCGAGTAAAGCTGCAGCGGCTGCTTGCCGAGCGGCAGCGGTGTGTCGTGGGTGGGGCCGGCGACGGGGCGGTTGATGCTGGCGAACTGGCCTCCGGAGGGGGCCTGGTGGGTCCAGACCTTGGGCGGAATGTACTCGGACTTGCTCATGCGCGGAATCTCCTGGAATGCGGCCAAGTAAAGGCGTGGACCTGCATTCATGCCATGGGTTCGGCGCGAGGGACAAATGCAATCGATGCATAACTGATATCGAACGGCGAAGCTTTACAGGTTGGCTCAGGTGTGACGCAACCCCGCCAAGCGCCAGAGGCACCGCGCCGCCTGGTTCGCCAGCAAGGCTGGCGCCTACGGGGTGGGGGGCGCCGCAAACCTGTAGGAGCCGGCTTGCCGGCGAACACCGGCATAGCCGGTGCCATCCATCGCGTCGCCTGCTTCGCCAGCAAGCTGGCTACGGGTATTGCAGGCCGTAACCATTGTAGGAGCCGGCTTGCCGGCGAACACCGGCGCAGCCGGTGCCATCCTCCGCGTCGCCTGGTTCGCCAGCCAGCTGGCTCCTACAGGAGTAGCGCATGGCGGGGGGCCTAGAAGCTGTAGTCGACCGTGGCGAAGTACGACCTGGGCGCCCCCAGCAGCCACTGCTCGCCGCTGTAGCTGGACTGGGCGTACTGGCGGTCGAACAGGTTGTTCACCTGCAGCCCCAGGCGTACATCGGGCAGCACTTGCCAGCCAAGGTTGGCGTCGACCACGCTGTAGCCCGGCACCTGGGCGTCGTTGGCGGCACTGGTGTAGCGCGCGTCCACATAGCGCAGGCCGATACCGGCGTCGACAGTTTGACCGAAGCCTTTGCTCAACCACAGGTTGGCGGTGCGGCGCGGGACGTCTTGCGGACGATTGCCGGCCCGGTCGTACACCACGCCACCGCTGCGCTGCAGGAAATCATCGTACTTGGCCCGCAGCAGTGCGGCGTTCGCCGACACCTGCCACTGGTTGCCCAGGGCCAGCTCCAGGCTGGCTTCGAGCCCGTCGGAGGTCTGCTGGCCGGCTTGTTGGCTGCCCTTGGTCACCACGTCATAGACCGGCAGCTTTTTCTTGACGATGTGGTACGCCGCCAGCGTCCACTCGCCGCGCCCCTCCCAGAAACGCTGTTTCAAGCCCAGCTCGGTCTGCTTGGCTTCGGTCAGATCCAGGCGCTGCTCGGGGCGCAAGGTCAGCAGGTCGCCGACGCCATCCTCGCTGGTGGAGTACTGGCCATACAGCGACAGGTCGTCGCTGACGGCGAACACCAGCCCGGCACGCCAGTTGCCGCCGCGCAGGCTGCGGTCGTTGCGGGTGTCGTTGGTGAGGTCGTCGCGGTCGATATGGTTCTGGTCGCGGCGCACCCCGGTGACCAACGACAGGCGCTCGGTCAGTTGCGTTCTGTTTTCCGCAAAAAGACTAAAGGTGCTGGTTTTGGACAGCATCTGCGGGCGCAGCGGCGAGCCACTGTGGAAACCGCCGGGGGCGGGCTGCCAAGGGTCGAGCGGGTCCTTGCTGTCGTCGTTGTACGGCGAGTTGCTGTCGACATTGAAACGAATCTTGTTGTACTGCGCCCCGACCACGGTCTTGCTGGCCAGCCCGAACAGCGAATGGTCGAAGGTGAAGCTCTGCAGGTCGCCGATCTGTTCCTGGTTGTGCTTGATCTCAAGGAAACTGCCACGCAGGATCTGCCCGCTGGCGCCATCCCAGCTGTACTCCTCGGCATTGCGCCAGTGCCGGCGGCTCTTGATGTAGTACAGCTGGTTGCTGGCGCTGAGGCTGTCGTTGATCTGCCAGTCGCTGGTCAGCCGTGTCCACTCGTCGTGGTAGCGCTGCTGGTCGTTGCCGACGTTGTAGTTCTTCTTGCGCAGGCTGCTGCGCAGGTGGCCGTCGATCAGCGGGGTGCCGTAGTAGTTGGCCGGCTGCGCGTCGCCGCGCTCGTGGGACAGGGTGAAGCTCAGGTCGTGCGTGGCGTCCAAGCGCAGTGCGGCCGACAGTGCCAGGCTGCGTGAGTCAGTGCGGTCGACCCAACCGTTGCCGGCCTGCTGGTTCAGGGTCAGGCGATAGCTCAGGTGTTCGCTGAGGCTGCCGCCGCTGTCCAGGCCGAGCTGCTGGCGGTCCCAGGAGCCGTAACCCAGGCGCAGGTGGTTGCGAATGTCACCACTGAAGGGTTTTTTCGGGATTACGTTGACCACCGCGCCGGTGGCGCCTTCGCCATGCAGCACCGAGGCCGGGCCGCGGATCACCTCGATGCGCTCGACCATCCATGGGTCGACCGGGTAGGTGAGGGTGCCGGCACCGGCGTACAGGCGCGCGCCATCGAACAGGGTCATCACCGAGCTCTGGCCTGTGAAGCCGCGTGCCGACAGGCCGGTGCCGCCGTCGCCCGGGGTGCCGATGAAGGTGATGCCCGGCGAGCGGGTCACGGCGTCCTGCACGGTCTGGTTGTTGCGCCCCTGGATCTGCGCCGTGGTGAGGGTGCTGGTGCTGGCCGGCGTTTCCAGGGCGCTGAGGTTCAGGCGCGAGCCGGCTTGGCTCGGGGTGGCCAGGTCGACGGCCTGCGGCTCACGCTTGTCGGTGATGGCGGTGGCGGGCAGGGTCAGGGAGGCGCCGGGCTGTTCGTCGGCCAGCGCTGGCAGGGACACGGCCAGGCAGGCCGCCAGGGTGTGAAGCTTGTTGAATCGGGACATGTCGTTCCACTGCTGCAGGAATGAATGGATCCCGGTGGAGAACACGCAAAGGCGAACCGCGTAGGCAGGCGCGCACGCGGATACCGGCCTGCGCCCGCCCACCGCGGGTTGCCAAGTGAAGCCTCAGGCCGGTCTCCGGGCTTGCGAGGGTCATGAAGCCTTCACCTTCCCATGCCTGTGCACAGTGGTGTGTCGAAGGTTTCGCTCGCTTACCGTTGCGGGGGCAGCGCCGGACTTGTCGTTGAAAACGACGCACCGGCTTCCCGTTTCACCCTGCGCGCGGCGGCGCAGGACACCTGAAACTGGCGCGCATCTGATCATCGAACCGGCAGCGAGTCAATCGTTTGAATGAACGCAAAATCTGTGACGCCTTAGCGAGTTAGCGGTATTTGTCGAAATTTTTTCGAACTTTCGCCAATGGCGTTGTCTCGAACCGGTCGTTGCTCATTCATTCACGTCATGGAGACTTCTGCGCATGTTTACCCGTAACCTGCTGCGTCATTCCTGCCTGTTGGCCTTGCTCGGCGCGCCCCTGGCCGCCACTGCGGCGCCGAGCAGCGATCCGCTGTTCACCCTCGGCTTGCTGGGCGCCTACGACAAGTTCAAGTTCGAGGGCGGCAGCGAATCGGACAAGGAACACATGGGCCAGGGCGGCGTGTTCGCCACCTTCGGCAACAAGATGACCGCCGAATCTGGCTTCATCTACCAGATCGGTGCCGAGGCCAAGTACGGCAAGAAGAGCGACAACAAGCTCAAGGAGGCCCAGGCCGACCTGGACCTGGGCTGGCGCGCCGCGCTGGATGCGCGCAACTTCGTCGACCTGACGCTGGGCGGCGGCTACAGCTGGACGCGCTTCGAACCCGAGATCAACGACCTCGATACGCGGCTGACCTACAAGTCGCCATTCGCCAAGGCGGCGCTGGGCTACAACCACCAGTTCGACGCCTCGACCCTGCGCGTGGAAGTAGGGGCGCGGCGTACCATCGATGGCCGTGCGCGGCTGAAGGTCGATGACTACGGCAGCGACAGTGTCGACATGAAGGACCGCACCAACCCCTATGCCGAGGTCACCTTGCTGATGAACCAGCAGGGCGGCATGCCAGTGCAACTGGGGGCGTACTACACCCGCACCGAGTACAAGCTCGACGAGGACACCCCGGTGGCGGACAACACCAAGCTCAAGCGGGACGAGTTCGGGGTGAAGGTGGGGTTGGCGTTCTAAGCGCCTGAACGAACTCACCCGCCTCGCAATCGGTAGGCGCCAGCCTTGCTGGCGAACCCGGCGCCGCGTGCACCCGAGTTCGCCGGCAAACCGGCGCCTAGGCCTCTGGCGTGCCGCTCAGCGACCGCGCCGGCGTGATACCCGCGCCTCGATATTCTTGCGGCCAATCAACAGCGGCGGTTTCTCCAGCACTGGCTCATCGGCCAGCCACTTGTACATCACCAGGCTGTCCACCAACCCCAGTTCGGCATGGCGATAGGCCTTGGGCAAGCGCCCGACCGTCTCGAAGCCAAGCTTGTGCCATAGCGCCACGGCCACCTCGTTGGTCGCCACCACCGAGTTGAACTGCAGGGCCAGGAAGCCTTCCTGGCGGGCGAGTTTCTGCGAGTGCTCGCACATCAACCTGGCCACGCCGCGGCCACGGGCGCCTTCACAGACCATGTAGCCGCAGTTGCCCACGTGCGAGCCGGGTCCGCTGGCATTGGCCTTGAGAAAATACGAGCCGAGCAGTTCGCCGTTTTCCTCGGCCACCAGCGTGCGCAGCGGGGTTTCCAGCCACAGCGCGCGGGCCCGCTCGAAGTCGAGCCCGGGGTCGAAGGCGTAGGTCTGGCGGGCCTGGACGATGGCCTGGAAGGTCGGCCAGAAGCGTTCGAAATCTTCCGGGGTCATGGGGCGGATCTGGATCATGGCGGTTCCTGCGGGTACTGAGCCGCTCAGTCTGGGCGGCGCGGCGCCGCCGCGCAAGGGCGGCGACGCCTGACCGGGTCAGGCCTTGCCCACGGCATCCAGGGCCCGGGCCGAGTAGACCAGCGCGGCGCCAGCATTCATCGCCACCGCCACCCCCAGGGCCTCGGCGATTTCCTCGCGGCTGGCGCCGTGCTTGACCGCCTGCTGCGAGTGCACGGCGATGCAGCCGTCGCAGCGGGTGGTGACGGCCACGGCCAGGGAGATCAGTTCGCGGGTCTTGGCATCCAGGTGGTTGGTCTTGGCCCCGGCGCCGCTGGCGGTCATGTAGCCGGCCACGGTATCGGGGGAGAGCTGCTTGAGATCGCCGATGCCGGCCATCAACTGCTTACGGTAGGCGTCCCAGTCCATCATGCTCATCGTGTTCACCTTGCGAGGTTGGCAACAGGAGCTTTCAGGCTAGACGAAAGTGGGCTGTTCGGGGGAGAGGCGCAGCGTGAGGGCGGGTTACGCGAAGGCCGGCTCCTGCGGATAGGCAGGAGCCGGTTTGCGAATGTGGATCAGATGTAGATGAAGACCAGCACCAGCGCCGCGACCACTGCCCACTTTTCCAGGTAGTAGCGGGTGCGGTTGCGCTTTTTCATGGCCTTGCCGCGTTCACGGATCTTGTAGATGCGGGTGAACAGGCGGTTGATGCCGCCGGTCTTGTCGCTGGCGTCGTTGGGTGCGGCGGCGGCGGCCATGACGTTGCGGCTGAACCAACGGTTGAAGGCGCTCGCCCAGCGGTACTTGAGCGGGCGCTCGACGTCGCAGAACAGGATGATGCGGTTGTGCTCGGTGGTGTTGGCGGCGTAGTGGATGTAGGTTTCGTCGAACACTACGCCCTCGCCGTCGCGCCAGGAGTACTTCTCGCCGTCGACGTCGATGTAGCAGCCGTCGTCGTTGGGCGTATCCAGGCCCAGGTGGTAGCGGTAGGAACCGGCGTAGGGGTCGCGGTGGCGCACCAGCTTGGCGCCCGGCGGCAAGGTGGCGAACATCGCCGCCTTGACCGAGCCGATGCCTTGCAGCAGTTCGGTGGTGCGTGGGCACAGGGTCATCGCCGAAGGGTGGCTCTCGCCGTACCACTTCAGGTAGAAGCGTTTCCAGCCGGTCTTGAAGAACGAGTTGAAGCCGACATCGTCATAGTTGTCGGACTTCTTGATCTCGCCGGCCTGCAGCAGCTGTTGGCCTTCCGCGCGGATTTCCTGCCAGTGGTCCTGCAGCACCTTCAGCTCGGGGAAGGCCTCCACCGGCAGGTACGGCTTGGCCGGGTGCTTGGAGAACAGGTAGAGGAAGGCGTTGACCGGGGCCAGGAAACTGGAGTGGTCACCCAGCTGGCGAGTCAGTTTGTGGCGAACCCGACCGCGCAGGTGAACATAGGCGATCGAGCATACGAAGATCAGTACGAGTGCAATTTTCATGGACGTTTACTTGTCGAAAAATGGCCATGCGCCATGGCTTAAGCCCGCCAGCATAAACAATCGTGGGCTGGGTTTGTACCTATTGTTGCGACAAATCCCCGCGACTTAGGTGGGATGGCCTACAGGTTGCGTAAACGATTCAACAGGTTGTTCAGCCTTTTCCGATGGCCAGGACGGTACACTCGAACCTTCGATCCGCTGCCAAGGAGCGCCACATGGTCCAGGATGCACGCCCAAGCGGGGCGCCCTTCAAGCGCCTGTTCTTCGCCCTGCCGGTCGCCGCTGCGCAGTGCCGGGCCCTGGCGCAATGGCGCCGAGGCCTGGGCCTGCGCAGCGGTAAGCCGGTGCCGGCCGAGAACTTCCACGTGACCCTGGTGTTTTTAGGCGATGTCGACGCGGCCCAGGTGCCGGCGATCTGCGCTGCGGTCGAACGGGTGAGCCGCCCGCAGGCGCCGTTGCGCGTGGTGCTGGACCGCTTGCAGGTGTGGCCGCGTGCCGCTGCCCTGGTGCTGGCGCCGGAGCAGGCGCCCGTCGCCCTGCGCCAGCTGGTGTACGCCCTGCACCAGGCGCTGCTGCCCTTGGGCATCGCGGCGCCGCTGCGCGAGTACCGGCCGCACCTGACCCTGTCGCGGGACTATCGCGGCCAGGTGCCGGAAGCCGGGCAAGCGCCGCAGTTCTTCCTCGTGGCGCGGCACTTCACCCTGTACGAGTCGCGCAAGGGGCGCTACTGGCCGTTGGCTGAGTGGCCCCTGGGGGATTGATGCTCACGCGGCAGTGTCGCGCCCCTCGAACAGCGCCTGGTCAAGGCCTTGGCCTGTACGAGTAGGGCCTCGGAGTGGCCGATGTGGGGTCTTGCCTCGGTACCTGTAGGAGCGGGCTTGCCCGCGAACACCCGCGACGCCGGCGCCAGGCGACGCGTCGCCTGGTTCCTACAGGGGAACTGGCCGCGCGGGTGGCGCGCACTCCAGCCTTACAGCCGCGTCACCCACTTACCGACACGGCTGCCATCCTTGAGCTGACGCAACGCCGCCGGCAGTTCCTCGAAGGCAAAGTCCTGGCGCACCGGCGCCAACAAGCGGCCATCGGCAACCGCCTGCAACAAGCGCTCTCCCTCGGCTTTCAGCGCCTGGCGGTCAAGCAGACGGCCATGGACATGGACGCTGTTGAGCGCCACCTCATGCAACGAGATCGCGCTGCTGAAAGCTGGCAGCGGCGCTTGCTCCTGACGATCCTGAATGCACACCAGGTGGCCGTTGTAGCCCAGCAGGTGGGCCAGGCTGGCCGCGTGGGCACCACTGACGGTGTCGAACAGCGCATGCAGCGGGCGCTCGCCGAGGGCCTGCTGAAGGGCCCCTTGCCAATCATCGGCGCGGTAGTCGAACACCCCGGCCACGCCCAGTTCGCGCAGGCGTGCATGGTGTTGCTGCCCGGCCGTGGCCCATACCTGCAAGCCACGTTGCACGGCCAACTGCACCAGGTAGAACGCCACCGCGCCGCCCGCGCCGATCACCAGCACATCGCGCGAGGCACCCTCGGCGACCTTGGCCAGCGCTTGCCAGGCGGTCAGCGCCGGGCATGGCACCGCGGCCGCAGCGGCGATGTCGAGGTTGGCAGGGATGTGCATCAGCAGGCTGGCGTCGAGCAGGCAGTGTTCGGCGAAACTGCCGTCGCGCGACAGCGACTGGTGATAGGCGACGCGGCTGCCCAGCGGCAGGTCGACGCCTTCGCCCACGGCCACCACGAGCCCGGCACCGTCGACACCCGGCACGGTGCCCTGGCGCCAATCGGCGTGGCCCCATTCGCAGATCTTCCAGTCCACCGGGTTGAGGGCGATGGCCTGGTTGGCCACCAGTACCTGGCCGGGGCCGGGGGTAGGCAGGGGTTTGCGGATCAACTGCAGGCCGTCGAGGCCGGCACCAGGGGTCCAGCCCCAGGCTTGATGGTCATTGGGCATGCTCGGTCCTTGTGGCAGGAAATGGCGGGGCAGGCTAGCGCGGTAGGTGCGGTGGGAAACAGTGCGTCTGCTGCCAAGGTGTCTTGAATGAAAGTCATCAATGCATAGGGGCGGGATAGCCCGCCCCCACACACTCAGATAGCCATGCTGTCGACCACGCCACCGTCGACCCGCAGGGCTGCGCCGGTGGTGGCGGAGGAGTACGGCGAGGCCAGGTACACCACCAGATGGGCCACTTCGTCCACTTCGGCGGCGCGCTGGATGATCGAGCTCGGGCGGGCGGTGCGCACGAAGTTGTCGGCTTCTTCACGGACGTCGCGGCCCGAGGCCTTGGCGGCTTCGGCGACCAGGTTGGCGACGCCATCGGTGAAGGTTGGGCCAGGCAACACCGAGTTGACGGTGACGCCGGTACCGGCCAGGCGTTTGGCCAGGCCGTGGGAGACCGCCAGGTTGGCGCTCTTGGTCACGCCGTAGTTGATCATGTCGGCAGGAATGGCAATGCCCGACTCCGAGGAGATGAACAGGATGCGGCCCCAGCCTTTTTCCACCATGCCCGGGGCATAGTGACGGGACAGGCGCACGCCGGACAGCACGTTGGTTTCGTAGAAACGGGCCCACTCGCTGTCTGGCACTGCGAAGAAGTCGACGTCGTCGTAGATGCCCAAGTTGTTGACCAGGATATCGGCCTGGGGGTGCGCGGCGAACAGGGTCTGGGCGCCGGCGGCGCTGCCCAGGTCGGCGACCACGCCATGCACTTGGCCACGCCCGCCCTGGGCGCGCAGTTCGGCCAGGGCGGCATCGACCGACTTCTGGCTACGGCCGGCGATGACCACGTCGGCATGGGCGCGTGCCAGGCCGCGGGCGATGGCCAGGCCAATACCGCCGGTCGAGCCGCTGATGATGGCGGTGCGTCCGCCGAGGTCGATGTTCATGGAATGGCTCCTGTGAATGTGGGTTGCATCGATGGGAGACAAGGCTAGCCGCGCATTTCAAGACTGTAAAAGACGCAATTCGACTGAGTTAAGACCTACGCGGTCTTTTTAGCGGTTTGCGCGCGCTCGGCCAGGTCCAGCACCCGTTCGCGGAAGATCCCCACGATCGGCCGCAGGTCAACCTGGTGCCAGGCCGCCCATACCTGCACGCTGGGCTGGAACCAGTCCAGCTGGCGCAGCACCACGGCCGGGCCGACGCTGGCGCTGAGGCTGCCCTGCACCATGGCCAGGCCCAGCCCGGCGGATACCAGGCCGAGCACGCTCAGCGGGTCGGTGGCCTCCAGGGACAGGCGCGGGGTGAACCCGGCATCGCCACAGCGGGCGATGAAGTCGTCGCGCTTGTTGGCCTGGTCGGGCTGGCCACCGGTGATGATCCACTCCTGTTCATGCAGGTCGCCTGGGGTCAGCTCGGCCTTGTTCGCCAGCGGGTGCTGGGCGGGGATGGCCAGCAGCATCGGGTCGTCGAACACCGGGTGGGAACGCAGGTCCGGGTCGTTGGCCGGTGGCGGCTCGCACACCAGGGCGATGTCCAGGCTGCGCTGGCGCAGGCCTTCGAACTGTTCCTTGGGCGTCATGTTGTACAGGGCGATGTGGATCTGCGGACGCTCGCCGCGAATCGCCCGTACCGCGCCGGGCAGCACCCCGGCATGGATGGCATGGTTGACGTAGCCGATGCACAGGCCGCCTTCCTCGCCACGGCCCAGGCGCTTGCCCAGGGACTCCAGGCGTTCGGCGTGCTTGAGCAGGCCACGGGCTTCGCCGAGGAAGGTGCGGCCGTCGTTGGTCAGGTAAAGGCGCTGGTTGCGCCGTTCGAACAGCGCCAGGCCGAGGTTGTCCTCGAGCTGGGCGATCTGCCGGCTCAGGGGGGACTGGGAAATGTGCAGCTGTTCGGCGGCGCGGCCGACGTTCTCGCATTCGGCGACGGCGACGAAGTAGCGCAGTTGTCGTAGATCTTGCATAAGACCTCCAGGGACTTGTATGGCGGTAATTATGTCCTTGAGGGTCTTTTATTGATAGCGCCGGTTGTCCCCCGTCCAGCTATTACCTGGCACTGGCTGCGGCCGACGCTCACATCTATGCACGATCTTGGCGACTATCTTTGCTTTCAGATCAAAACTCATTGTCCCACCGCTGTCTTTTTCCTCCCCCCGCGAGCCCCGAGAATTCACCCATTCCAATTCCACTGGTGATTCCCCCATGCCACTCGCCTTGTTAGCCCTCACACTCGCCGCGTTCGCCATCGGCACCACCGAGTTCGTGATCGTCGGCCTGATCCCGACCATTGCCAACGACCTTGCCGTCACCCTGCCATCGGCCGGCCTGCTGGTCAGCCTGTACGCCCTGAGCGTCGCCATCGGCGCGCCGCTGCTCACCGCCATGACCGGCCGCGTGCCGCGCAAGCTGCTGCTGGTTGGCCTGATGGCGCTGTTCACCGCCGGCAACCTGGTGGCCTGGCAGGCGCCCAGCTATGAATCGCTGATCATGGCGCGCATCCTTACCGGCCTTGCCCACGGCGTGTTCTTCTCGGTCGGCTCGATCATCGCCACCAGCCTGGTGCCGAAAGAAAAAGCCGCCAGCGCCATCGCCACCATGTTCAGCGGCATGACCGTGGCCTTCGTCACCGGTATTCCGCTGGGCACCTTCATCGGCCAGCACTTCGGCTGGCGCGTGACCTTCCTGGTGGTTGCCGCCTTCGGCCTGGTGGCCCTGATCGGCGCGCTGCTGTTCGTGCCCAAGCGTATCGCCCACAGCGAACCGGCACCGCTGCTGCGCCAATTGCGGGTGATGCTGCAACCACGCCTGTTGCTGGTCTATGCCATGACTGCCGTCGGCTACGGCGGCTCGCTGATCGCCTTCACCTTCCTCGCCCCGATCCTGCAGGACATCGCCGGCTTCGGCGCCAACAGCGTGGCCCTGGTGCTGCTCGCCTACGGCGTGTCGGTGGCCCTGGGCAATATCTGGGGTGGCCGCCTGGCCGACCGCAAGGGCCCGGTGCAAGCGTTGTCGATCATCTTCGCGCTGCTGGCCGTGGTGCTGATGGTGCTGACCTTCACCGCGCCACACCCGCTGCTGGTGGTCGCCACCGTGCTGGCCTGGGGCGCCGTGGCCTTCGGCAACGTGCCGGGCCTGCAGGTGTACGTGGTGCAACAGGCCGAAAAGGTCGCGCCGGATGCGGTCGACGTGGCCGCCGGCTTCAATATCGCCGCCTTCAACCTGGGCGTGGCGGGCGGTTCCTGGGGCGGCGCGCAAGTCGTGCAGCACCTGGGCCTGGGCCACACCCCCTGGATCGCCGCGCTGGTCACCCTGGGCGCACTGGCCCTGACCGTCTACAGCGGCCGCCTCGATCGCCGGGTGCCGGCGCAACCGCAACCTGTGATCAGCCGCGCCTGAACCTGTCGTATTCGTTTTACTGGAGAACTTCAACCATGAGCCTCGATCCGCTGTTCCAACCCCTGCAACTCGGTGAACTGAACCTGCCCAACCGCGTGTTGATGCCGCCGATGACGCGCTCGCGCGCCGCCCAACCGGGCGATGTGCCCACCGCGCTGATGGCCGAGTACTACGCCCAGCGTGCCAGTGCCGGGCTGATCGTCAGCGAAGGCACCTGGATCGCCCCGCTGGGCAAGGGCTATGCCCGCACCCCCGGCATTCACACCCAGGCGCAGATCGACGGCTGGCGCCTGGTCACCGACGCGGTGCACGCCGCCGGTGGGCGCATCTTCGCCCAGCTCTGGCATGTCGGCCGCTTGAGCCACAGCAGCCTGCTCGATGGCCAGCCGCCGGTGTCGTCCACCGCGCGCCAGGCCGAAGGGGTCAATGTGTTCATCGACAATGCCGACGGCACCCCGGGCTTCGTCCAGGCGTCCAAGCCCCGTGCGCTGGACCAGGCCGAGATCGCCCAGATCGTCGAGCAGTACCGCCAGGCCGCGCGCAATGCCATGGCCGCCGGTTTCGACGGGGTCGAGCTGCATGCCGCCAACGGCTACCTGGTCAACCAGTTCCTCGATTCCGGTGCCAATGACCGCACCGACCGCTACGGCGGCTCGTTGCCAAACCGCCTGCGCTTTCTCGACGAAGTCACCCAGGCGCTGGTCGATGGCACTGGCGCGGCGCAGCGCGTCGGCGTGCGCCTGGCGCCATTGACCACGCTCAATGGTTGTGTCGATGCCGACCCGGTCACCACCTACACCGCCGCGGCCAAGCGCCTGGGCGAGCTGGCGATCGGCTACCTGCACATTGCCGAGGCCGACTGGGACGATGCGCCGGACATGCCGGTGGACTTCAAGCAGCAACTGCGTGCGGTGTTCCCAGGCGTGTTGGTGTATGCCGGCAAGTACACCGGCGAGCGCGCGCGCCAGGCGTTGAGCGAGGGTTGGGCGGACTTGATCGGCTTTGGCCGGCCGTTCGTGGCCAACCCGGACTTGCCGCAGCGGCTGCGAGTGAATGCGCCGCTGGCCGAGCATGAGCGGGCCACGCTGTTTGGCGGGGATGCGCAGGGGCTGACGGATTATCCGCTGATGGCGTGAGGGGTCGGCGTTTGGCCAACGCCTGCAAGGTCGTGCCCGGCGGTGCTTGCTTCGCCAGCAAGGCTGGCTACGGGGCAGGGTGCGGCGCAAACCTGTAGGAGCCGGCGGCGGGCGATCACCGGTGCAGCCGGTGCCATCTTCCGCGTCGCCTGGTTCGCCAGCAAGGCTGGCTCCTACAGGGAAGTGCCCCGGCGGCTTCTACAACTTGAACTGCGCCACCATCCCGTTCATCTCCACCGCCAGGCGCGACAGGTCCTGGGCCGCCGCGCTGGTCTGGTTGGCGCCGGCCGAGGTCTGCATCGCCAGGTCGCGGATGTTCACCAGGTTGCGGTCCACCTCACGCGCCACCTGCGCCTGCTGCTCCGAGGCACTGGCGATCACCAGGTTGCGCTGGTTGATCGAGGCGATGGCGTCGGCGATCAGCTCCAAGGCCTGGTCGGCGGCCTGCGCCACCTCCAACGTACCGCTGGCACGCCCCTGGCTGCTGTGCATGGCAGTGACCGCGCGCTCGGTACCGTTCTGGATACCGCCAATCATCTGCTCGATCTCCGCGGTGGACTGCTGGGTGCGATGGGCCAGCGCCCGCACCTCGTCGGCGACCACGGCAAAACCACGCCCGGCCTCGCCAGCGCGGGCTGCCTCGATGGCGGCGTTGAGGGCCAGCAGGTTGGTCTGCCCGGCAATCGAACCGATTACATCGAGCACCCGGCTGATCTCGTTGGCGCTATTGGCCAGTTGCTCGATCTCATGGGAGGTTCCCGTGACATCGTTCACCAGGTGCTGGATCGAGCTCAGCGCCTGGTTGACCTGGTCGCGCCCGTCGCGGGTGGTCTGGTCGGCGCCCTGGGAGGCATCGGCGGTACTCACGGCGTTGTTGGCCACCTCCTCGACCGCAGCGGTCATCTGGTTGACGGCGGTGGCGGCCTGGTCGATCTCGGCGCTCTGCTGGTGCAGGCCGCGGCTGGTGTCCTCGGTGACGGTGTGCAGCTCTTCGGAGGCCGAGGCCAGTTGGTCGGACGCGCCGGCGATCTGCCGCAGGGTGTCGCGCAGGCTGTGTTGCATGCGGCTCAGGGCGCTCAGCAGCAGGGCCGGCTCGTCGCGGCCGGTGATGACGATCTCGCGGGTCAGGTCGCCGGTGGCCACCCGCTCGGCGATGGCCACGGCGTCGGCCAGGGGCAGGACGATGCTGCGGGTGAGCAGGGTGGCAATGGCCACCAGAGCCAGCAGGATCAGCGCCAGGGTGGCGACGATCAGGCTGAAGGCCTCGTCGGAGGCGTCGCTGCTGCGCTGCGAGGCCTGTTCGGCGCCCTTGGTGTTGTAGTCGATCAGCGCCGCCAGGGCTTGCATCATGCTGTCGGCATACTCGGCCAGCGGGCCGTTGATCAGGCGTCGGGCCTCGTCCAGTTGCTCGTCGGCGGCGGCATCGCGGATGGCTTTCTGTAGGCCGTGATAGCGCTCGCTCAGGCCCATGAAGGTGCTGAACAGGGCGCGGTCTTCGGCATTGATGATGGTTTTTTCGTAGGCCTCGAGGTCGCCTTCGAGCTGGCGATTGACCTCGACGATCCTGGCCAGGGTGGCGTGGCGGGCGGCGGCGTTTTGCTCGAGGGCGCTGCGCAGGGTGAGGGCACGGGCGCGCCCAAGGTTGCTGCTGACTTCGCCCAGGGCGAGGACGGCGGGCATCCAGGTGATACGGATCTCGTCGGTGGCGCTGTCCATCTTGCGAGTTTCGTAGAGGGCGACCAGGCCCATGGCCAGGACCAGGATCCCGAGCAGGGTGAACAGGCCTGCGGCCCGAATGCCGATCTTCATGTTCCGAAATTGCATTGCGACGCTCCTTGACGGTGGCAGGCAGGCGTCAAGAGCGCGGCTTTACCGGGCTCGGTGGGTCAGGCTCTCGATGCGCTGCGAAGGGGTTATATCCTCACGGTTCATGTTGTTTTTTCTGAATGATGACATAGTGCCACTATTGTTGACCAGTCGTTCAATGTAATGACGAATGCAAAAAGCCCGTCACTTGTGTGACGGGCCTTTCATTTTTGGTCACTCAGACGATCGCGATCAGCGGGTCCGCCGCTGCCAGTGCCTGGGCGCGGTCGGCGGCCGGCGGGTAGATCCATACCGTATTGATCTGCCGCTTCATCGCCTTGCCTTCCTGGCCATGTAGCTTGAGTTCGCGCTCCCAGCCCTCGCTGAACGTCGCGCCCCAGTCGCCGAGGTCGAGGCAGGTCACGTACTTGGGCTGGCGGTACGCCACAGGTTGCAGCCCGAGCAGGTCGGCCACGGCGTTGTTGCCCGAGTGGCGGCCCATGGGGATGGCGTGCTGGCAGGTCATCAGCGCGTGGTTGCCGCTGTCGTCCACCGCGGCCCAGGCCACATCGCCGGTGGCATAGATATGCGCCTGGCCGACCACCTTGAGGTGGTCGTCGACCCGCAGGCGGCCGAGGCCGTCACGCTCGCCGGCGACCTGTGCGGTCAGTGGGCTGGCCTTGACGCCAACGGTCCAGATCACGGTCTTGCTGGCGATGTAGTCGCCGTTGTCGAGGGTCACGCCGCCGGCATCCACCGCCACCACCGAGGTGCCGGTCAGCCACTGCACGCCGGCCTGCTCGGAGGCGGCGATGATCGACGGCGTGATTCCGGCACCCAGCGCCGCGCCGACGCTCGCCCCGCGGTCGACCAGCACGACCCGGGCCTGGCCTGCGCCGAGGATGGCGCGCAGGCGGGCGGGCATTTCGGTCGCGGTTTCGATGCCGGTGAAACCACCGCCGCAGACCACCACGGTATTGCGCGCCGGGCTGGCCGGCTGCTCGGCCAGGCTCGCCAGGTGCTGCTCGAGGCGCACGGCCGACTCCATCTGGTCGACGTCGAAGCTGTGCTCGGCCAGGCCCGGCACGGCGGGGCGGGCGACCTGGCTGCCGGCGGCCAGCACCAGGCGATCGTAGCCGATCTGCTGAGGCTGGCCATGGGCGTCGACATAGCCGACCTGGCGCGCCTGGCTGTCGATGCGCTCGGCGTGGCCGTGGATGAAGTCCACGCCGACCACGTCGAACAACTCCGCCAGCGGCGCCTGCAGGGTGTGCGCGTCGGCTTCGTAGAAGCGCGGGCGGATGCGCAGTTGTGGTTGCGGGGCCAGCACGCTGATGCGCACATCGCCGCGCTGGGCCTGGTCGAGCAGGCGGGCGGCGCTCAGGGCGCTCCAGACGCCGGCAAAACCGGCACCGATGATCAGGATGTGAGAGGTCATGAAGAGGCTCCGCAAGGTAGGGGACGAGGGTTCGATCAGGGCGTGGGCACCTGCCGAATAACTACGACTCTATTGGTCGTAGTTTGTTGCCGCAAGTGTTTTTTTCATCCGCGCCAGCCCCAGCGCCCCGCGAATCTGGCTGTAACCCATGCGCCATGGCACTTCAGGGGCTGTAAAAAAAGCGGGTGGTCGAGGAGGTTTTGCCAGGCGTGCAGGGAGGGCGTACTATTTGCGACAAATTTAGTCGGAGATTGACATGTCGCTGTACAGTGCCGGTGTCGAGTACGGCATCCATTGCCTGTTGTTCCTGGTCGATGAACGTGGCGACAGCCGCGAGTCGAGCGTGCGCGACCTGGCCGAGCTGCAAGGCGTGCCCCAGGAATACCTGGCCAAGGTCTTCACCAAGCTGGCCCGGGCCGGGCTGGTGGCGGCCACCGAGGGGGTGCGTGGTGGCTTCCGCCTGGCGCGGCCCTCGGACGAGATCACCGTGCTGGACATCGTCAACGCCATCGATGGGCCGAAGAAGATCTTCGACTGCCGCGAGATCCGCGAGCGCTGCGCGGTGTTCGAAGGTTCAGCGCCGGCCTGGGCGACCGCGGGCACCTGTGCCATCCACGCGGTGATGCTGGGCGCGCAGAAGCGCATGGAGGAGGCCCTGGCCCAGCAGACCATCCTCGACCTGGCGCGGCGCTTCGGGCGCAAGGCGCCGGCCGAGTTCGGCCAGCAGGTCAATGACTGGATGAGCGAGCGGCGCGAAGGGAAGGGCGCCGGGGATATTCCGTTGCGGCAGGAGTAACGCAACGCTATAACCCGTAGGCGCCAGCCTTGCTGGCGAACCAGGCGACGCGGTGGCTGGCACCCACGGGTTACGGGGCTCGGCCTTCGTGCTGCTTGCGATAGGCGCCAGGCTGTACGCCTACTGCCTTGGCGAACGCCCGGGTGAACGCCGCCACCGATTGATAGCCCACCTGCGCGCCGACTTGCTCGACGGTATTGCCCGCCTTGAGCAGCTGACACGCATGGCGCATGCGCAACGCCAGCAGCACCTGCCCCGGCGACTGCCCGGCCAGCTCGTTGAAGCGCTTGAAGAACGCCGAACGCGACAGGCCGGCGCAGGCCGCCATGCTTTCCAGCGTCCAGGCTTGCCCCGGTGCCTCGATCAGCTGCTCGAGCAGGCCGGCAAAGGCCGGCTGGCGGGCGAGGGCGACCAACCCGCCCAGCGACTGCCCGGCGTGCACCTGTTGGCGCAGCACATACAGGAACAACAAGTGGGTCAGCCGCTCCAGCAGCGTCTGCGACGGCTGCGGGGTGCGCTGGCATTCCTCCAGGACCAGCCCGAACAGCGCCCGCGCCGCGCTGCCTGCCGGGTCGTCGGCGCGCAGCAGGATCCAGTCCGCCAACCCTTCGACGATCAGCGACGACAACCCCGACTGAAAATGAAAGAAGCCGCACACCAGGCCAACCCCGTCGCTGGCGCTGCTGTCCAGCGCCTGCATGGCCTGGCGCGGCTGGGCACAGGCGGCGGCGGGGTCCTGGTCGCCGGACAGCCGATAGGCCAGGTCGCGCAGCAAGAACACCGCGTCGCCGCTGTCTAGCCGCAGCGGTTGCGCCTGGCCGTCGATGTGCAACCAGCAATGCCCCTGCACCACCAGGTGGAAACTGGCCCGGCCCAGGCCCTGGGTGCTGGCGTGCCAGCCGCCGCAGTAGCGCCCGACATGGAACAGGCTGGCATCGAGCTCGAGGCCTTCTAATAACCAATCGACAAGATGGCTGGATGAAATCATCTAATGCAAGGACTCTGGAGCAAGGAAAGGCGACTGATGAATATGGATGCTACTTCTTATAACCAACAGACTGTAGCGACCTACATCAAAGGAGACCACTCCATGTCCGCGCGCATCACCTTACACAGCCTGCAGACCGCCCCGGAAGCCGCACGTCCGTTCCTCGAGAACGCGCAGAAGAACGCTGGCTTCATCCCCAACCTGCTGGGCGTCCTGGCCAATGCCCCGGCCGCGCTGGAAACCTACGTCACTGTCTCGGCGCTCAATGGCAAGTCGGAACTGAGCCTGGCCGAGCGCGAAGTGGTGCAGCTGATCGCCGCCACCCAGCACGGTTGTGACTTCTGCGTCGCCGGCCACACCGCCGTGGCGTTGAACAAGGCCAAGCTGCCCCAGGCGGTGGTCGATGCCCTGCGTGCCCGCGGCGAGCTGCCCGATGCTCGCTACGAGACCCTGGCCGCGTTTGCCCGCGAAGTGATCGCCACCCGCGGCAATGTCAGCGACGCCACCTATCAAGCCTTCCGCGACGCAGGCTTCAGCGAGGGCAACGCCCTGGAAGTGATTCTCGGTGTCAGTCTCGCTACCCTGTGCAACTTTGCTAATGTGTTCGCCCAGACGCCGCTCAACGACGAGCTGAGCAAGTACCGCTGGCAGCCTTCGGCCTGATCGAGGCTTGGTGCCGGCGCGTCCGGCGTTTCAACAGGAGTAGGGACATGCTTGATCACGCATTTGGCCAATGGCTGGACGCCAATGCCGAAGCCATCGACCAGGGCCAGTGCGATCCGCACCAGGTGCTGGCGCACATCGCCGAGTCGCAACTGCTGCGCGTCGGCATCGACCCGGCCCTGGGCGGCTCGGGTGGCCAGGTCAGCGACGCGGTCGAGGCCATCGCCGCCATCGCCAGCCGCTCGCTGGCCGCGGCCTTCGTCTGCTGGGGCCAGCGCGCCTTCATCGAATACCTGCTGCACAGCCCCAACCAGGCGCTGCGCGAGCGGCTGCTGCCCGAGCTGCTCAAGGGCGAGCTGGCGGGCGCCACCGGGTTGTCCAACGCCATGAAGTACCTGTCCGGCATCGAGGCCTTGCAGGTCCGTGGCCAGCCCCAGGGCGATGGCTGGCACCTCGAAGGCCGCCTGCACTGGGTGACCAACCTGCGCAAGAGCGGTTTCGTGGTGGCGGCGGCCATCGAGGATGACGCCGGTGGCGCGCCGTTCGTGCTGGCCATCCCCTCCACGGCCCAGGGCCTGGAGCGCTCCGACGACTTGCAACTGATGGGCCTGCAGTCGAGCAATACCGCGGCGCTGGCCTTCCACCAGGTAGCGCTGGGCCGCGACTGGCTGCTGCACGACAATGCCCGCGAGTTCCTGCCCAAGGTGCGCCCGGCGTTCCTCGCCCTGCAGTGCGGCATGGCCATCGGCCTGGCCCGGCGTGCCCTGGATGAAGTACAGGCGCACCTGCAAGGCCGCGGTTCGTTCCTCGAAGAGGCGCGCCAGGTACTGCTGCAGCGCCTGCAGAATACCGTCGGCGAGCTCAAGCAGGGCCTGCTCGACGGTCGCTTCCTCGGCCAGCCGGCGGCCTTGTTCAAGCTGCGCATCACCCTTGCCGAAAGCGCCGCCGATGCCGTGCAGCTGGAGTTGCAGGCCAGCGGTGGCAAGGCCTACCTGAGCGCCTACGGCGAGGGGTTCGCCCGGCGCTGGCGCGAGTCGGCGTTCGTGCCGATCGTCACCCCGAGCCTGGTGCAACTGCGCGCCGAGCTGCAACGCCAGGCGGCCGCTGCATGAGCGAGGTGTTGCTCGAGGCCCGCGACATCAGCCTGGGCTACCCGCGCGAGGGCGGCTGGCAGGCGGTGCTGGAGCAGTTCGACCTGAGCCTGGCGCCGGGCGAGGTGGTGACCATCCTCGGCCCCAGCGGGGTCGGCAAGTCCAGCCTGCTGCGTGTGCTGGCCGGCCTGCAGCCGCCCCGTGGCGGGCGCGTCAGCCTGCACGGCGAGGCGCTGCAAGGCCCGCACCCGCGCCTGGCGGTGGCGTTCCAGGACCCCAGCCTGCTGCCCTGGCTGAGCCTGGAAAAGAACGTCGCGTTCGGCCTGGACTTCGCGCGCCAGCCGAAGCTGCCGGCCGCCGAACGGCGGGCGCGGATCGACCACGCCATCGACGCGGTGGGCCTGGCCTACGCCCGCGGCCAGTATCCGGCGCAGCTCTCCGGCGGCATGGCCCAGCGCACCGCGCTGGCCCGCTGCCTGGCACGCCAGCCCGAGGTGTTGCTGCTCGACGAACCGTTCGGCGCGCTGGACGAGGTGACCCGGGCCGACATGCAGCAATTGCTGTTGCAGTTGATCGCCACCCACAACACCGCCGCCGTGCTGATCACCCACGATATCGACGAAGCCTTGCTGCTGTCCGATCGCGTGCTGCTACTGGGCAACCACCCGGCGCGCACCCTTGGCCAGTGGCACATCGACCTGCCGCAACCCCGCGAGCAACGGGTCGAGGAGCTGGGCGCGCTGCGTATCGAGATTCTCAAGACCCTTCGGCGGGCAAGCCGCACAGCCGAACCCACCCCATCCCCCTTGCCCTCGGAGGCTGTCCATGTGCATGGATGACTGCTGCTCGACCCCCTCGCGTCGCGACTTTCTCAAGCTGAGCGCCATGCTCACCGCCGCCGGCGCGCTACCGTTGCTGTCCAGCCTGCAGGCGCGCGCCGCCGCCGAGCCGGACGCGCCGGTGCGCATCGGCTACCTGCCGATCACCGACGCCACGCCCTTGCTGGTGGCGCACAACAATGGCCTGTTCGAGGCCGAGGGCATCAAGGCCGAGCGCCCAGTGCTGCTGCGCAGCTGGGCCCAGGTGATCGAGGCGTTCATCTCCGGCCAGGTCAACGTCATCCACCTGCTGTCGCCAATGACCGTGTGGGCGCGCTATGGCAGCAAGGTGCCGGCCAAGGTGGTGGCTTGGAACCATGTCGGCGGCTCGGGCCTGACCGTGGCGCCGGACATCAGCGATATGCAGCAACTCGGCGGCAAGACCGTGGCCATCCCGTTCTGGTACTCGATCCACAACGTGGTGCTGCAGCAGATGCTCAACGACAACGGCCTCAAGCCGGTGTCCAAACCCGCCAGCGCACAGTTGGCCGACAACGAAGTCAACCTGCTGGTGCTGCCGCCCTCGGACATGCCGCCGGCCCTGGCCAGCAAGCGCATCGCCGGCTACATCGTCGCCGAGCCGTTCAATGCCCTGGCCGAGAACCTCAAGGTTGGCCGTGTGCAGCGCTTCACCGGTGATGTCTGGCGCAACCATGCCTGTTGCGTGGTGTTCATGCACGAGCACGACCTGAACAACCGCCCGGAGTGGTCGCAGAAGGTGGTCAACGCCATCGTCAAGGCCCAGCAGTGGACCCGCGAGCACCGTGCCGAGGCTGCCGCGCTGCTGTCCAAGGCTGGCCCCAACAAGTACACCCCGCACGAGCCGGCGGTGCTGGCCAAGGTCCTGGCGCCGTCCGCCGAGGACCGCGCCGGCTACATCGCCAGCGGGGCGATCCAGCACCAGCAGTGGGATGAAAAGCGCATCGACTTCCAGCCGTACCCGTTCCCCAGCTACACCGAGGAGCTGGTCAAGCGCCTGAAGAACACCCTGATCGAGGGCGAGAGCGGTTTTCTCGCCAGCCTGGACCCGGCGCAAACGGCCCGCGACCTGGTCGACGAGCGCTTCGTGCGCAAGGCCATCGAGGCGGTGGGTGGCCCGGCGGCGTTCGGCATCGCCGAGAACTTCCAGCGTAGCGAGGAGTTCGCGGTCTGATGCGTGGGCATGTCGTGCATGGCGCCCTGGGCCTGGTCGGCCTGGCGGTGTTGCTGGTGTTGTGGTGGGCTGGCGTTCAGGTGTTTGGCGCGGCCGATGGCTTGTCGGCGCGCTTCTCGCCCCAGGCCACGTTGACCAGTTTGTTGGAGTTGCTGGGCCAGGGCGAGGTGTACGGGCATATCTGGGTGAGCCTCAAGCGCATCCTGATTGGCCTGTTGCTGGCGTTGTTGATCGGTGTGCCGCTGGGCCTGCTGGTGGGCAGCTACCGTCACCTGGAAGCGGCGACCACGCCGGCGTTCCAGTTCCTGCGGATGATCTCGCCGCTGTCGTGGATGCCGGTGGTGGTGATGCTGATGGGCGTGGGCGACCAGCCGATCTACTTCCTGCTGGCGTTCGCCGCATTGTGGCCGATCCTGCTCAACACGGCCGCTGGGGTGCGTCAGCTCGACCCACGCTGGTTGCAGTTGTCGCGCAGCCTCAGCGCCACGCGCTGGGAGACCCTGTGCAAAGTGATCGTGCCGGGGGTGATCGGCCATGTGCTGACCGGGGTGCGCCTGGCCATCGGCATCCTGTGGATCGTGCTGGTGCCGTGCGAGATGCTCGGGGTCAGCGCGGGGCTGGGGTATTTCATCCTTGATACCCGCGACCGCCTGGCGTATTCCGAGCTGATGGCCATGGTGCTGCTGATCGGGGTGCTGGGCTTCATGCTCGATGCCCTGGCCCGTGGGCTGCATCGGCGTTGGGTGCATGCCTAGAGGCTGTGTATACAGCCTCTTCGCCAGCAAGGCTGGCGCCTACAGGCCGAGGTAGGTCTCGGGCACTCTAGGCGCCGGCCTTGCCGGCGAACAGCGACGGCCGTCAATGCCGGGTAAGACGCTGCCTTGCGCAGGCCTGGGCTTGTTCCGCCAGGGCGTCCAGGCGCTCATCGCGCAACTGTTCCGCTTCCATCATCGCTTCGTCGCCATGCTGCTTGAGCAGGTAGGCGTGGATCTGCATGACCTCGACCGTCTGGTAGATCGGCGCGATGTCCAACCGGCCAATCAATGCGCCGCTGGCCTGCCCGGTGCTGCTCATCAGCACCTGCGGGCCGGCGCTGGCGACCACCTGCAGGCCCATGGCCTCGAACCACGGCACCTGCGCCGGGAAGGCGCTGAGCTCGACACAGGCATAGCGCCCGCGCAGGTCATCCAGCAGGCCGCGGGCGACGCCTTGCCGGCGATGGCCGGCGTCCACCGCCAGAAACGCCAAAGCGCAGGCCTGCGGGTCGTCCTGGGCCGGCAATGCCAGGGCGAAACCGAGCAACTGCTCCGGGGCCTCGGCATCCAGGGCCAGGATCAGCTCGACCGCCAGGCCGCGGGTGCCGTCCAGGGCCATCAGGTACTGGTGCACCTCCAGGCCCACACCGTACTGGTACAGCGGGTAGAGCGGGTTGTCCGGGCTGATGGCGACACTGCTGAGCTGGCCGACATGGTCGATCACCAGCTGGCGGATCTGGTTCTGGAAGGACTCGGGCGGCACGCCGTCGAGGCGGCGGAGGATGAACATCGCGGGTAGGGCTCCGGGTGCTGCGTGTGGGGCACCTATTCTACCCGCTATCTGGCTTCGCCGAGCACCCGCCAGCTACAGACCTGTCAGCATCAGCTCAAGGTTCTGCACCGCTGCCCCCGAGGCCCCCTTGCCGAGGTTGTCGAACACCGCGGTGAGCAGCACCTGCCCATGCTCAGGGTTGGCATACAGCGCCAGGCGCAGGTCATTGCTGTGGTTCAGCGCCTGCGGGTCGAGCGCTGGCGCCGGGCCTTGCCGATGCAGCGCCAGCACCTGCACATGGCGCGCGCCCTGGTAGTGCTGTTCCAGGCAGGCGTGCAGCTGCTCGGCGCTGACCCCCGGCAGCAGGCGCAGTTGCAGCGGGATGCTCAACACGATGCCCTGGCGGTAGTCGCCATAGCCTGGCACGAACAGCGGCCGCGCGCTGAGCCCGGCATGCTGCTGGATCTCCGGCACATGTTTGTGGGCCAGATCCAGGCCATACAGCTGCAGGGCCGGCAGGTAGTCGTCGCGGCGTTGTTCATGGCGCTCGACCGCTGCCCGGCCGCCGCCGGAATAGCCGGAGATGGCATGGATGCTCAGCGGGTAGTCCGCTGGCAGCAGCCCGGCCGTGACCAACGGCCGTAGCAGGGCAATGGCGCCGGTGGGGTAGCAGCCGGGGTTGCTGACCCGGGTGGCGCGGGCGATGCGCTCGGCCTGTTGCGCGTCCAGCTCTGGCAGGCCATACACCCAGCCTGGTGTGGTGCGGTGGGCGGAGCTGGCGTCGATCACCCGTACCGCCGGGTTGTGAATCGTCGCCACCGCATCGCGGGCGGCGTCGTCCGGCAGGCACAGCACGGCGATGTCGGCGCTGTTGATCGCCTCGGCGCGACGTGCCGGGTCCTTGCGCTCGGCCGCGGGCAGGGTGAGCAGGCGCAGGTCCTGGCGGCCGTGCAGGCGGGCGTGGATCTGCAGGCCGGTGGTGCCTTGGTCGCCGTCGATGAAAACGAGGGGCTGGTGCATGAAGGGGTGTCCATCAGCAAGGAAATGATGCCGCCATCCTCACCGGCCTTGGGCAGAAAGAAAATTTGAATATCATGACCACCCTGTTCAGAATTCCTGAACATGGGCTTGCGTTGTGCACGCCCGTAGGTGCCAGCCTTGCTGGCGAACGCGCCCCTTGCCAGCAGTACCCCACGCCCATGCGAGAAATCAGCCTAGACCGCCTGCGCACCCTGGTGATGATCGCCGACAACGGCTCCTTCGCCGACGCTGCCCGCCAGCTCAGCCTGGCGCCGCCGACCATCAGCCTGCACATCGCCGAGCTGGAGGCACGCATCGGTGCCCCGTTGCTCAGCCGCACCCGCGGCCAGGTGCGCCCCACGGCAATCGGCGAAACCCTGCTGGCCCGCGCCCGGCGCTTGCTGGCCGATGCCGACCAGGCCCTGGACGAGGTCCGTCGCCAGGTCCAGGGCCTGACCGGGCGTGTGCGCCTGGGGGCCTCCACCGGCGCCATCGCCCATTTGTTGCCCCAGGCCCTGGACGCCTTGCGCGGCGAGCATCCGGGCATCGATGTCGAGGTCCAGGTGCTGACCTCCCAGGCCTCGCTTGCGCGCTTGCGCGAAGGCAGCCTGGATATCGGCCTGGTGGCATTGCCACAGGAGGCGGGCAAGGGGCTGCAGGTCACGCCGTGGCGCCGCGATCCGATCATGGCCTACGTCCCCGCCGACTGGCGGCCGCCGGCGCGGGTCACGCCGGCCTGGCTGGCGGGGCGGGCGCTGATCCTCAACGACAGCACCACCCAACTGTCGCGCGTGACCGCGCAGTGGTTCGCGGCGGCGGGCCTGTACCCTGAAGCGCGTATCGAGCTGAACTACAACGATGCGATCAAGAGCCTGGTGGCGGCGGGATACGGGGCGACGTTGCTGCCGCAGGAGGGCGAGGGCGCGCAGCATGACCGGCGCATCGTCCGGCGCCCCCTGCGCCCCGGGATGTGGCGTCAGTTGGGCATTGCCTGTCGCCAAGGCGAGCCTGAGCGCGCCACGGGGCATGTGTTGCAGGCCCTGGCACGATTACGCCAGTAACCGGCCAGGCCGGCTCAACGGCGACAGGCCTGTCGAGAAGCGCCCACGCACCGGTCGATGTGGGGCTATGCTCCTTGCTGCGCCGGCACGCAGGCCGGCGCATTTTCCCGCCGTCAGGTTGTTTCCCAGGAGAACGCGCCATGAAATCCATGACACTGCTAGTGATCGCTTCGGTGCTCAGCGTTGCCGCCCATGCCGAAGACAGCGCCCAGACCAACTGCGATGCGAAAATCGCCGAGCTGGAGAACATACTCAAGACCGATGGTCCGGGTTTGCATGGCGGCATGGCCCACGACTACAAGGAACACCTCAAGGCTGCCAAGGCCGCCCGGGACAACGGTGACATGGGCAAGTGCCAGACCTCGGCCGAGCAGGCCAAGACCATCTACAACAAGGCGCGGGGCAAGTAGCGGTTGCAGGCGCGGCCTGGTGCCGCGAAAGGGCCACGATGGGCTGTGTGACATCAACGGCTGGGGCTGCGATGCAGCCCTTTCGCGACACCAGGCCGCGCCTGCAGGCCTCGCATCTGTCTTGGGCGCATGATCGCGCTGGTGTAAGCTCGCCCGGTCCTTTGCACGAGACCGCCCCATGCCTGCGTCCAGCCCACGCCTCGACAGCCTGCTCACCGGCAGTGCCCGGCCCTTTACCCGCCCAGGTTCGCATAGCGCCATCGACAAACAGCCCCGCCAGGATCGCTTGCAGGTGACCTTCCTCGGCCTGGCCGGCGACGAACAGGGCGACCTGCGCGTGCACGGCGGCGTCGACAAAGCGATCCACCACTACCCCCGCGACCATTACCCCGTCTGGGCCGCCGAACTCGGCGCGCACCCGCTGCTGGAGCAGCCAGGCGCCTTCGGCGAGAACTTCAGCAGCAGCGGCTGGTGCGAGACGGATGTCTGCCTGGGCGACCGCATCCGGGTCGGCACGGCGTTGCTGGAAATCTCCCAGGGGCGCATGCCGTGCTGGAAGCTCAACGACCGTTTCGACCTGGCGCAGATGGCCTTGCGGGTGCAGCAGAGCGGGCGCACCGGCTGGTACTACCGGGTGCTCGAGCAAGGCGCGGTGGCGGCGGGCGATACCCTGGAACTGGTCGAGCGGCCCCATGCCCAGTGGTCGGTGGCGCGGCTGTCGGCGGTGCTGTTCGACAAGCGCCTGGAGCCTGGGTTGTTGCGCGAATGCCTGGCCCTGCCGCTGGTGCCGAACTGGCGTCGAACCCTGGAAAAGCGCCTGGAGCAGCGCGAAGTCGAGGACTGGACATCGCGCCTGCAAGGCCGCAGCGAAGGCTGACGGCTTCACTTTCACACGACAAGGAGCGCCCATGGCCTTCGAGCTGGACGACCGCCTGGTGATTGGCGTGGCCTCGAGCGCGGTGTTCGACCTCAGCGAGTCGGATGCGGTGTTCCGCCGCGACGGCGAGGCGCAGTACCGCAAGTACCAAGAGCAGCACCTGGACGTGCCGTTGGGCAAGGGCATCGCCTATCCCTTCATCAAGCGCCTGCTGGCGCTGAACGACCTGCGCGAGGACCCTGAGGACCCGCTGGTGGAAGTGGTGCTGCTGTCGCAGAACGATCCGGACACCGGCATGCGGGTGATGAAGACCATCGGCCATTACGGCCTGAACATGACCCGGGCGATCTTCACCCAGGGCCGCTCACCCTACGAATACATCCCGGCACTGAACATCGCCCTGTTCCTGTCCGCCGACAAGCAGCACGTCGAGGCGGCGATCAAGGCCGGCTACCCGGCCGGCCAGGTGCTCGATTCGCAGTTCGACGATGACGAGCGCGACGATAACCTGCGCATCGCCTTCGACTTCGATGGCGTGCTGGCCGGGGATGAGTCGGAGGCGGTGATGCAATCGGGTGGGCTGGGCAGTTTCCATGCCCATGAGGTGATCAACGTCGCCCAGCCACACAACCCCGGGCCGCTGAAGGAGTTCTTCGTGCGCATCGCGCGGATCCAGGCGGCGGAGGAGCAGTACAAGCTCGAACACCCCGGCTACGAAAATCGCCTGCGGGTGTCGATCGTCACCGCGCGCAACGCGCCGTCCCACGAGCGCGCGCTCAATACCCTGAAGAGCTGGGGGGTGATGGCCAACGATGCGTTCTTCCTCGGTGGCATCGAAAAGCGCCGGGTGCTGCAGGTGCTCAAGCCGCACATCTTTTTCGACGACCAGTCCGGGCACCTGAAGAGCACCCGTACGGTGGCGCCATCGGTGCATATCCCGTTCGGCGTGGGTAACCGCCCGGCTTGAACCTGTTCGCGAAGCTTGCGCCGGCGCGATCGAGGTAGGAGCCGGCCTTGCCGGCGAACACCGGCACAGCCGGTACCAGCAGTTGCGGGTCAGAACCAGCGGTCGTTACGCTTGCGCCCTCGGGTCAGCGCCGGCAGGATCAGCCCGGCCAGCAGCCCGGCACCGGCGATGCTGCCGCCATAGACCATGTAGCGCATCATCACCTGCTTGTTCTCGTCGCCCAGGCGCGCCTGGGTGTCGCGCAACGTCGACTGGCTTTGCTCGAGCTGTTCGTTCAGGGCCTTGTTGCGGGCCTCCAGCTCGTCGATCAGCGCCTTGCGCGAATCCAGGGTCTCCTGCATGCCCTGCACGCGGTTCTTCCAGCTGTCGTCGATGGTCTTGAGCTGGCCGGACAGCTCGGCCACCTGGGCGTCGAGCTGCGGCAGCCGCTCGTTCTGGCCGGGCACGGCCTGCAAGTCGCTGCTGAGGATCCACACCAGGTCGCCGCTTTGGCCACGCACCTGGCTGTAGTTGCCCTGGCTGGTCACCAGCGTCACCTTCTGCCCCGACTTGAGCGTGCCGACGATACGATGGCCGTCGGTGGGGCCGCTGCGCACGTAGGTGCTCAGGCTGTCGCTGACCCAGCGTGTATCGCTGGCCGGTTCCTCGGCATGGGCCGGGGCGGCGAGGGCGATCAGGGCGGCGATCAGGCCGCCGCGCAGGGCGGTGAGGGCAGGGGAGGCTGGCTGGTTGTCTGGCATGCTGGTCTTCGCTGAAACAGGACGAATGAAGGCCCGATGGCTGGGCCGCTGATCCGGTCGGGTGGATTGACCGTCAGCGAAAGACCGTTTTTTTTGAGGCAGGTTCACCGCTTGGGGCGGGAATTGTCTGCAGGATGGTGCAAAGGCTAGTGGCGAATTACTGGCGAATCAGCGGGGGGATGGCACCGGTTTTGCCGCTGTTCGCCGGCAAGGCCGGCTCCTGCACAGGATCGCTGTAGGAGCCAGCCTTGCTGGCGAAGCGGGCGCTACGAAGGGGTCAGGTCACCACCTGGTAACACGGCACATACGCCGCGCCACCCGGCAACTTCATGCGGTGCTGGTCGACGAACGCCTGCAACAGCCGCCCTAGCGGGTCGAGAATTGCTGCGTCACCGCGGATCTGGTACGGCCCGTGTTCCTCGATCAGGCGGATGCCCTTGTCCTTGACGTTGCCGGCGACGATCCCGGAAAACGCCCGGCGCAGGTTGGCCGCCAGTTCATGGGGCGGCAGGTCGCGATGCAGGGCCAGGTCGGCCATGTTCTGGTGGGTCGGGTCGAACGGGTGCTGGAAGCCACCGTCGATCTTCAGCAGCCAGTTGAAGTGGAAGGCGTCGTTGCGCTCGCGGCGGAACTGCTTGACCGCCTTGAGCCCCTCGACCATCTGCCGGGCCACTTCGGCCGGATCGTCGATGATGATCTGGTAGTGCCGCTGGGCCGCCTCGCCCAGGGTCGCGCCGACGAAGGCATGCAGTTGCAGCAGGAACGGCTCGGCGCTGCGTGGCCCGGTAAGGATCACCGGGAACGGCAGGTCCTGGTTGTCCGGGTGCATGAGGATGCCCAGCAGGTAGAGGAACTCCTCGGCCGTGCCGGCGCCGCCGGGGAAAATGATGATGCCGTGGCCGACGCGGACGAAGGCCTCCAGGCGCTTCTCGATGTCCGGCAGGATCACCAGCTCGTTGACGATCGGGTTGGGCGCCTCGGCGGCGATGATGCCCGGCTCGGTCAGGCCCAGGTAGCGGCTGCCGTGCATGCGCTGCTTGGCGTGGGCGATGGTGGCGCCCTTCATCGGGCCCTTCATCACCCCCGGCCCGCAGCCGGTGCAGACGTCCAGCTTGCGCAGGCCCAGTTCGTGGCCGACCTTCTTGGTGTACTGGTATTCCTCGCTGCTGATCGAGTGGCCGCCCCAGCACACGACCATTTTCGGCTCGACGCCGGGGCGCAGGGTGCGGGCGTTGCGCAGCAGGTGGAAGACGTAGTCGGTGATGCCCTGGGAGCTGTCCAGGTCGATGCGCTGGCTGGCCAGCTCGCTCTCGGTGTAGACGATGTCGCGCAGGGCGCTGAACAGCATCTCGCGGGTGCTGGCGATCATCTCGCCATCGACGAAGGCATCGGCCGGGGCGTTGAGCAGTTCCAGGCGCACGCCGCGGTCCTGTTGGTGGATACGCACCTCGAAGTCCTGGTAGGCCTCGAGGATGGTCTTGGCGTTGTCGACATGGGCGCCGGTGTTGAGGATGGCCAGGGCGCACTGGCGGAACAGGGTGTAGAGGCTGCCGGTACCGACTTCACTCAGTTGCTGGACTTCACGTTGCGACAGCGTCTCCAGGCTGCCCTTGGGGCTGACGGAGGCGTTGATGACATTGCGTTGGGGCATCTGGTCTTTCCTGTGCGGGTAAAACATCCTTCTTGGACAACACCATACAAGCAAACGTGCGTGGCAACGAGGGGGCGGGTGAAAAACCTTGGCGGCGAGGGGCGGCGCGAATAATCCCCCTGGGGAGGGGGCTGTCAATAGCACAGTTGAGCGACTGTGCCGCAGGCCCGGCGGTGGTAGGTTTGCCAATAGCCTGGCCTGTCGCGGTTGTGGCAGGTCAAGCCAATGCCTGTGCTCCTGTCAGATCATTGAAAGGATTTCCAACATGAAAAACTCCATGACTGCCCTGGCCGTATCCGCAGCGCTGACCTTCAGCGTCACGGTCGCGAACGCTTCCGTGCATCCGGCCCCGATCACCGCGCCGCAACCCGCCCATCAGGTTACCGCCTCGCTTGCGACGCCCTTCGCCAGCGCGCAACCCGCCCAGCAAGTTCAGCTGGCCAGCCTCGCCAGAAACTGCTCCGATGAACGCTATTCCTGGTGGGAATACAGCGGTTGGGAAATCGTTGGCTGCCTGGTCAGCGGCCAGTGGTGACTGTCCACATGGGCCTGGCGCGTGACAAACGCGCCAGGCCTGGGGCCTGCATGATCGCGCGGCATCGGTGTGACGGGGTTGGCGATCAGGCGACCTGGAACACGTGGCGCAGGTAGGCCACGAAATTCTCGTCCCGGCACTGGGTCTTGCCTGGGCTGTCGGAGATCTTCGCTACCGGCGCGCCGTTGCAGGCGGTCATCTTGATCACGATGTTCATCGGCGTGACGCCGGGGATATCGCAGGTGAGGTGGGTGCCGATGCCGAAGCTGACCTGGATCCTGCCGTTCAGCGCACGGTACAGCTCGAGCATCTTCTGGAAATTCAGCCCATCGGAGAAGATCAGCGTCTTGCCCTTCGGGTCGATCCCCAGCCGCTGGTAGTGGGCGATGGCCTTCTCGGCCCAGGCCAGCGGCTCGCCCGAGTCGTGGCGCAGGCCATCGAAGAGCTTGGCAAAGTACAGGTCGAAGTCCTTCATGAAGGCCTCCATGCCGATGCAGTCGGTCAGGGCGATACCCAGCTGGCCACGGTACTCACGCACCCAGCACTCCAGCGCGGCGGCCTGGCTGTCGAGCAGCCGTGGGCCGAGTTGCTGGTGGGCCATGAACCATTCGTGGGCCATGGTGCCGATTGGCTTGACCTGGTATTCGCGGGCCAGGTGAACGTTGCTGGTGCCGACGAAGCGGCCTGGGAAGTCGCGCTTGAGGATGTGCACCACCTCTTCCTGCACCCGGTACGAGAAGCGCCGGCGGGTACCGAAGTCGGCCAGTTGCAGGCCGGCCAGTTCGTCGTCGCTGGCCTGCGCCCTGAGCCAGTCGAGCTTCTGGTACAGGCGCTCGCCGACCTGTTCGATCACCACCTCGCGATAACGGTAGCGGTTGCGCACCTCGCTGATGATCGCCAGCAGCGGGATCTCGAACAGGATCACATGCAGCCATGGGCCGCGGATGCGGATCGCCAGTTGCCCGGCATCGTCCAGGCCCACCTGCACGTAGCGCAGGTTGAAGCGGAACAGGCTGAGGAAGCGGATGAAGTCCGGCTTGATGAACGGAATCTTCTCCAGGTAGGCCAGCTGGTCGTGGGTCAGCGAGACATCGGCCAACTGTTCGACCTGGTAGCGGATTTCGGCCAGGTAGGGCGCCAGGTCCTCGTTGTTGCGGCAGCGAAACTCCCATTCCACCTCGGCGTTGGGGTAGTTGTGCAGCACCGCCTGCATCATGGTGATCTTGTAGAAGTCGGTGTCCAGCAGGTTCTGGATGATCCGTGGGCCGAAAACGCTGTCGCTCATGGGCGTTGCTCCTTGAGTCGTTCCTTGAGTTGCGCCAGTTGGCGGTCCAGGGCCTGTTCATCGGCGCACAGGTGGATGCCGGCGGCGGCCATCTGAGCGCAGGCCTGCTCGGCGCCCTCGGCGCTCAGCGCGCGGCAGGCCGGCAGGTACAACAGCACCTCGAACCCGGCGCGGCGCAGTTGCAGGGCCGTGGTGCGCACGCAGTAGTCCAGGGCCAGGCCGCCGACGATGATCGCCTGTGCCTGTTGCACCTTGAGGTATTCGATGACGCCGGTGGAGCGGCGTTCGCCCAGGTCGTGGTAGCAGGCTCCGTAGGGGTGCAGGTCGGGTTCGACGCCTTTCCACACGAAGTAGTCGTAGTCGATGGGGGCGGGCAGGTCGGGCAGCAGCTCGAAGCCCGGGGTGCCAGGGACGCAATGGCTGACCCAGGTCAGGTCGGCGTTGGCCAGGGCCAGCGGTTGCAGCATTTGCCCGGCGTCGGCCACTACCCAGGCGGCGTTGGCCGGGTGGGCGTCCTTGCTGCCCAGGCGCAGCGAGCCGCGCTGGGCCATGGCGTTGAGGGCCGGGGCGATCTGCTCGCCGCCGGGCACCGGCAGTTCGTGGGGCGCGTTGGCGGTGAAGCCGTTTTGGGCGTCGACATCGAAGCTGGCGATTTTCATCTGGCATCTCTCCCTGGCTGGACTGGAAATATAATCCACCTGGTAAATTAAGTATGTCAAGGGACCTTTTCTGATGGATTTAATCCTTGATCTATTTAATCGCTCTGGTGGAATATGGCGGCGCCTCGGAATGGAGTGAGTGTGTGAGCAGTGCAGAAGTCCTGGCCAGCGTGGATATCGTCGCGTTGCGCCTGTCCCCGCAAACCCAGCGCCTGCAGGTGTTGCTGCACCTGCGCGAGCGCGAACCGCATGCCGGGCAGTGGGCCTTGCCGGGGGTGATCGTCAATGGCCGTACCCCGGACAACAGCCTGGATGCCGCCGCCGCGCGGGCCTTGGCGGAAAAGGCGCGGGTGGTGCCGCGGCATCTGGAGCAAGTCGGCACCGAGGGCAATGCCTTTCGCGACCCGCGGGGCTGGTCGTTGAGCACCTACTACCTGGCGCTGCTCGATCCCGATGGGGAGGTCGATGGGACGCAGCTGGCCTTCGTCGAGCTGGACGAGCTGTTGACACGCAAGCGGCTGTTGCCGTTCGACCATCGCCTGCTGGTCGAGCGCGCTTGTGAGCGTTTGGCGGCCAAGACCGTGTACAGCAACCTGCCGCTGTACCTGGTGCCGACGCGCTTTACCGTGCTGGATGCCCTGGCCGCGGTGCAGGCGTGCCTGGGGCAGGCGGTCAACGGCACCTCGCTGCGCAAACGCCTGGAGCGCATGAAAGCGGCGGGCTGGGTGGAGGACACCGGGCAGAAGCATCAGCCCCGGCTGGGGCGGCCCCAGCAGTTGTACCGCCATACGCCGCAGGGCGCGGGGGCGTTCATGTTCGACCGTAGTTTGTTGGCGGGCGGCTAGGGCGCCGTCACTAACCCGGCGCCTATGCTGTTTTCGACCTGCCTGGCCGGTAGGCGCCAGCTTGCTGGCGAAGCAGGCGGCGCGGTAGATGGCACCGGCTGCGCCGGTGTTCGCCGGCAAGGCCGGCTCCTACACGGATTGCGACCTGCCTGGCCGGTAGTAGCCAGCCTTGCTGGCGAAGCGGACGACGCGCAGGCTGGCGCTCATGGGCGCGTCGTCTAGGCGACAGAAGATCCTTGCAGCTATCCTTGCACCATGACCAGCCAACCCCCGCTACGCCACCCATGCCCGCCAGGCGCCTGTGACTGCGGGCGCGAACGCCTGGCCGAAGGCCCGCAGCGGCGCATCCTGCTGCTCACCCGCGAGGAAGAAAAGCGCCTGGTCGCCCGCCTGGAAAACCTCAAGGACCTCGACGACCTGTACCACCTGCAAGCGCGCCTCTACGCACAGCTGGGCATCCGCGTGCGCATCAGCCCCGGCCTCAACGAAGTGCGCACCATGCGCGGCATCGCCATCGAGCTGGAGGCGCAGCCGGGCCTGTGCCGCAAGACCCGCCAGGCAATCCCGGCCGCCATCCGTCGCGGCCTCGAGCGTAACCCGCAGGTGGCCTTCCGCCTGCTCGATGCCCACGACCTGCTGCGCGACGCCTGAACCTCAGCGCATCGCCGCCAGCTTGATACCAAAGCCCACCAGGCAGACCCCGGCCAAGCGCTCGAGGGCATGCGCCACCCGTGGGCTGGCACGCATGCGTTCGGCCAGGTGGTGGGTGAGCAGCACGGCCACCAGCCCGTAGAGCAGGGTCAGCCCGGCCACGGTCAGGGCCATGAAGGCGAAGGTCAGCATGCCCTGGTGGCGCACCGGGTCGATGAACAGCGGGAAGAAGGCCATGTAGAACATGATCGCCTTGGGGTTGAGCAGGGTGATCATCATGGTCTGGCGCAGGTAGCGGCCGCTGGCCATGCCGCTGTCGCGTGGCGCCGCGCCGGGCTTGCTCAGGACCATGCGCAGGCCGAGCCAGGCCAGGTAGGCCGCGCCGGCCCATTGCACCACGTGGAAGGCGGCCGGGTAGGCGCCCAGCAGCGCGGCGACGCCGGCCACCGCCAGCCACATCAGCACCTGGTCGCCGAGGATCACCCCGCAGGTGGCGGCCAGGCCCCCTTTGATGCCGCCCTTGCCGGTGGCGGTGATCAGGGCGAAGTTGCCGGGGCCGGGGATTGCCAGGAGGATGAGGAACGCGATCACGAAAGCGCCGTAGTCGGTCACGCCGAGCATGGGGAGTCTCCTGGAGGGTGGGGGCAGAGAGGGATATATGCCATCATCCGCGGCACTTGCAAAGTGGCAAGGCACAAGGAGGTGGACATGGCGTTTTGCGCGGATGAGCGGGCCCAGTTGCTGGCGGTCAAGGGCGTGGGCCCGACCGTGGTGCAACGCCTGGAGCAGTTGGGGTTCGACTCGCTGGCGCAGTTGGCCGAGGCCGATGCCCTGCAGATCGTCGCTGCGGCGGCGAGCCTGGTGGGCAGCAGTTGCTGGAAGAACAGCCCGCAGGCCCGGGCGGCGATCCAGGCGGCCATCGCCCGGGCGCGTGAGTCGACCCGCGCGCCTGGCTAATTTTCCCTGGTTGCTGTTCGTTCCCTTGAAAGCCGCCCTGCGCCAGGCGCGTTCGGCCCTCATCATCAAGGAGACAGGCAATGACTTCCGTTTTCGACCGCGACGACATCCAGTTCCAAGTAGTGGTCAACCATGAAGAGCAGTATTCGATCTGGCCGGACTACAAGGCCATTCCCAACGGCTGGCGCGCGGTGGGCAAGAGCGGCCTGAAGAAGGACTGCCTGGCCTACATCGACGAGGTGTGGACCGACATGCGTCCGCTGAGTCTGCGCCAGCAGATGGCGGCCTCGGCCCAGTGACTGCGGCCACGTTGAACCTGCTGTGCCTGCCGTATTCCGGCGCCAGTGCCATGGTCTACAGCCGCTGGCGGCGCAAGCTGCCAGCCTGGCTGCAGGTGCGTCCGCTGGAGTTGCCTGGGCGCGGTGCGCGCATGGCCGAGCCCTTGCACACCGACCTGCAGGCGTTGGCCCGGCAGCTGGCAGCCGAGCAGCGGCTGGCGACTCAGGCGCCTTATGCGTTGCTTGGGCATAGCCTGGGGGCGCTGGTGGCGTTCGAGTTGGCCCACGAGCTACGTGCGTTGGGCTGCCCGGCGCCGGTGGCGTTGTTTGCCTGTGGCACTGCCGCGCCCACCCGCCGCGAGGATTACGACAGCCCGCGCTGGAGCGAGCCGCGCGGCGATGCCGAGCTGATCGCCGAGCTGCGCAAGCTGGGCGGGACGCCGGAGGAGGTTCTGGACAACGAAGAGTTGATGAGTTTGACCTTGCCGATCATGCAGGCTGACTTTCTGCTCTGCGGGCGTTATGCCTATCGGCAGCGGACGCCTTTGAGTTGTGCGCTGCATGTGCTTGCTGGCGAGGACGATCGGGCCAGTGACGAGCAGTTGCAGGCGTGGGGGCGGGAGACGGTGGGTGAGTATGCGCTGGCCAAGTTTCCTGGGGGGCATTTCTTCATTCATGAGCATGAGGATCGGGTGCTCGAGGCGCTCAGTCGCACTTTGGAGCCGCTGCGGCTTTCTGCTTGAGTCTTGCTCTTGCTCAAGAACAAGTTAGGTAGCAGCGGATGACTGCATCGGGCGCGCTGCTGCGTCGCGCGAGACCGCGTCTCGATTGACGCCAGCCCCCTCCTGGGTAAGGCTAACGCTCCTTCCCCAAGGCAATGAGACCGCCCATGCTGATCGATCCCCGCCAGGCCACGCTGCTGGTCGTCGACATCCAGGAAAAACTCATCGGCGCCATGCGCGACCCCGAGGGCACCGCCGCCCGCGCCCGCTGGCTGCTGGCCGCAACCACCGAGCTGCAACTGCCCACCGTCATCTCCGAGCAGTACCCCAAAGGCCTCGGCCACACCCTGGCCGCGCTCAAGGCCGCCGCGCCCACCGCCGAAATCGTCGAAAAACTGCACTTCTCCTGCGTTGCCGCCCAATGCCTGCCAGCCAGCCTGCTGGCCCGCGAGCAGGTGATCGTCTGCGGCATGGAAACCCACGTCTGCGTGCTGCAGACCGTGCTCGGCCTGCTCGCCCTGGGCAAGCAGGTGTTCGTGGTCGAGGATGCCTGCGACAGCCGTACCGCCGCCAGCAAGGCCGCAGGCCTGGCGCGCATGCGCGATGCCGGCGCCCAGGTAGTGACCCGCGAGATGGTGCTGTTCGAGCTGCTGGGCAGCGCCAGCCACCCATTGTTCCGCCACATCAGCAAAACCTACCTGGTCGGGGAGCAACCCTGAACGGCCGCCTGCTGGCCGCCGGGCTGCTGGGGCTGGGGCTGCTACAGGGCTGTGCCGGGCGCCATGAAGCGACGCAGCAGAGCGACCCGGCCAAGGTCCGTGCCCAACTGCTTCGCCTGCTACCGGCCCAGGTCAAGGATCGTGAAGGCTGGGCCACGGATATCCAGGTGGCGTTCCAGGCCCAGGGCCTGGCCCCGAGCAAGAGCAACCTGTGCGCGGTGCTGGCAGTGACCGAACAGGAGTCGACCTTCAACGCCGACCCCCAGGTGCCTAACCTTGGCCGCATCGCCCGCGCGGAAATCGACCGCCGCGCGGCGCGCCTGCATATTCCGAAACTGCTGGTGGACGGCGCCCTGCAAACCCCCTCGAGCAACGGCAAGAGCTACCAGCAACGGCTGCAGGCGGTACGCAGCGAGAAGCAGCTCAGTGCCCTGTACGACGAGGTGATCGGCCGCCTGCCGCTGGGCCGCACGCTGCTGGGCGGGCTCAACCCGGTGCACACGGGCGGGCCGATGCAGGTGAGCATCGACTTTGCCGAGCAGCACACCAAGGGCTACCCCTACGACTACCAGGGGACGGTGCGCCAGGAGGTGTTCAGCCGCCGTGGCGGCCTGTACTTCGGCATCGCCCACCTGCTGGGCTACCCCGCCCATTACCAACGCCAGCTGTACCGCTTCGCCGATTTCAACGCCGGTTGGTACGCCAGCCGCAACGCCGCGTTCCAGGCCGCGCTGAGCCGGGTGAGCGGCGCGTCGCTGGCGCTCGATGGCGACCTGATCGCCCCGGGCGCGATCATGCCCGGCACCACCGAACGGGCCGCGCGCACGCTCGGGCCGCAGTTGCGGCTGCGCAATCCGCAGATCCGCGCGCAGTTGGAACAGGAGGGCAGCCTGGGGCTGGAGCAGACCGCGCTGTATCGCGGCGTGTTCGCCCTGGCCGAGGCCAAGGCCGGCAAGGCGCTGCCGCGCGCGGTATTGCCGGGCATCGAGCTGAAGAGCCCGAAGATCACCCGCAAGCTGACCACGGCGTGGTTTGCCGGCAGGGTGGATGAGCGCTATCAGCGCTGCATGAAGCGTTGAGGGGCATGCCGGGGGGGGGCTGAAAGGGCGCGACCCCACGCCGCCTGGCTCGCCAGCAAGGCTGGCTCCTACCGCAGGTTGAGGCCTGCGCGTACCCTGTTGGCGAACGAGCCGCGCAGCCGCTCAGCCCTGAAGGGCCTGGATCACCTGCTCGACGCTGGCCTTGAGCCCGGCCACGGTATCCTCCGGGTCGCTCTCCAGCACCAGCAGCTTGGCCCCCGCCGCGGCGATCACCGCGGCGACCTTGGCCGGCGGCTGGCGATGGTGCAGCACCAGCGCCACGTCCTGGCCCTTGAGGTTGGCGCCCAGCGCATCGAGCGCTGCCTGGTCCCACTGCTCGTCGGCCAGCAATGGCTGCTCGACCACATCCAGGTTGAGCCCGCTGGCCAGGTAGCCCAGGCGCTCGGACAGGCTCACCACGCTCAGGTTGTCGACCTCGGCCAACTGGCCCTGGCTGCTGGCGGTCAACTCCAGCATCTGGCGCTTGAGCCCGGCCAGGTTGGCCTGGATCCTGGCCTTGTCCGCCGGTGCCAGGCGCTCGAGGTCGTTGGCCACGACATCGGCCATGCGCCCGAGGTTGCTCGGGTTCAGCCAGGGGTAGCTGGCGAAGGCCTCCTCGCCCCTGACCGCGATCCCCGGCAGGGCACCGTCCACCGGGCGCGCGGCGTCGATCTCGACAATGCGGATATTGCTGCGGCGGGCCATGGGGTACAGCGGGTCGTCGCGCCAGATCGAGCGCACGCCGATCACCGCGTCGGCCTGGCTGGCCACCTTGTGCAGGCTGGCGCCGCCACGGCCGCTGAAGTACGAAGGCTGACGGCTGGCCGGCAGGTTGGCCGGGGCGGCGCGCTCAAGCTGCACCGAGGTGCCGGCCAGCAGGGCGCTGGCCAGGCTGTGGGTCACCGGCAGGGTGGTCAGCACCTGGGTGGCGTTGGCCAGTAGCGGCAGGCCGCTCAGGGCCAGGGCGAGGGTGAGCTGGTTCAGGGTCATGCCGGGTTTCCTTGCAGGCGGGGGACGAGGGCGCGGGCCAGGGCGGCGAGGGCGAAGCAGATCCCGGCGACCAGGATGATCGCCGCGCCCGAGGGCACCGGCAGGTCGAAGACGATCGGCAAGAGGATGCCGACCAGGGTGCTCAGGGTGGCGATGGCCACCGAGACGAAGAAAAAGCCCTTCAGCGACTGGCTGACCAGCCGCGCCGCCGCCGCCGGGATCACCAGCAGGGCGCCGACCAGGATCGCCCCGATCACCTTCACCGAGGCCACGGTGACCAAGGTCACCAGCACCACGAACAGGTAGTCCAGGGTCTTCACCGCCACCCCGCGCACCGCCGCCAGCTGCGGGTTGAAGCTGGCCAGCATGATGCGGTTGTACAGCGGCAGGGCCAGGGCCAGCACCAGCACCGCGACGATGCCCAGCACCAGCAGGTCCTGGGCGCTGACGGTGAGCACCGAGCCGAACAGCACATTCTCGAGGATGTGCACGTTGATCTTGCCGGCCAGCATCAGCAGCAAACTGGCGCCCAGTGCCAGGGATACCGAGAGGAACACGCCGATCAGGGTGTCCGGCGACAGGCCGGTGCGGTTGCGCAGGAAATTGAGCAGGATGCCGAACAGCAGGCAGTAGCCGAACAGGCTGCCGTAGGGGCCGGTGTAGGGCTCGCCGAGCAGGATGCCGATGGCCACGCCGGTGAGTGCGGCATGGCCGACCGCCTCGGAGAAGAAGGCAAAGCGCTTGACCACCACCAGGGTGCCCAGGCCGCCCAGCACCGGGCCGATCATCAAGCCGGCGAGCAGGGCGTTGACCACGAACCCATAGGCCAGCGCCTCCGGCAGGTAGCCGGTGCTGGCCAGGTCCTGGACCAGCTGGCGGAAGCTTTCGAAACTCATCGGGCAAGGCCCTCGCTGCGCGGGTGAACGGAAAACAGCCCAAGCAGGCGCTCGGGGGTCAGGGCTTCGGCGGGCGGGGCATCGAACAGCACCTGGCGGCTCAGCCCGGTGACCCGGTCGGCCAGGCGCAGCACCGCTTCGAGGTCGTGCTCGATCCATAGCACGGTGGTGCCGGCCTGGCGCCAGCCGCGCAGCAGTTGCTCGAACACCTGGATGCCGGCCTCGTCGAGGGCCGACATCGGCTCGTCCAGCACCAGCAACTGCGGCTCGGGGACCAGCCCCTGGGCCAGCAGCACACGCTGGCGCTCGCCGCCGGACAGCGCGCCCATGCGCCGCTTGCGCTTGTCGAGCATGCCCACCTGGGCCAAGGCCGCCTCGATGAGCGGCCGTACCTGCCGCGACAGACCGAGGAACGCCGGGCGGCGCTGGCACATGGCGGCCATGAAGTCGTCGACCGTCATCGGCAGGCCGCGGTCGAACTCCAGGGCCTGGGGCACATAGCCGATCACCTCGCGCTCGCCCGGCCAGTGCAAGGTCAGTTGGCCCTGGTGCGGCATCTGCCCGAGCAGGGTCTTGATCAGCGAGCTCTTGCCGCCGCCGTTGGGGCCGACGATGGCGTGCACACTGCCGGGGGCGACGTCGAAGCGCACGTTTTGCAGAATGCGCGTACGGCCCAGGGTGAGGTCGATGCCGTCGAACGCGATGCGCGGCCCGTGGGCCACGGCGAGGTTGGCGGCGGCGGTCACGCGCGGTTCTCCTGGATGGCCTGGACCACGGTGTCGAGGTTGCGCTGCATTTCCACCTCGTACTTGTCCTTGGTGTATTCGCCGTAGGAGATATGGGTCAGCGGGTAGATGCGCACGCCGGATTCCCGGTGGATGGTGTCGACGTAGGCCGAAGGGAAGTCCATCTCCGAGAAGATCACCTTCACATCCAGTGCCTTGAGCTGGTCGATGGTCTTCTTCAGTTGCGCAGGGCTCGGCTCGATGCCGTGGGCCGGTTCCACCACCGCGGTCACCTCCAGGCCGAAGTCGCGCACCAGGTAGTCGTAGGCGGCGTGGATGGTGGCCACGCGGAAGGTCGCGTCCGGCGCCTGGGTGACCTTGGCCAGCGCCTCGGCACGCAGCGCGCGCAGGCGCTTGGCGTAGGCGCGGGCGTTGCGCTGGTAGAACGTGGCATTGTCCGGGTCGAGCTTGCCCAGCTCGCGGGCGATGTTGTTGACCTGGGCGATGGTGGCGCTGATCGACAGGAAGGTGTGGGGGTTGACCACCTTGCCGGCGCCGCGGGCGGCGATGCCGGTGGCCGCCAGCAGCGGCACGTTGGCGTTGGCTTCGATGGTCTTGATCGCCGGCTTTTCGCTGGCGGCGATCATGCGGTCGGCGAAGTCGTCGTGGCCCACGCCGTTGAGCACGATCACATCCAGGGTGCCGATGCGCTTGATGTCCTCGGCGCGCGGCTCGTAGGCATGGGGGTTGAAGCCGGCGGGAATCAGCGGCACCACCTCGGCCTTGTCGCCGACGATGTTGCTCACGTAGCTGTAGTAGGGGTGCAGGGTAATGCCGATGCGCAGCGGCTTGCCGTTGTCGGCGACCGCCAGGGCGGGCAGGGTGGCGACCAGAAGCAGCGCCAGGGCGCGGGCGAAGCGGAACATGGGCGGGTCCTTCGGTTCAGTGGCGGTGTTGGCGGGTGACCCCGGCATCGAAGTGGCTGACGACCTGTTGCCAGCCGGCGGCGACCAGCGCCTCGGCGCCCAGGTCGTCCGGGGCCTGCGTGCTGCTGTCGCGGCGCAGCCAGAGATCAGGCTGGGCGTCGCCGTCCTGGGGCATTATCAGCAGGAAGCTGCCGGCCACCTGGGCGTCCTGGCTGCGGCCCAGGTAGGCGCCGTTGGCCAGCCGCGACCACTGGTGGCCGCCGCGGCGCTGGCTGCTGGCGTCGCTGACGAAGGGCGGCAGGCCTTCCTCGGCCAGGGCCGCGGCCTCGGGCGCGGCGCCGTTGTCCTCGCTCAGCAGGCGGATCTCGTCGACCGCCACCCACAGGTCGGTATGGATACCCTGTTCGGCGGCGTTGAGGTCGCGGCGGGCGTCGAGCTGGTGGGCGGCGAGGGTCGGCGTGTCCTCGCGCTCGCCGCGCAGGCTCACCACGCTGGCCGCCAGCAGCACGATCAGCGCGGCGGCCAGCAGCACGTAGAGGGTTTCATGCCCGGCGCCGGCCGGGCGCACCCGCTGGGCGCGGCTCATGGCGCACCGATGTCGGCGTGGTCGACTTCCACCACGTGGCCGGGGCCGGCGTCGAACAGCACGTAGAACTCACCGTCCGGGCGCTTGAAAGTCAGGGTCGAGTCGTCGCCGAGCTTGCTGGCCAGCAGCACCTGCTCGTCGTAGCCGATCACGTCCAGGGTTACCCCGGGCGCGCCGCTGCCGTCGGAGAAGCCGCCCTTGCAGGTGACCTGCTCGCCGGCCTCGGTGCATTCGCACATCGGGTTGTGCGCCAGCGCCGGGGTGGTGGCCAGGGCCAAGAGGGGCAGGGCGAGCCTGCGCAGCGACTGTTTCATTTCTTGCCTCCTTGTTTCTTGAGCCAGGCCACCGTGGCTGGTGATGCATCGGCCAGCGCCACGGATGCCTGGTGCATGCTGCCGTCCCAGCCTTCGAGGGTGATCCAGACGCGGGCGTCGGGTTGCGTGCGCGGCGGAATCGGCAGTGAAGTGCCCATGCGATAGGGCGTGCCGAAGAAGATGGTGCCGGCCGCGCGCAGGCTGCGGGGCTTGCCGATGCGCAGGTACAGCGCCTTGACCTTGTCCTGGCAGCCGCTGCACAGCGCGGCGTTGAACTGCTTGAAGTGGCCGGCAGGGCCATCGGCGCGCGGGGCCTCGTCGCGCATTTCGGCCAGGTCGATGCTGTACGGCCCTACCGGGATGGCGCTGATCAAATGGGCGCCAAGGCCGCTGTCGCCACGGAACAGCCGGGCCTCGGCGAAGTAGCGCGGCATGAAGCCCAGCGGAATCAGCAGCAACAGGATGTTCAGGTGAAAGCGCCACTTCAGCCATAGCTGCCGGGCACGGCTCTGTGGGGCGAGGGTTGCTTGGCTCATGGGTTGGCCTCCACCACGGGGCGGGATGTCTGCGCGCGCGGCTGGCGCTCGCTGCGCTTGAGTGCGGCAGCGGTGGCCTGGGCGGTGCGTTTGCTCCAGATCAGCAAGCCGCTGAGTACCATCAAGGTCAGCACCAGGCCGAAGAAGGCCCAGATCAGCTTGATCGCCAGGCCACCGAAATCGCCGGTGTGCAAGGGGCGCATCGACTCGGTGACGAACTCCAGCGCGGAGCGGTCGGCCAGCAGGAACTGGCTGTCGACCACGCGGGTATAGGGGTTGACTTCGGCGGTCTGGAACATCAACGGGTACCAGCCACGCCCGCCCATGCGCACATGGCTGTAGGCGGTGCCGGGCAGCGAGATGAAGCTGATGTCCAGGCCCGGGATTGCCGTGGTGGCGATCAGTGCGGCCTGGTCCAGGTCGATGCGCGGGGCGGGGCCGCCGTCGACGCCGGCGGGCACCTGTTCGCGGGCGATCACCGGCACCACCGGTTCGCTGGACAGGGTCACGTGGTTGTCGGCGAGGATCGCCTGGATCAGGAACCAGGTACCGGTGATCGAGATCACCGCGATGAACCAGATCGACCACAGCCCGGCCAGGCGGTGCAGGTCGCCCCAGAAGATCCGCGGGCCGTGCTGGCGGCGCGGGAGCTTGAAGAAGCCGCGCCAGAATTTCTTGTACACCACCAGGCCGGTGACCAGCGAGGCCAGCATTGGCAGGCCGAGCAGCGACACCAGGTACCAACCCCAGCTATAGCCGTTGCTGAACGGGACCAGCCACCAGCCATGCAAGGCGCGGGTGAAGGCTTCGAAGTTGAAGTCCGCCGCCTTGCCCTGGATGGCCCCGGTGAAGGGGTTGACGTAGAGCGTCGGCGCGGTGCCGTCGGGGAAGGTGACGCTGGCGTTGAGGGCGAAGTGCGAGCCATCCGGTTGCGACAGGGTGCGTACCACCATCTGCGGCTCGGCCTTGTGCAGGGCGTCGACGATCTGCTGGTAGCTCAGGCGTTCGGCCTTGCCGTCGGGGTTGCTGGCGCGCACGTCGGGGTTGGCCAGCCACACCAGTTCCTGGCTGACCACGGCCAAGGTGCCGGTGAAGCAGACAATGAGCACGAAGAACCAGATCGGCAGTGCCAGCCAGCTATGGACCAGGAACCACAGCCTGGATTTCGATTGCTTTGCCATGTGAGGTAACCCATCGGAAGCGAGAAGGCGCGCAGACGCACAGCGTGATTGCGCCGTTTGCTAAATAAGACGAATGAGAATCGAAAACCTGCTCGAGCAAATGAAAGAAAATGTTTCAAGAGCTGCGCCCCGGTCGTTCGCCAGCCGTTAATTTTCCCCGCGTGTCATCCGTTTTCTGTGGATACCAGGCGCCCCGCGCGCCTTGCTCGATCACGACGGATGGATGTCAATGAACGCAGATGACGCTCGCAAGCTTGCCCGCAGGTTCCAGGACCTGCCCGTGGAAAAACGCCGCCTGTTTCTCGCCGCGCTGACGCGCGAGGGTGTCGATTTCCCGGTGCTGCCGATCCCGGCGGGGGCGTGCGAGGCCCACGCCAGCCCGCTGTCCTATGCCCAGCAGCGCATGTGGCTGCTGTGGCAGCTCGACCCGCAGGGCAACGCCTACAACTTGCCCAGTGCGGTGCAGCTCGACGGTGTCCTGGATCGGGCGGCGCTGGAGCAGGCATTTGCTGGGCTGGTCGAGCGCCACGCGACCCTGCGCACCTTGTTTGCCCTGGATGAGCACGATGCGCCGTGCCTGAAGGCAGGCGAGCAAACCCTGGCGATCCAGCACGAGGACCTCGGCACCCTGGCCCAGGCACAGCGTCAGCAGGCGCTGGGCGAGCGCCTGCGCCAGCTGGCCGCACAACCGTTCGACCTCGAGCGAGGGCCATTGCTGCGGGTCGCCTTGCTACGCCTGGCCGAGCAGCAGCACGTGCTGGTGCTGGTCATGCACCACATCATCGCCGACGGCTGGTCGATGAATGTATTGATCGACGAGTTCATCCAGCGGTATGACGCCGCCTCGCGTGGTCAGGCGCTGGCGCTGCCGGCGCTGCCGATCCAGTACGGCGACTACGCGCGCTGGCAGCGCAGTTGGCTGGAGGCCGGCGAGCAGGCGCGCCAGCTGGAGTACTGGCGGGCGCAGCTGGGTGATGAGCACCCCGTGCTGGCGCTGCCTACCGACTTCCCGCGGCCGGCGCGGCCGGGGTCGGCAGGTGGGCGGCACGAGCTGGAGATTCCCCAGGCCCTGGCGGCCAGCCTGCGTGCTTGTGCTCGCGAGCACAACGTGACGTTGTTCATGCTGCTGCTGGGGATGTTCGCTGCGCTGCTGCAACGCTACGGTGGCCAGGATGACATTCGCCTGGGTGTGCCGGTGGCCAACCGCAATCGCAGTGAGGTCGAAGGCCTGATCGGTTGTTTCGTCAACACCCAGGTGCTGCGCGTCCAGCCAGACCCGCAACAAGGCCTGGCGGCGTTGCTGGAGCAGGTGCGACAGGTGGCGCTGGGCGCGCAGGCGCATCAGGAGCTGCCCTTCGAGCAGCTGGTGGAAGGGCTTGGCGTGCCCCGCGAGGGTAACCACAACCCGCTGTTCCAGGTGATGTTCAACCATCAGTCGCAGGTCGCCGACCTCGACCAGGTGCGCGAGGTCCGGGGGCTGCGTCTGCGGGCCTTGGAGCGGCAGCAACACACCACCCGTTTCGACCTGTCCCTGGATACCTTCGAGCGCGGCGGCCGGCTGTTCGCGGCGTTCACCTACCGCCTCGAGCTGTTCCGCGCCGACAGCATCGAGCGCCTGGCAGGCCACTGGATGACCCTGGTAGAAGGTTGGCTGCATGATCCCGCCACCGCCCTCGGCGAGCTGGCGTTGCTGTCGCCGCGGCAACAGGCTGAACAGCATCAGCACAATGCCAACACCCGGCCACGGGATGCCGAACTGTGCATCCATCAATTGATCGAGCGCCAGGCGGCGGCGCGCGCGCAGCAGGTGGCGGCGGTGCAGGGCACGCAGTCGCTCACCTGGGCCGAGCTGGATGCCCAGGCCAACCGCCTGGCCCATCACCTGCGCGCGCTCGGGGCCGGGCCCGACGTGCTGGTGGGGATCGCCGTGCAACGTTCGCTGGACATGCTGGTGGGTATGTTGGCGATCTTCAAGGCTGGCGCTGCCTATGTGCCGTTCGACCCGCAGTTCCCCGCCCAGCGCCTGGCCTACATGCTCGAGGACAGCGGCGTCGGCATCCTGCTCACCCAGCAGGCGGTACTGCCCCAGCTGCCGGTTGGCGCCGACCTGCAGGTCCTGCTGCTGGATGGGCCGCAACCGGCCTGGGCTGAGCTTGCCACGACCGCGCCCACCGTGGCCGTGGCGCCGGGCAACCTGGCCTATGTCATCTACACCTCCGGCTCGACCGGCCAGGCCAAGGGCGTGGCGCTGAGCCATGGCGGCCTGGTCAACTACCTGCAGGGCATCCTCGAAACCTTGCCGCTGCAGGGCGCGCAAAGCATGGCGGTGGTGTCCACCCTGGCTGCCGACCTGGGTCATACCACGCTGTTCGGTGCCTTGTGCAGTGGCGCCACCCTGCATGTGCTCGACCTGGAGCTGACCCTCGATGCCGAGCGCTTCGCCGAATACATGGCGACGGCGCGGATCGATGTGTTGAAGATCGTGCCGTCGCATATCGAGGCACTGCTCAGCGAGCAGCATCGCGGTGCCGGGCTGCCTCGCCAGTGCCTGGTGCTGGGCGGCGAGAGCCCGTCCCCGGCGCTGTTGGCGCGCCTGGCCGAATGGGCGCCGCAGTGCCGGGTGGTCAACCACTATGGGCCCACCGAAACCACGGTGGGCGTGCTCACGGCCGCGCTGGGCGATGGCCAGCCGGCCACCCTGGGCCTGCCGTTGCCAAACCTGCGCGCGCAAGTACTCGACGGCCAGATGCAGGTGTTGCCGCGCGGTGTCGAGGGCGAGCTGCTGATCGGTGGCGCTGGCCTGGCACGGGGTTATCACCGTCGTCCAGGGCTGACCGCCGAGCGCTTCGTGCCAGACCCCTTCGGCCCGCCAGGCGCGCGCCTGTACCGCAGCGGTGACCGGGTCAGCCGGGATGACCAGGGCCGCTTGCGCTTTTGCGGGCGTATCGATCACCAGGTGAAGATCCGTGGCTTCCGTATCGAGCTGGGTGAGATCGAGGCCCGCCTGCGCGAGCTGGCGGGGGTTCGCGAAGCCCACTGCCGGGTGCAGCAAGGGCAACTGGTCGCCTACCTGGTGGCCCCCGGCGTGGACAGCAGTGGCGTGCGTCAGGCGCTGGCGCAGACCCTGCCGGACTACATGGTGCCCAGCACCTTCGTCGCGCTCCAGGCCATGCCCTTGACCCTCAATGGCAAGCTCGACCCACAGGCCCTGGCGGCCTTGCTGCCCGATGCTCCCCAGGCCCTGTACCAGGCGCCGCAGACCCCGTTGCAGCAACAGTTGGCGCACATTTGGGCGCAGGTGTTGGAAGTGGCGCAGGTCGGCTTGGACGACAGCTTCTTCGGCCTGGGTGGCCACTCGTTGCTGGCCACGCAGATCATTTCCCGGGTCCGTCGCTTGCTGGGCGCCGATGTGCCGTTGCGCACGCTGTTCGACAGCGCCGACCTGCGCGGTTTCGCCGCGGCGGTGCAGGCCGTGCGTGGCAACGCGCCGAGCCGTCCGTTGCGGGCGTTGGGGCGCGAGGCAGCGCTGCCGGCATCGTTCGCCCAGCAGCGCCAGTGGTTGTTCTGGACCCTGGAGCCCGACAGCGTTGCCTACCACACACCGCTGGTGGCCGACTTGACCGGGGCCCTGGACCGTGCCGCGCTGCAGGCGACCTTCGCCGAGCTGGTGGCGCGCCATGAAGCCTTGCGCACGCATTTCACCGGCGACGGCGAGGGCCTGTTGCAGGTGGTCGAGGCGCACGGCGCGGTGCGCTTGGAGTGGGAGGTGCTGAACGACGAGAGTACCTTGCAGGCGCGCATCGAGGCTGAGGTCAATGCACTGTTCGACCTGGCGCGTGGCCCGCTGATGCGGGCCCGGGTGTTCGAGCTGGGCGGTGATCGCCATGTGCTGGTGGTGACCCTGCACCATATCGTTTCCGACGGCGGCTCCATGGGCGTGCTCGGCCGCGAGTTCGCCCAGCTGTACCGCGCTTTCCAGCAAGGCGAGGCGGCGGCGTTGCCGCCGCTGCCGATCCAGTACGCCGATTACGCCCAGTGGCAACGCCAGTGGCTGGAGGACGGCGAGATGGCCCGTCAACTGGAGTACTGGCGTGGCCAGCTGGGCAGCGAGCATCCGCTGCTCGAGCTGCCCTGCGACCACCCGCGCGGGGTTGGGCGCGACTACCGCGAAGGGCGCCTGGACCTGCGCTTGCCTCCGGCATTGGCCCAGGCCGTGCGCCAGTATGCGCGCCAGCAGCGCCTGACGTTGTTCCAGGTGTTCGTCGCCGCCTACGCCATGCTGCTGCAGCGCTATTGCGGCCAGCGTGATATCCGTATCGGCTTGCCGGTGAACAACCGCAACGCCGAGGCCCTGGAAGGCGTGGTCGGTTTCTTCGTCAATACCTTGGTGCTGCGCCTGGACATCGATCCGCAGCAGGCCCTGGAGCAACTGGTGCTTCAGGTCCGGGACACGGCGCTGGCCGCGCAGGCGCACCAGGACCTGCCCTTCGACCGCCTGGTGGAGGCGCTCAATCCGCAGCGCTCGCTGCAGCACAACCCGCTGTTCCAGGTGATGTACAACCACCTCAATACCGTCGGCGCCGCTGCCGCCGGCAACCTGCCGGGGGTCCAGGTGCAGGAGCGGGTGCTGCCGGCTGGCCAGGCCCAGTTCGACCTCACCCTGGAAACCCTCGAGACCGATCACGGCATCAACGTCGCCTTCCTCTACGCCGCCGAGCTGTTCGAGCCAGCCAGCATCCAGGCCATGGCCGATGCCTGGCAGGGCTTGCTGCAGGCGTTGGTCGCGCAACCCCGGCAAGCGTTGGGCAATGTCGCCTTGCAGGCGCCCGAGCAGTGGCAACGGCGTGTCGCGGCCAGTGCCGAGGTGCCCGGCATGCCAGCCGACAGCGTGCTGGCGGCCTTTGCCGCCCAGGTTCTCCGTGCCCCGCAGGCATTGGCCTTGGTCCAGGGTGACGCGCGGCTCGACTACGCCACGCTTGACCTGCTCAGCGACCGCGTGGCCGCGCGCCTGCGCGATGAGGGAGTGGGCGCCGAGACCTTGGTGGCGATCATCGCCGAGCGGGGCATGGCCCTGGTGGTCGGCCTGCTGGGTATTTTCAAGGCCGGCGGCGGCTACCTGCCACTGGACCCGGCCTATCCCGCCGAACGCCTGGCCTACATGCTCGAAGACAGCGCGGCGAGCCTGGTGCTGGGCGAGCGCGTGCTGCTCGGGCAGTTGGCCCCCGGCCTGCGCACCTTGGCCCTGGAGGATGTTGGCGAGGCCGGCACCGGCAATTACCCCCAACCCCTGGCGCAGAGCCTGGCCTATGTGATCTACACCTCCGGCTCCACCGGTCGGCCCAAGGGGGTGGCCGTCAGCCACGCCGCGTTGGCCATGCATTGCCAAGCGGCGGCAGCGCGTTATGGGCTGGGCCCGGAGGATCGCCTGTTGCAGTTCGCCTCGATCAGTTTCGACGCGGCCGCCGAACAGATCTTCATGCCGCTGATGCACGGCGCTGCGTTGGTGCTGGGGGATGTCGCCCAGTGGGATTACCCGCAACTGCTGGCGCAGCTGCAGGCCCACGGCATCACGGTGCTCGACCTGCCGCCGACCTACCTGGCGCGTATCGCCGAGGCCGCCGAAACCGGCAGCCCAGCGCTGGCCGTGCGGGCCTGCATCCTTGGCGGCGAGGCCTGGAGCCTGGCGCAGATTACCGGGCTTGCGCACTTGCGCGCCGGGCAGCTGTTCAACGCCTATGGCCCCACCGAGGCGGTGATCAGCCCGCTGATCCACGCCTGTGACGGCAATGCCACCCACAGCCTGTACGCGCCGATCGGCACGCCCGTGGGCGAGCGTTCGGCGTGGTTGCTCGACAGCGACCTGGGGTTGACGCCGGGCAACGCCCTGGGCGAGCTGTGCCTGGGTGGCGCGGGCCTGGCCCGAGGTTACCTGGGGCGTGCCGGGCTGACGGCGTTGAGTTTTGTGCCCGACCCGTTTGGCGCGCCGGGCGCCCGGCTGTACCGCACCGGTGATCTGGCCCGCCTGGGCCGCGACGGCGCGTTCGAGTACCACGGCCGTCGCGACCAGCAGGTCAAGCTGCGCGGGCTGCGCATCGAGCTGGGCGAGATCGAGAGTGCCCTGCGCAACTGCCCGCAGGTGGTGGATGCCGCCGTGCTGGTGCAGACCGTGGGGCAGGGCAGCCAACTGGTGGCCTACGTGGTGGCCCAGGACCGCGCCGGCGTGCCGGTCGACAGCCTGCGCGCCCTGTTGCGTCAGCGCCTGCCCGAGCACATGGTGCCGAGCCACTGGCTGTTCCTCGAGGCCCTGCCGCTCAATGCCAACGGCAAGCTCGACCGCCCGGCGCTGCCATTGCCCGAGCCTGCCCGCGGCGAACACGCGGCGCCACGCAGCAGTGCCGAGGTGGCGCTGGCTGGTATCTGGGCTGAGCTGCTCAAGTGCCAAGAGATTGGCCTGCACGACAACTTCTTCGAGCTCGGCGGCGACTCGATCATCGCCTTGCAAGTGGTCAGCCGCGCGCGCCAGGCCGGGTGGCTGATCAAGGCCAAGGACCTGTTCCAGTACCAGACCCTGCAAGCGGTGGCCGCCGTGGCCCAGGCTGGCGAGCACGGCGTGCAGGCCGAACAAGGCCTGGTGCAAGGTGCCCAGTTGCTGTTGCCGATCCAGCAGACCTTCTTCGAGGAGGTGCGGATCGACCGCCACCACTGGAACCAGTCGGTGCTGCTGGCCCCCGCCGCGCCCCTGGACCCACAGCTGCTGGAGCAGGCGCTACAGGCCTTGCTGGCCCATCACGATGCCCTGCGCCTGGGCTTCAGCGAAGGTGACGACGGCTGGCAAGCCCACTATCGCCCGCTGCAGCCGCAACAGGCGCTGCTGAGCCAGGCCCAGGCCGCCGATGGCCAAGCGCTGAGCGCCCTGTGCGAGCAATTGCAGGGCAGCCTCGACCTGGCCCAGGGCCCGCTGTTGCGCGGCCTGCTGATGACCTTGGACGACGGCGCCCAGCGCCTGTTCCTGGTCGTCCACCACCTGGTGGTGGACGGTGTCTCATGGCGCATCCTGTTCGACGACCTGCAGACGGTCTATCGCCAGCTGGCCCTGGGCCAGGCGCCAGGCCTGGCGGCCAAGACCGGCGCCTACCGCGACTGGGCCCAGCACCTGGCACAGTGGGCGCGCAGTGCACCGTTGCAAGCGCAGCTGGGGTACTGGGAACAGCAATGCGCCGCAGGCGCCGAGCTGCCGATCGCTCCTGGGCAGGCCTTGCAGTGCCGCGCCCGCACCGTCTACAGCCGGCTCGATGCCGACACCACGCAGCGCTTGTTGCAACAGGCGCCACAGGCCTGGCACACCCAGGTCAACGACCTGCTGCTCAGCGCCCTGGCCCGTGTGCTGTGTCACTGGAGCGGGGCGCCGAGCGTGCTGCTGGAGCTCGAGGGGCACGGCCGTGATGAGCTGTTCGAGGGGCTCGAACTGAGCCGTAGCGTGGGCTGGTTCACCAGCCTTTACCCGCTGCGCTTGACCCCGGCGGCCACCCCTATCGACACGCTGCGCGCGGTCAAGGAGCAACTGCGCGCGGTGCCGGACAAAGGCATTGGTCACGGTGCGCTGCGCTACCTGGGGGATGACGCCACCCGTCAACGCCTGGCGGCGCAGCCCCGGGCCCAGGTGTTGTTCAACTACCTCGGCCAGTTCGATGGCAGCTTCGCTGCCGAGGATGCCTTGTTGCGCCCGGCCGGCGCCAGTGGCAGCCACGACCATAGCGCGCGCGGTACCCTCAGCCATGCCTTGACCCTCGATGGCCAGGTGTATGACGGCTGCCTGAGCCTGGGCTGGACCTTCGCCGACGACCAGCTCGACCCGGCATTGGTCGAAGGCCTGGCCGCGCGTTACAGCGAAGAGCTGCAACAACTGGTCGAGGCCTGCTGCGCCCCGGGTGCCGGAGGGCTGACGCCGTCGGACGTGCCGTTGGCGGCGCTCGACCAGGCGGCCCTTGACGGCCTGGGTGTGCCGCTGGCCACCCTGGAAGATCTCTACCCGTTGTCGCCGATGCAGCAGGGCATGCTGTTCCACGCCCTCTACGAGCAGGGCAGTGGCGACTACGTCAACCAGATGCACGTGCAGGTCGACGGCCTTGACCCGGCGCGGTTCCAGGCCGCCTGGGAGCAGACCTTGCAGGCCCATGCGCCGCTGCGCAGCGGCTTCCTGTGGCAAGGCGAACTGGCGACACCGCTGCAGTTCGTGCGCAAGCAGGTGCAATTGCCGTTCGAGGTGCTGGACTGGCGCGACCAGGCCGAGCCCGAGCAGGCCCTGGCCCAGTTGCTGGCGGCCGAGCGCGCGCGTGGCTTCGACCTGCGCCAGCCGCCGCTGCTGCGCCTGTGCCTGGCGCGCACCGGCAGCGATCGTTACTGGTTCGTCTGCACCAACCACCACATCCTGATGGATGGCTGGAGCTATGCACGGTTGTTCGGCGAAGTCCTCGAGCGCTACCACGGCCAGGCGCCGGCCACCAGCGGCGGACGCTACCGCGACTACATCGCCTGGCTGCAGCAGGTCGATGGCGAGGCCGCCGAGCATTACTGGCGTGCTCGCCTGGCCGAGCTCGAGGCGCCCACCCGGCTGGCCCAGGCCATGGGGGCCGGGCCGCGGCCGCAGGCCGGCCGGGCGCGCCACGCACGGCTGATCGACAGTACTCGCACCCAGGTGTTGAGTGCGTTCGCCCGCCGCCACAAGGTCACCGCCAACGTGCTGGTGCAGGCAGCATGGATGCTGCTGTTGCAGCGCTACACCGGCCAGGCCAGCGTAGCCTTCGGCACCACCGTCGCCGGGCGACCGGCACAGGTCCCGGGCATCGACCGTCAGGTCGGGTTGTTCATCAACACCCTGCCGGTGATCGGTACCCCGGCCCCGGAGCTGTCGGTCGTCGCCTGGCTGCAACAGGTCCAGGCCGACAGCCTGGAGCGCGCCGAGCACGAGAGCACGCCGCTGTTCGAGATCCAGCGCTGGGCGGGGCTGGCTGGCGAAAGCCTGTTCGACAGCCTGCTGGTGTTCGAGAACTACCCGGTCGGCGAGGCGCTGCGCCAGCGTGATGCCAGCGCGCTGCGCTTTGCTCGCGTGCACAGTCACGAGCAGACGCACTATCCACTGGCCTTGGCGGTCGAACTGGGCGACGCGCTGCACCTGGGCTTCGACTATGCCCTGGGGCAGTTCGACACGGCCACCGTGCAGCGCTTGGCCGAGCACCTGGAGCAACTGCTGGCGCAGTTCGTCGAAGCCGCCGAGCGACCCTTGGGCGAACTGCTGCTGGCGCTGCCGGCCGAGCAGGCGCTGGCCGCACGGCGCAATGCCGCGCCGGCGCCGGGTGATGGCCTGCTGGTGCAACAGCGCATCAGCCAATGGGCGGCACGCCAGCCCGAGCGCATCGCCGTGGTCCAGGGCGAGCGCGAACTGAGCTTCGCCGAGCTGGAGCGGCGCGCCAACCAGTTGGCGCATTGCCTGCGGGCCGAGGGCGTCGGCCCGGAGGTGCGCGTGGCCGTGGCCTTGCCGCGCGACGAGCAGTTGCCGGTGGCCCTGCTGGCGGTGCTCAAGGCCGGCGCTGCCTTCGTGCCGCTGGATACCGGCTATCCGCCGGAGCGCCTGGCCTACCTGCTCGAGGACAGCGCCGCGGCGCTGCTGCTGGTGGACTCGCGCCTGCCCTGGTCGGCGCCGCTGCCCGATGGCGTGCGCAGCCTGGCGGTCGACCGGCTGGCACTGCACGCCCAGCCGGCGACGCCGCCCCAGGTGGCCATCGCCGCGCAGAACCTCGCCTACATCATCTACACCTCCGGCTCCACCGGGCTGCCCAAGGGGGTGGCGGTCGAGCATGGGCCGCTGGCCATGCATTGCCAGAGCATCGGTGCGCGGTACGAAATGAGTGAAGCCGACTGTGAACTGCTGTTCATGTCGTTCGCCTTCGACGGCGCCCACGAGCGCTGGCTTACCAGCCTCACCCACGGCGCCCGGGTGCTGCTGCGCGACGATGCGCTGTGGACCCCGGAGCAGACCTTCGCCGCGCTGCACCGACACGCGGTGACCGTGGCCGCGTTCCCGCCGGTGTACCTGCAGCAGTTGGCCGAGCACGCCGAGCGGGTGGGCAACCCGCCGCCCATGCGGGTGTACTGCTTCGGCGGCGACGCCGTGCCCAGCGCCAGCTACGCGCTGGCGCGCCGGGCCTTGCGGCCGCGCTACATCATCAATGGCTATGGCCCCACCGAGACCGTGGTCACCCCGCTGATCTGGAAGGCCGGCGAGGACGATCATTGCCAGGCGCCCTACGCGCCGATCGGCGATCGGGTTGGCGCGCGCACGGCGCGGGTGCTCGACGCCAGCCTGCAACTGTTGCCCGACGGCCTGGCCGGCGAGTTGTACCTGGGTGGGGAAGGGGTGGCCCGGGGTTACCTGAACCGCCCGGGGCTGACCGCCGAGCGCTTCGTGCCCGACCCGCACGGGGCACCGGGCGCGCGCCTGTACCGCTCCGGCGACCTGGTGCGCCAGCGCGGCGACGGTTTGGTCGACTGCCTGGGGCGCATCGACCACCAGGTGAAGATCCGCGGTTTCCGCATCGAGCTGGGCGAGATCGAAGCCAGCCTCAAACGCCAGCCCGGGGTACGCGATGCGGTCGCCGTGGCCCGCGAGGGTACCCACGGCAAAGTGTTGGCGGCCTACGTGGTGCCGACCGAGGCGGTGCCGGCGGCCCCGGCCGAACTGCTACGGGCGCTGCGCAGCGAACTGGAGCAGCAACTGCCGGCCTACATGGTGCCGACGCAGTGGGCGTGCCTGGCGCAACTGCCGCTCAACCCCAATGGCAAGGTCGACCGCAAGGCCTTGCCTGAACCGTTGGCGGTGGCCGGCAATGCCGCCTACCGGGAGCCGCAGGACGCCTTGCAACAACAGTTGGCGGCGATCTGGCGGGCGGTGCTGCAGGTCGAGCGGGTGGGCCTGGACGACAACTTCTTCGAGCTTGGGGGCCACTCGCTGCTGGCCACCCAGGTGACCGCCCAGGCCCAGTTGGAGCTGGGCCTGGACCTGACCCTGGAACTGCTGTTCAAGGCCCGCACCTTGGGCGAATACGCCGAGGCGGTCGGCGCTTGCATGACATCGAATCACGAGGACGACTTGAGCGACATGTTTGATTTCCTGAACGAACTGGAGGCGAACTGATATGGCTGGCCTGGACAACGCACAGCTGGTACAGCGCTTCCTCAAGCTGCCTGCGGCACAGCGCCGGCTGTTCCTGGAAAAACTCGCGGAAAAGGGCATGAGCCTGGCCAACTTGCCCATCCCGGTCTGCCGGCACGAGCAAGATAGTCTGCCGCTGTCCTACGCGCAGCAACGCCAGTGGTTCCTCTGGCAACTGGAGCCGGGCAGCAGTGCCTACCACATCCCGGCCGCCTTGCACCTGCGTGGCCCCCTCGACCGCGCCGCGCTGCAGGCGGCGCTCGATGCGCTGCTCGCCCGGCATGAAAGCCTGCGCACCTGCTTCGACGACGAGCCCCACGCGCAGCAGCGCATTCTGGACCAGGCGCAGGTGGCGCTGACCGACGAGCAGGCGCCGGCCGGTTTGCACGAGGCGGACCGCCAGGCGCTGATCGAGCGTTTCGTCGACGCGACCCTGGCGCAGCCGTTCGACTTGCGCCAGGGCCCGCTGCTGCGCGCGCGCCTGCTGCAACTGGGCGAGCAGGACCAGGTGCTGGTCCTGGCCTTGCATCACATCATCGCCGATGGCTGGTCGATGCAGGTGCTGGTGCGCGAGCTGGTGGCGCTGTATCAAGGCCAGGGTGCGGCGCTGCCGGCGTTGCCGATCCAGTACGCCGACTATGCCGTGTGGCAGCGCTGCTGGATGGAGGCGGGCGAGCGCGAGCGCCAGCTCGCCTACTGGACCACGCAACTGGCCGGCGAGCAGCCGTTGCTGGAGCTGCCCCATGACCGGCCGCGTCCCGCGGTGGCCAGCCAGCAGGGCGCGCGCTGCGACGTGACGCTGCCCGCCGAGCTGCTGCCGGCCCTGCGCCAGGCCTGCCAGCGCGAAGGGGTAACCCTGTTCATGCTGTTGCTGGCGTCGTTCCAGTGGCTGTTGCAGCGTTACAGCGGCCAGCGCGATATCCGCGTCGGCGTGCCGGTGGGGAACCGCAATCGCAGTGAAACCCAGGGCCTGATCGGCTTCTTCGTCAACACCCAGGTGTTGCGCGCGCAGCTTGGGCCGCGCGACAGCCTCGCCAGCCTGTTGCAGCAGGTGCGCGAGGCCTCGCTGCAGGCGCAGACCTACCAGGACCTGCCCTACGAACAACTGGTCGAGGCCCTGCAGCCGGAGCGCAACCTGAGCTACAACCCGTTGTTCCAGGTGATGTTCAACCACCAGGTGCAGGGCCGCCAGGAGCAACCATCGACCTTGCCCGGCGGCCTGCGGGTCGAGGCCCTGGCCTGGGAGCGGCACGCCTCGCCGTTCGACCTGAACCTGGACACCTACGAGGACGGGCAGCGCCTGTGGGCCTCGTTCACCTACGCCACCGAACTGTTCGAGCGCGCCACGGTCGAGCGCATGGCCGGTCACTGGCAGCAGCTGTTGCAGGCCTTCACCGGCGACCTGTCGCTGGCCCTGGAGGAGGCTGCCTGTACGCCAGTGAATGCCGCTGCACCGGCCCAGGCGCCGGTTACCCTGCTGCTGGATGCCTTGGCGGCGAGCGTCGCCGCCCACCCGCGGGCCGTAGCGGTGCGTCAAGGCGCGCGCAGCCTCGACTACGCGCAGCTCGATGCCTGCGCCAACCGCCTGGCGCATCGACTGCGCGCTGCCGGGGTCGGCCCGGAAAGCCTGGTTGGCCTGGCGCTGGCGCGCAGCCCCGAGCTGCTGGTGGCGCAATTGGCCGTGCTCAAGGCCGGCGGCGCCTATGTGCCGCTGGATCCGGACTACCCGCGCGAGCGCCTGGCCTACATGGTCGAGGACAGCGGCCTGGCGTTGTTGCTGACCACTGCCGAGGTCAGCCTGCGCACCGGCCCGCTACCGGCGCCGCAGGTGCTGCTGCTCGATGCCGCGGTGTGCGAGGTGGCGGCCCACGACCCCGGCGCGCCGGCGCTGCGCCTGGATGGCGAACACCTGGCCTACGTGATCTACACCTCAGGCTCCACGGGCCGGCCCAAGGGCGTGGCGATCCGTCACGGCGGGCTGGCCAACCACATGCAGTGGATGCGAGCCACCTATCCCCTGAGCGCGGAGGACCGGGTCCTGCAGAAGACCGCGTTCAGCTTCGATGCCTCGGTCTGGGAGTTCTGGCTGCCGCTGATGTGCGGCGCGCAGCTGGTGCTGGCACCGGCCGATCTGAACGACGACCTCGGCCAGTTATGGTCGCTGGTTGGCACCGAGCGCATCACTGTGTTGCAGGTGGCGCCGTCGTTGCTGCAAGGCCTGCTGCCCCAGGTCGAGGCCGGGCAACTGGCCTCGCTGCGCTTGTTGCTGGCCGGTGGCGAGGCGCTCAAAGGCAGCCTGCTGCGCCAGTTGCGCCAGCACTGGCAGGGCCGGGTGGTCAATCTCTATGGGCCGACCGAGTCGACCATCGACAGCACCTGGCATGAACTGGGCGGTGTCTATGACGGCGACGTGGTGCCGATTGGCAAGGCGGTGGCCGGTGTCAGCGCGGTGGTGCTGGCCGACAGCCTGCGCTTGTGCCCGGTGGGGGCCCAGGGCGAGCTGTTCATCGGTGGCGCATCCCTGGCCCGGGGCTATCACCGTCGCCCCGGCCTGACCGCCGAACGTTTCGTGCCCGACCCCGGCGGCGCGCCGGGCGCGCGTCTGTACCGCAGCGGTGACCGGGTGCGCCTTGGCGGCGATGGCTTGCTGCACTACCTGGGGCGCATCGACCACCAGCTCAAGCTGCGTGGCTTGCGCATCGAACTGGGTGAAATCGAGGCGGCGCTGCTTGACCAGCCCGGCGTGCGCGAGGCCGTGGTACTGCCGGTGGACGGTCCTCGAGGCACGCAGCTGGCCGCCTACCTGGTGGCGGCGGACGACGCGCAAGCGGAGCTGGCGACAGGCCTTGGTGAAGCGCTGACGGCGCGCTTGCCGGCCTACATGGTGCCGGTGCACTGGCGGGTATTGCCCAGCCTGCCGCTGACGGTCAATGGCAAGCTCGACCGGGCGGCACTGCCGCGCCCGGATGCCGACCCGGCCAGTGCTGCTTACCAGGCCCCACAAGGGGCGCTGGAATGTGCCCTGGCCGCGATCTGGCAGGACGTGCTCAAGGTGGCGCAGGTGGGGCGCCAGGACAACTTCTTCGAACTGGGCGGTGATTCGATCATCTCCTTGCAGGTGGTCAGCCGTGCGCGCCAGGTCGGCATCCGCTTCACCCCCAAGGCGCTGTTCCAGCACCAGACCGTGCAGGCCTTGGCCCAGGTCGCCGAACGTGGCGACAGCGCCGTGCAAGCCGAGCAAGGCCCGGTGACCGGCGAGCTGGCGCTGCTGCCGATTCAGCAGGCGTTCTTCGACACCGCCATGACCGCGCGCCACCACTGGAACCAGTCGGTGTTGCTCGAGCCGCGGCTCAGGCTTGACCCCCAGGCGCTCGAACAGGCCTTGCAGGCCCTGTTGCGCCAGCACGACGCCCTGCGCCTGCGTTTCGTCCAGCAGGCCGAGGGCTGGCGTGCCAGCCATGCCCCGCTCGAGGGCGGCCAGACGTTGTTGTGGCACCGTCAGGTGGCTGACGCCGATGCCTTGCTGGCGGTCTGCGAGCAGGCCCAGCGTAGTCTCGACCTGGCCAACGGGCCGCTGCTGCGGGCCGTGCTGTTCGATTACCAGGGCGGCCAGCGCCTGCTGCTGGTGGCGCACCACCTGGTGGTCGACGGGGTGTCCTGGCGCATTCTCTTCGAAGACCTGCAGGCGCTGTACCGCGCGCCGGGCGCTGCCTTGCCGGCCAAGACCAGCGCCCTGCGCGACTGGGCCCTGCGCCTGCGCGAGCGGGCTGGCGACATGGCCCGGCAGCCCAGCGCCGACTACTGGCTGGCGCAGGCCAGCCAGCCGATGCCGGCCCTGCCGTGCGCCAACCCCGACGCCAGCCTGCACCGACGGCATGCCGCCCACGCCCGCAGCCGCCTCGACCCGGTACAGACCCAGGCCCTGTTGCAGCAGGCACCGAGTGCCTACCGCACCCAGGTCAACGACCTGCTGTTGACGGCGTTGGCGCGGGTGTTCTGTGCCTGGAGCGGGCAGCCGGCCTTGTGGGTGCAGTTGGAGGGGCATGGCCGCGAGGAGCTGTTCGACGATATCGACCTGACCCGCACCGTCGGCTGGTTCACCAGCGCCTATCCGGTGCGCCTGCACCCGGGCGAGGGGCTGGGCGAATCGATCAAGGCGGTGAAGGAGCAACTGCGCCAGGTGCCCGACAAGGGCGTCGGCTTCGGTGTGCTGCGCGCGGCTGCCGATCCGCGCATGCAACCACTGCGCGCCTTGGCCACGCCACAGGTCACCTTCAACTACCTGGGCCAGTTCGACGCCAGCTTCGACGACCCACAGGCGTTGTTCGTGCCGGCCCGCGAGGCTGCTGGCAGCGAGCAGGGCGACGATGCGCCGCTGGCCAGCGCCATCAGCATCAACGGCCAGGTGTACCAGGGCGAGCTGGTGCTGGAGTGGACGTTCAGCCAGCAGCAGTTCGACCCGGCCACCGTGCAGGCCCTGGCCGATGACTATGGGCGTGTGCTCGGCGAGCTGGTGACCCACTGCCTGGCGGCGGGCAGCGGCGGTGTGACGCCATCCGATGTGCCACTGGCCGGCCTCGACCAGGCCCGCCTGGACGCCTTGCCGGTACCGCCGCGCAACCTGGCCGATGCCTACCCGCTGTCGCCGATGCAGCAGGGCATGTTGTTCCATGGCCTGTACAGCGAGGCCCGTGGCGACTACATCAACCAGTTGCAGGTGCAGATCGACGGCCTCGACCCGCAACGCCTGCGCCAGGCGTGGCAGGCCACCCTGGATGCCCACGACAGCTTGCGCAGCCAGTTCCATTGGCCGGCCGACCAGGCCCAGCCGCTACAGCTGGTACTGCGCGAGGTGGCCTTGCCCTTTGCCGAAGTCGACCTGCGCGGCCTCGACGACCCGCAGCAGCGGTTGGCAGACCTGGCGGCCGTGGCCCGCGACGAGGGCTTCGTGCTGGACCAGGCACCCTTGCTGCGGGTGCAACTGGCCCGCTGCGCCGAGCAGTGCTACCAGATGATCTTCACCAACCACCACCTGCTGATGGACGGCTGGAGCAACGCCCAGTTGCTCGCCGAGGTGCTGCAGCGCTATGCCGGCCAGGAACCGGCCGCGCCTGCCGGGCGTTTCCGTGACTATATCGGTTGGCTGCAGGGTCGCGATGCGTCGGCCGCCGAACAGTTCTGGAAAGCGCAGTTGCAGCGCTTCGATGGCCCGACCCTGTTGGCCCAGGCGATCGCTTGCGTGCCGCTCGACAACGCCGACGGCCAGCTGCGCCTGGCCCTTGGCGAGGCGTCGACCCAGGCGCTGCAAGGCTTTGCCCGTGCCGCCAAGGTGACCCTCAATACCCTGGTGCAAGGCGCCTGGACCTGCCTGTTGCAGCGTCATACCGGCCAGGCCAATGTCACCTTCGGCGCCACGGTGTCGGGGCGTCCGGCGGAGCTACCGGGTATCGAGCAGCAGATCGGCCTGTTCATCAACAGCCTGCCGGTGATCGCCGGTGCCAGCCCCGAGCAGCCGCTGGTGCCCTGGCTGCAGGCACTGCAAGGGCTCAACCTGCAACTGCGGGATTGGCAGCACACCCCGCTGTACGACATCCAGCGTTGGGCCGGGCACAGCGGCGAGGCGCTGTTCGACAGTTTGCTGGTGTTCGAGAACTACCCGGTGGCCGAGGCGCTGGAGCAGGGCGCACCCGCAGGGCTGCGCTTTGGCGAGGTGGTCGGGCACGAGCGCAGCGGCTTCCCCTTGAGCGTGCTGGTGGACGCGGGCCAGGAGCTGGCGGTGACCTTCAAGTACGACTCGGCCCGCTTCGATGCCGCCGCCATGGGCGATCTGGGCCAGCAGTTGATCGCGCTGTTGCGCTCGATGGCGGCGCTTGACGGGCAGGCCCGGGTGGCCGACCTGTGCGCCTTCGATGCCGCCCAGGGTGAAGCCTGGCTGGCCCTTGGCCGCGGGCCGCAGGCCGATCATCCCCAGCAGCCGAGCGTGCCGCGCCTGATCGAGGCCCAGGCCGCTCGCACACCGCAGGCGCCGGCGCTGACCTTTGCCGGGGTGACCCTCAACTACGCCGAGCTGGAGGCGCGCAGCAACCAGTTGGCCCAGCGCCTGGTGGCCGCCGGGGTTGGCCCGGACGTGCTGGTGGGGGTGGCGGCGCAGCGCTCGCTGGAGTTGGTGATCGCCTTGCTGGCGGTGCTCAAGGCCGGTGGCGCCTACGTGCCGCTGGACCCGGAGTATCCGGCCGAGCGCCTGGCCTACCTGTTCGAGGACAGCGGGATCGCGCTGCTGCTCAGCCAGTCCTGGTTGCTCGACGGCTTGCCGCGCGACCTGGCGCTGCCGGCGCTGGCCCTCGACACCTTGGTTTGGGACGCCGCCGACCCGGGGCGCCCGGCCGTCGAGGTCGACGCCGAGCACCTGGCCTACGTGCTGTATACCTCCGGCTCCACGGGCAAGCCGAAAGGCGCCGGCAATCGCCACCGAGCCTTGGTCAATCGCTTGCTGTGGATGCAGGAGGCCTACGGCCTGCAGGCCCATGACGTGGTGCTGCAGAAAACCCCGTTCAGCTTCGACGTGTCGGTGTGGGAGTTCTTCTGGCCCTTGCTGGCCGGGGCCCACCTGGTGGTGGCCGGCCCTGGCGATCACCGAGACCCGGCGCGCCTGGTGACGCTGATCGGCGAAACCCAGGTCAGTACCTTGCACTTCGTGCCCTCGATGCTCCAGGTGTTCCTGCAAGATCCTGGGGTACCGGCCTGCACCTCGCTGCGGCGGATCGTCTGCAGTGGCGAGGCGCTGCCAGTGGATACCCAGCAGCAGGTGTTCGCCCGCCTGCCACAGGCGCAGCTGTACAACCTCTATGGCCCTACCGAAGCAGCCATCGACGTGACCCACTGGCACTGTGTCGACGACGGCCGTGGCGCGGTGCCGATCGGCCGCGCCATCGCCAACCTGCGCACCTACATCCTCGACCACGACCTGCAGCCGGTGGCGCCGGGGGTGACCGGCGAGCTGTACCTGGCCGGTGAGGGCCTGGCGCGCGGCTACCACCGCCGCCCGGGGCTGACGGCCGAGCGCTTCCCGCTGGACCCGTTCGTGGCCGGTGAGCGCATGTACCGTACGGGTGACCTGGCCCGCTACGACCGCCACGGGGTCATCGAGTACGCCGGCCGTATCGACCACCAGGTGAAGGTCCGGGGGCTGCGCATCGAGCTGGGTGAAATCGAGGCGCGGTTGCTGGAGCATCCCCGGGTGCGCGAGGCGGTGGTCACCGCGCCGGATACCGGCAAGGGGCCGCAGTTGGTGGCGTACCTGGTGGCCGACGCCGGCCTCGACCAGGCGCAGTTGCGTGGTTTCTTGCGTCAAGGCCTGCCGGAACACATGGTCCCGGCGCACCTGGTGAGCCTGGCGCAGATGCCGTTGAGCGCCAACGGCAAGCTCGATCGCCGGCAGTTGCCGGGCCTGGACAGCCTGTTGGTGCAGGTGGCCTACCGCGCGCCGCACAGCGAGGTGCAACAGCAGGTGGCACAGGTCTGGGGCCAATTGCTGGCCGTGGAGCAGGTTGGGCTGGATGACGGCTTCTTCGCCCTGGGCGGCCATTCGCTGCTGGCCGCCCAGGCGGTGATGCGCCTGCGCGAGCAGTTGCAGCTGGACGTGCCGGTGCGCCTGTTGTTCGAAACCAGCAGCCTGGAGGCGTTCTGCGCCAAGGTCCAGGCCCTGGGCCAGGCGCAGGCGCCGGTGCAGGACGAGCTGACTAAATCGCTGGAGGCCCTCAAACGTCTATCTGCCGAAGAGCTTGAGAAACTGCTTTCCTGATCGAGGGGTCGTGCGTGCAAAAGTTGATAGAGTCCGTGGGTGCGCTCACGGCGAAGGAGCGCCGGGCGCTGGCGGTGATGCTCAAGCAGAAGGGCATCAACCTGTACGGGATCGCGCCGATGTTCCGGCGCGACCCGGAGGAACCGCTGCTGCTGTCGTATGCCCAGCAGCGCCAATGGTTCCTCTGGCAGCTTGAACCACAGGCCGCGACCTACAACATTCCGCTGGCCCTGGGCTTGCGCGGGGCGCTCGACCGCGCGGCGTTGGCACGGGCCCTGGCGCAGGTGGTGGCACGCCACGAAAGCCTGCGCACGGTGTTCGTCGAAACGCCGGAGGGCGTGCGCCAGCAGGTGCTGGCGCCGTTCGCGGTGGCGTTGCCGGTGCATCAGCTGGCGGCCTGTGCCGACGGCGATGTCGAGGCACGCACCGAAGCCTTCCTGCTGAGCGAATCGGGCCAGGGTTTCGACCTGGCCAAGGGGCCGCTGTTGCGCGCGGCCTTGCTCGAGCGCGCAACGGACGACCATGTGCTGAGCCTGGTGCTGCACCATGTGGTGGCCGATGCCTGGTCGCTGCAGGTGCTGCTGGAGGAGCTGGCGCGTTGCTACACCGCCAATGTGCAGGGGGGCGAGGCCAACCTGCCGGCGCTGCCGGTGCAGTACCCTGACTATGCCCTGTGGCAGCGCCAGTGGATGGACAACGGCGAGCGCGAGCGTCAATTGGCCTACTGGGGTACGCAGCTGGCCGATGCCGATCAGGTGTTGCAACTGCCTTGCGACCGCCCGCGCCCGCTGTTGCCCGGCCATGCCGGGGCCAGCGTCGACGCCAGCCCCGGGCCGCAGTTGGCGGCGCAGCTCAAGGCGCTGGCCGCCGACCAGGGGGTGACCCTGTTCGTGCTGCTGCTGGCGGCCTACCAGGCGTTGCTGCAACGCCTCAGTGGCCAGCAGGACATCCGCGTCGGCGTGCCCAATGCCAACCGCGGGCGTAACGAAACCGAGCGCCTGGTAGGCTTTTTCGTCAACACCCAGGTGATGCGGGCCCAGGTGCGCGGCGACCTGCCGTTCACCGTGTTGCTGGCCGAGGTGCGCGAGGCGGCCTTGCAGGCCCAGCAGCACCAGGACCTGCCGTTCGAGCAGTTGCTGGAAACCCTGCATACCGAACGCAGCCTCAGCCATGCGGCGCTGTTCCAGGTGATGTTCAATCACCAACGTGAGTCGCGTGGTGCGGCGGCTACCGTCAGCACCGGCTTGCAACTGCGGCCGCTGACCCAGCCGGTGCGCAGCAGCAAGTTCGACCTGACGCTCAACACCCTGGAGCACGAGCAAGGGCTGGATGCCACGCTGATCTATGCCAGCGAGCTGTTCGACGCGGACACCGCCGAACGGATCGCCGGGCAATGGCGGCAGGTGTTGCAGGCGATTTGCGACGATCCACAGGTGCGCATCGAGGCCTTGCCTCTGCTGGCGGCCGAGCAGCACCAGGCGTTGCTCGAGGCGGGGCAGGGCATGCCCCAGGCGTTCTGCGCCGATAGCGTGCTGCAGCTGTTCCGCGCGCAGGCTGCGCAACACCCGCAGCGCATCGCCTTGGTTGCCGCCGGCCAGCAGCTGAGCTACGCCGAGCTGGAGCAGCGCTCCGAGCACCTGGCAGCCTGGCTGCAGGCCCATGGCGTGGGCCCGGAGACACCGGTGGCGCTGGCCCTGGATCGCGGCATCAACCTGCCACTGGCGATCCTGGCGGTGTTCAAGGCCGGCGGCGCCTATGTGCCGGTGGACCCGGACGCCGCCGCCCAGCGCCTACCCGAGGTGCTGGCCAGCAGCGGCGCCACGCTGCTGTTGAGTGAAACCGCTTGGCTGGGGCAGTGGCGCTTGCCTGCCGGGGTCCAGGCGCTGGCCCTGGATACCCTCGAGCTTGCCGCTGCGCCAGCGCTGCGCCCGGTTGCGCTGGCGCGCGAGCAGTGTGCCTATGTGATCCACACCTCAGGCTCCACGGGCCGACCCAAGGGCGTGATGGTCAGCCATGGCGCCCTGGCCAACTACGTGCAGGCCGTGTTGCAGCGCCTGCCGCAGGTGCAGAGCATGGCGCTGGTCTCCAGCGTCGCGGCGGACCTTGGGCATACCACCTTGTTCGGTGCCTTGTGCGCGGGCTGCACCCTGCACCTGATCGCGGCCGACGCGGCCATGGACGCCCAGGCCATGGCGCGGGCGATGGTGGGGGTGCAGGCGTTGAAAATCGTGCCATCGCACTTGGCGGCGCTGCTCGACGGCGCCGTGGATGCGGCGCAGTTGCCGCAACGCCTGTTGGTGCTGGGCGGCGAAGGCGCGGCGCCAGCGCTGCTGGCGCGCATCGCCCAACTGGCGCCACAGTGCCAGGTGTTCAACCACTACGGGCCCACCGAAGCCACGGTCGGCGTGTTGGCCGGGCTGCTCGACCCAGACTTGCCTGGGCTGGGGCAGCCGTTGGCCAACTGCGTGGTGCGCCTGCTCGATGACGGTCTGCAGCCGGTGGCGGACGGTACCACGGGCGAGCTCTACATCGGTGGCGCCGGGCTGGCGCGAGGTTACATTGGCCAGCCGGGGCTGACCGCCGAACGCTTCGTGCCGGACCCGCACGGCGCGCCCGGCCAGCGCTTGTACCGCAGCGGCGACGGAGTGCGCCGGCTGCGCGGCAGGCTGTGCTATCAGGGGCGCCTGGACGACCAGGTGAAGATCCGCGGCTACCGGGTCGAGCCCGGTGAGGTCGCGGCCAGCTTGCGGGCGTTGCCCGGTGTGCAGGACGCCGTGGTACTGGCCATGGCCAGCGAGCGCGGCCAGCAGCTGGTGGCCTACGTCGTGGGCGCGGTCGATGGCGGGCAATGCCTGGCGCAGCTGCGCGCACGCTTGCCGGACTACCTGGTGCCTGCCCACCTCCTGACCCTTGAGCGCTTGCCGTTGACTGCCAACGGCAAGCTCGACCGGCGCGCCTTGCCGCAGCCCCAGGCCGCTGCGCAGCGCCTGTACAGCGCGCCCCAGGGTGAGGTTGAGCTGCGTATCGCGCAGATCTGGCAGGACTTGCTCAAGGTCGAGCGCGTCGGCCGGCAGGACAACTTCTTCGAGCTTGGCGGCGACTCGATCATTTCTATCCAGGTGGTCAGCCGCGCCCGCGAGGCGGGCTTGCTGCTCAATCCCAAGCAGCTGTTCCTGCACCAGACGGTGCAGGGCCTGGCCCAGGTGGCCGAGCGGGGGCAGGCACAGGCGCCGGTGGCCCGCGGCCCGGAGTGCGGCGCCATGCCGTTGCTGCCGATCCAGGCGATGTTCTTCGCCAGCGCGGTGGTCGACCGCCACCATTGGAACCAGTCGGTGCTGCTCAGCGTCGCCCGACCCTTGCAGGCCCAGGCCCTGGAGCAGGCCTTGCAAGCCCTGGTGCAGCATCACGATGCCCTGCGCCTGGGCTTCACCGAACACGCCGACGGCTGGCGGGCCGAGCACCGCGTGGCCGAAGTGGTTGCGCCGCTGCTGTGGCAGCGCGAGGTGGCCGACGCCCAGGCCATGCACGATGCCTGTGAAGCCGCCCAGCGCAGCCTGGACCTGGCGGCCGGCCCGCTGCTGCGCGCGGTATTGTTGCAGTTGGCCGATGGTCAGCAGCGCCTGTTGCTGGTGGCGCATCACCTGGTGGTCGATGGCGTGTCCTGGCGGATCCTCCTGGAAGACCTGCAACTGGCCTATCAGCAAGCCGCCGAGGGCCAGGCGCCCGCGTTCGCGCCGCGCACCACCTCGTTCAAGCACTGGGCCGAGCGCTTGCAGGCACAGGCGCTGGGCGGGGCACTGAGCGCACAGGCCGACTACTGGCTGGGGCAACCCTTGCCTGCGGACCTGCCGGCGGCCAACTCGGCGTGCGTGCCGTTGCAGCGCGAGGCCCGCACGGTATACAGCCGCCTCGACGCCGACACCACGCGCCGCTTGTTACAGGAAGCCCCCAGTGCCTACCGCACGCGTATCCAGGAGCTGCTGCTGGCGGCGTTGGCGCGGGTGATCTGCCAGTGGACCGGGCAGGCCGATACCCAGGTACTGCTCGAGGGCCATGGCCGCGAGGCGCTGTTCGACGACGTCGACCTGACCCGCAGCGTCGGTTGGTTCACCACCAAGTACCCCCTGGCGTTGACGCCACAAGCCAGCCTGGGCGCGACCATCCAGGCGGTCAAGGAGCAGGTGCGCGCGGTCCCCGACAATGGCATCGGCTACGGGGTGCTGCGCTACCTGGGCGAGCCTGCCACTCGCGCCGCGTTTGCCGGCCGTGCCTTGCCGCGCATCACCTTCAACTACCTGGGCCAGTTCGACAACAGCTTTGCCGCCGACGCCCCCGGGCAAGCGCCGCTGTTCGGTGTGGCCCGCGAGGCCTCCGGCAGTGAACGGTCGGCCGATACGCCGCTGGGCAACTGGTTGACCCTCAACGGCCAGGTGTTCGATGGCCAGTTGAGCATCGGCTGGATCTTCAGCCCGCAGATGTTCGACGCCGCGCAGGTTCAGGGCTTGGCCGAGGCCTTCGGCGACCAGTTGCGCGAGCTGGTACGGCATTGCTGCGATCCGGCCAACGCTGGGCTGACCCCCGCCGATGTGCCGCTGGCACGCTTGAGCCAGGCGCAGCTGGCGCTGCTGCCGGTGCCGGCCCGCGAGGTGGCGGATATCTACCCCTTGTCGCCGATGCAGCAGGGCATGCTGTTCCACTCGCTGGAAGCCGATGCCGCGGCGTTGTACATCAACCAGACCTGCGTGCCGGTCGAAGGGCTGGATGTGCCGCGCTTCGCCGCCGCCTGGGACCAGGCGCTGGCCTGCCACGATGTGCTACGCACGCGGTTCTGGCAGCACAGTGGCCTGGCCGAACCGTTGCAGATCGTCTGCCGTACCGCGCCATCGCTGGTGCGCGTGCTCGACTGGCGGCAGCGGACGGTGTCCGAGCAGGCCTTGCAGGCGCTGGCCGAGGCCGACTGCCAGGAAGGCTTCGACCCGCAGCAGGGGCCATTGATGCGGGTGACCGTGGTGCGCCTGGACGACCAGCGCTGCCAGCTGATCTGGACCCGCCACCACATTCTCATGGACGGCTGGAGCAGTTCGCGCCTGCTGGGTGAGGTGTTGCAGGCCTACCAAGGGCGCCCGGTACAGGCCCAGGGACGGTTTGGCGACTACATCGCCTGGCTGCAACGCCAGGGCGATGCGCAGGGGCTGGAAGCGTTCTGGCGCCGGCAACTGGCCGAGCTGGACGAGGTCACCGAGTTGGCCGCCAGTTGCTGGCCGCGGCCGCCCGCCGAGCTGGTCGGGCATGCGGCGCTGTACCTGGAATGGGATGCCGCGCGTACCACCCAGCTACGCCAGGCTGCGCAGCAACTGCGGGTCACGCCCAACACGCTGATCCAGGGCGCCTGGCTGCTGCTGTTGCAACGTTTCACCGGCCAGCGTCGGGTGTGCTTCGGTGCCACCGTGGCCGGTCGCCCGGCCAGCCTGCCGCAGGCTGGCAGCATGCTGGGCCTGTTCATCAATACCTTGCCGATCGTGCAGGCGCCGCGCCCCGAGCAGACCGTGCAGGCCTGGCTGGCCGAGCTGCAGGCTGCCAACCTGGAGGTACGCGAGCACGAGCATGCCTCGCTGGCCGACATCCAGCGCTGGGCCGGCCAGGCCGGGCGCAGCCTGTTCGACAGCATCGTGGTGTTCGAAAACTACCCGGTGGACGAACGCCTTGAGGAGGCCGTGGACGGCGCGTTGCGTTTCGGCCCGGCCACTGGCCGCGACGTCACCAACTACCCGATGGACCTGGCGGTCAATCTCGGCCAGACCTTGTCGATCGAGTTCCTGTACCTGCGCAACCGCTTCACCGAAGCGAGCGTTGCCAGCATTCGTGCCGGCTTCGAGCGCCTGCTCGAAGGGCTGCTGGCGGCGCCCGAGCAGCCCCTTGGCCGCCTGGCGATGCTCGCGGCCCAGGCGCCGCAGGCAGGCAATGCGCTGAGCCCACAAGGCCAGGCGATGCCCCTGCTGGCGCGGCTGCAGGAGCACGCCCGGCAACGGCCGCAGGCGCCGGCGCTGGTGTGTGGCGATGAGTGCCTGAGCTATGCCGAACTCGAGCGGCGCGCCAACCAGCTGGCCCAGGTGCTGCTGGCCAGGGGCGTGCTTGCCGAGAGCCGGGTCGGCGTAGCGCTGAACCGCTCGGTGCACACGGTGGTGGCCTTCTATGCGGTGCTCAAGACCGGCGCGGCCTATGTGCCGCTGGACATCGACTACCCGCAGGAGCGTCTGCAGTGGATCATCGATGACTCGGCCATGCAGCACCTGGTCACCCAGGCCAGCCTCGCCGAGCGTCTGCCACACACGGCAGCCCAGCGCGTGGAACTGGACCGCCTGGACTGGCAGACGCTGCCGGCTGCTGCCCCGCAGCAGCGCATCGATGAGGCGCAGCTGGCCTACTTGATCTACACCTCTGGCTCCACCGGCAAGCCCAAGGGCGTGGCCATTACCCGCGGCCCGCTGGCCATGCACTGCCAGGCGATCATGGCGCTGTACGAGATGGGCCCTGCGACACGCGAGCTGTTGTTCATGTCGTTTGCCTTCGACGGTGCCCAGGAGCGCTGGCTGTCGACGCTGTGCGCAGGCGGTTGCCTGGTGCTGCGCGACGACACCCTGTGGACCCCGGAGCAGACCTGGAACGCCCTGCACGCGCAGGCGATCGACATCGCCTGCTTCCCACCGGCCTACCTCAAGCAACTGGCCGAGTTCGCCGAGCAGGCGGGCGACCCGCCGCCGGTGCGGATCTATTGCTTCGGCGGCGACGCGGTGGCCGACGAGACCTTCGAGCAGGTGCGCCGCAGCTTGCGTGCGCAGTGGATCACCAATGGCTATGGGCCGACCGAGACGGTGGTCACGCCGATGCTCTGGAAGGCCGGGGCCGACGACCATTGCCAAGCGGCCTACGCGCCGATTGGCCACCGGGTGGGCAACCGCAGCCTGTATGTGCTCGATGCCCAGCTCGATCCGCTGCCCGATGGCGTGGCGGGTGAGTTGTACATCGGTGGTGAAGGCCTGGCCCGTGGTTATCACCAGCGTCCAGGGCTGACCGCCGAGCGCTTCGTCGCCAGCCCGTTCGAGGCCGGGGGCCGCCTGTACCGCACGGGCGACCTGGTGCGGCGCCGCGCGGATGGTCTGATCGACTACCTCGGGCGCCTGGATCATCAGGTGAAGATCCGCGGTTTCCGCATCGAGCTGGGCGAGGTCGAGGCCCGCCTGCGTGCCTTGCCGGGGGTCGACGATAGCCTGGTGCTGGCCCGTGACAGCGAGGCGGGCAAACGCCTGGTCGGCTACGTGCTGGGGGCCCCGGGGCTGTCCGGCGACGACCTGCGCGCGGCGCTGCGCGAGCAGATGCCGGACTACATGGTGCCGGTGCAGATTCTGTGGCTGCCGCGCTGGCCGCTCAACCCGGCCGGCAAGGTCGATCGCCTGGCGCTGCCCGACGCGGACTTGCGCGCCAAGACCTACGTGGCGCCACGCAACGCCCTGGAGCGGTTGTTGACGCAGATCTGGCAGGATGTGCTGGAGATCGAGCAGGTGGGCATCACCGACAACTTCTTCGAACTGGGCGGCGATTCGCTGCGCACGCTCAAGGTGCTGAGCAAGGTGCGTAGCCAGGTCGAGCAGCCCTTCGAGCTGAAGTTGCGCGACATGCTGGCACGGCCGACCATCGCCCAGCTGTCCGGCTACGAGGAGGGGGGCGGTGGCCTGGACCCATTGCTGGCGCTCAACGCCGGTGGCAATGGGTTGCCGGCGCTGTTCTGCATGCATGCAGGCTTTGGCACGGTGTTCGACTACGAGCCGTTGGCCCGCCGACTGCAAGGACGCTACCGGGTCTTTGGCCTGCAATGCCGCATGCTGCTCGACCGCGACTGGCAGGACGACGACCTGGCCAGCATGGCCATCGACTACGCCCAGTACATCCGCCAGCGCCAGCCGCAGGGGCCGTACCAGCTGTTGGGTTGGTCGCTGGGTGGCAGCCTGGCGCTGCTGGTGGCGGCGGAACTGGAGAAGCAGGGGCAGGCGGTGGCCTTCCTTGGCCTGGTGGACAGTTTCATCCCGTATGCGCAAGCGCCCGCGCAGGACGACTGGCGCGATGACCTGCCGGCGTTCCTGCGCCAGGCCTGCGGGGTGCATGTGACCCCGCAGAGCCTGCCGGCCGCTGAGCCTGGCCTCGATGCGCTGGTGCGCTTGTTCGACACCCTGTGCCAGGGGCGTGGTGCCGAGGGCTTCGGTGCCGACGAGTTGGCGCGGGCCTACCAGGTGGGGTTGCGCCTGAAGGCCTTGTCGCGCCAGCCCCAGGTGCTGCCACGCACTCGTTGCAGCGCCGAGCTGTGGTGGCGTGAGAACCTGCCGGCAACCCTGGTCGAGGGGTTCGAGGCCAGCCTGCACTGTGCCCCGGGCCATGTCCGGGTCAGTGCCGGGCATTACGACATGCTCGCCGATGCCAGCCTGCTCGAGCAGTTGCAACAGCGCCTGGAGCTGCGGGTGTCCTAGTGTGGTGCTGCACATGTTGCGGCGGGGCCAGGTGGCCCCGCTTTTTTCGTTTCTTGGTTTCTACCGACAGGCCCTGGAGTTACCCATGACCTTGCATTCCGATTTGTCCGCCTTTCTCGAACTGGTCGAGTTCGGCCGCCTCAGCGGCAAGAGCCGGGCGTTGCACGAGCAACCGCTGGCGCAGGCGCGTAGCGACTTCGAAGCGTCCTCGCTGATTCTCGACCCTAATCCCCCGGGCGCGGTGGACGTGCAGGCGCTGCAGCTGCCGACCCGCGACGGCGCGCAACTGCCGGCGCGCTTGTACCGCGCCGCTGGGCAGGCGCAGCAGAGACTGCCGGTGATTCTGTATCTGCATGGTGGGGGCTATGTGGTGGGCAGCCTCGACTCCCACGATTCGGTGTGCCGGCGGCTGGCCCTGGACGGGCGCTTTGCCGTGCTTGCGCCGGCCTATCGGCTGGCTCCCGAGTACCCGTTTCCCACTGCGGTGCTGGATGCCGAGGACAGTCTCAAGGCGTTGCCGGCGCTGGCCGATGCGCTGGGGCTGGACCTGAAGCGGGTGGCGCTGGCCGGCGACAGCGCAGGGGCGACCTTGGCCACGGTGCTGGCCATCAGCGCTGCCCGCGAGCCACAGGCGTTGGGAGTGGTGCCCTGCGCGCAGTTGCTGTTCTACCCGGTTGCCGACATCAGCGTGACCCGTGACTCGCACCGGCGCTATGCCGAGGGCTACCTGCTGGAAAGCGCGACGCTGGAGTGGTTCTATCGCCAGTACACCGGCGAGGGCGCGCAGCGTCTGGACTGGCGGGTGTCGCCGTTGCTGGCCGCGGCTGCCCCGGCCCAGGCGCCAGCCTATGTGGCGGTGGCCGGGCATGACCCTTTGCGTGACGAAGGCTTGGCTTACGCCGAGCACCTGCGAGCGGGCGGCACCTCGGTGACGTTGCAGCTGGAGGAGGGGTTGAGCCATGACTTTCTGCGCATGGGTGGTATCGTCGCCGAGGTCGAGGCCATCTACGCCCAGGCGTTGGACTGGTTGGCCCGGCAGGGGGAAGTGCAAGCGTAGGTACCCCAGTGTCGGCCTGAGCCATCTGCGCGTCGCCTGGTTCGCCAGCAAGGTTGGCCCCTACAGGTATTGCAGGCCGTAGCCGTTGTAGGAGCCGGCCTTGCCGGCGAACACCGGCGTCGCCGGTGCCATCCCTGCATCGCCTGGGCTCCTACGAACGTCAGCCTAGCTGGTGTGGCGGTGCCCGCAGATACGCAAAAGGCCACCCTGAGGTGGCCTTTTCTTGTCGCGTGTGATCAGAAGTCGTAGCGGGTGGTGATCAGGAAGCTGCGTGGGTTGCCGTACGAGGCGCTGCGGAAGTTGTCATCCAGCGAGCTGTAGTACTTCTTGTCGAACAGGTTGTCGACCGTGGCGGTGGCCGACAACTTCGGGGTGAACTGGTAGCGGGCCATCACGCTGGCGACGGCATAGTCACCCTGTTTGACCTTGACCGGGCTGTTGAGCTGCCAATTGTCGACCGTGAAGTGCATGCCGCTCTGCCAGTTGACCCCACCGCCGACGGTCAGCTTGTCCAGGTCACCCGGCAGCTGGTAGGTGGTCCACAGCTTGAACATGTCGGTGGGAACGGTGGTCTTGGTCCGCTCGCCATCCTTGTCCTTGACCTGCGAGTAGGTGTAGCTGGCCAGCAGGTTCCAGCCTGGGCTCAGCTCACCGCTGATCTCCATGTCGATGCCCTTGGTCTTGGTCTTTTCCGCCTTGTAGGCCGACACGGTGCCGCCGCTGCCTTCGACCGTGCCGTCGCCGACTGCGTCGTTGTCCAGCTTGACCTCGAACAAGGCAATGGCGGTGTTCAGGCGTCCGCCGAAGTATTCGCTTTTCAGGCCGATCTCGTAGTTGTCGCCCTCGCGCGGGTCGAGCAGCTTGCCCTGCCGGGTGCGGTAGGGCTGGGGCTTGAAGATGCTGGTGTAGCTGGCATAGACCGAGTGCACGTCATCGAGGTCGTAGACCACGCCGGCATAAGGGGTCACTTCACCGGAGACCCTGACCGAATCATCGGTATTCCATTTCACCATGTCGTAGGTGTTGTAGTGCAGCATTGCGCTGTACTTGTAGTCGCTGACACGGGCGCCGAGGATCACCGACAGGTCGTCGGTGGGCTTCAGGCGGGTGGCAAGATAGGCACCGGTCTGGCGCTGGTCGATGTTGTCGTCTTCGCGGGTGAAGTTGTACGACGCGTTCGGGGCGTGATTGTCCCAGCCCCAGACATCCACCGGCTGGCCGCTGACGCCGTTGTCACTCTTGCCGTTGGCCAGCAGATTGCCGAAACCGTTGCGACGGTTTTCGTAGGTCTGGTAATTGAAGCCCATCACCAGTTCATGCTCGCGGCCGAGCAGCTCGAACGGCCCGCTCAGGGCGATGTCCACGCCGCGTTGCTTCTGGGTGTTGTCACCCTTGGTGGCGGTGTAGTTCAGGCCGCGGCCGGTCAGCGGGTTGAGGAAACCGGTGGTGGTGCCGACGATGATCGAGTCGTAGTCACGGGTGCCATACAAGTAGTTGGCGGCCACCTTGAGGGTCCAGTCATTGGCCAGTTTCTGCTCGATCGAGGCGAAGGTGTTGACCGACTCCTGGCGGTTGGTGCTGTCGCGGCTGGCACCGTTGTACGAGCGCGGCATGTTGTACTGGAAACCTTTGCCGCCAATGCTGCCGACCACGGGCAGGCCGGTGGTGGAGAAGCCGCGCGGGTCACTGTTGAGGTAATCGACGCCGAAGGTGAACAGGGTGTCGGGGGACAAGTCCATCTCGGTCACGCCGTAGAGGATGGTCTTTTCCTGCTGCAGGTGGTCGGTGAAGCTGTTGCCTTGCTGGTAGGCCGCCACCGCGCGGCCGCGAACGGCACCGTTGTCGGTCAGCGGGCCGGACACGTCCACCTCGGTGCGGTACAGGTCCCAGGAGCCGAGGCCGGCGCTGATATGGCCCTGGAAGTTGCTGGTGGGCTTCTTGCGCACCATGTTCACGGTACCGGAGGGATCGCCGGCGCCCGTCATCAGGCCGGTGGCGCCGCGGACTACTTCGATTCGGTCGTAGATGGCCATGTCCGACAGGGCATGGGGCATCGCCTGGCTGAAGGCGAAGGAGGTGGTCGGTACGCCGTCGTACTGGAAGTTGTCGATGGGCAGGCCACGGGAGTACACATACAGGCGGTCGCTGCCGGGGCTCTGCACGTTCAGGCCAGGGGTTTGCTCGAGCACCTGGCCGATGCTGCGCAGGTTCTGGTCCTGCATGCGCTGGTTGGTCATCACGCTGACCGACTGCGGCGTCTCGCGCAGGCTCAGGTTGAGCTTGGTGGCGGTGTTGGTCTGGCCGGTGGTGTAGGAGCCGGTGCCTTCGGTGGTGGTGCCCAGGCCATTGCTGGCAATGGTGGTGGTGCCCAGCTCCACCGAGGTCGTGGGCCCACGGCCACTGACGGTGAGGGTGTCGCCGTTGAGGTCGTAGCGCAGGTTGTTGCCACCGAGCAGGGTTCGAATCGCGGTTTCGGTGTCCAGGCGACCGGTGACAGGCTGGCTGCGCAGGTTGGCGACATCGTCCGGGCTGAACAGCAACTGCACGTTGGCCTGTTGGCCGAACTGTTGCAGGGCGCGGGCCATGGGCTGGGCGGGGATGTCGAAGGTTGCTTCGAGGGCCTGGACCTGGGCGCTCAGCGGCAGCGCCATGGCCAGTGCCAGGGTCGAGGCCAACTGTGGGTTGGTAAACAGGCGACGGGCCTTGAGGGCCTTGGCCAGGGGGCTCATAACGTGCTTGGACATGTCGGCGGAATGCTCTTGCGTGGGCAAATTGTTGGGAATGATTTTTATTACTGTGAATGAGACGTGCGCCACCGCACAAACCGGAAAAGAAATTTCCGGTCGGCGCTGGCGGCGGTCGATCAGGCGGTTTGCAGTTGGCTGACGAGCTTGCCGGCCTGCAGGCGTACCAGTTGGTCGGCGATGTCGAAGTAGCGGTCGTCGTGGGAGATGACGATGATGGTCTTGCCCAGGCGCTTGAGGTCGGGCAGCAGCTCGGTGTAGAACACGCGGCGGAAGGTTGGGTCCTGATCGGCGGCCCATTCGTCGAACACCAGTACCGGGCGCTCCTCGAGCCAGGCATTGAGCAGCGCCAGGCGCTTGCGCTGGCCGGTGGACAGGTCGGTGGTGGTGAACACGCCGTCGCGCACGCTGACCTTGTGGTCGATCTCCAGGCGGCGCAGGTAGCGGTCGGCATCTGCCGGGATGCGGGTGTCGCCTTGCACCAGGTCGTCGAACAGGTAGTAGTCGGCGAAGATGGTGGTGAACAGTTGCCGGTAGTCATCGCGGGTCTGGGCCACCACCGGCTCGCCGTTGAGCACGATCTCGCCGCCCTGGGGCGCATACAGGCCCAGCAGCAGCTTGATCAGGGTGGTCTTGCCGCACCCATTGTCACCAATGATGAAGACGATCTCGCCGGCCTCGATGGTCAGGTTCACCGGCCCCAGGCTGAACGGCTGCGCACCCGGCACGGGTGGGAAGGCGTAGGACACCTGGCGTAGCTCCAGCTGGCTGACCGGCTTGGCCGGGGCCGCGGGGGCATCGAGCAGCAGGTGCGGCTCGGGCGAGTCGAACTGGCGCGACAGCTCGGCAATGCGGCGGAACGCGATCTGCGCCCGGCCGACTACCGGCAGGGCGCCGATCAGGTTGTCCAGCGGCCCCTTCATGTACAGCAGCACCAGCACGAAACCGCTCATGGCGGCCTGGTTCTGCGCCGGCCATAGCGACTGCATGGCCAGCGCCGCGCCGATCACCACGAAGAACAGCATCGAGCCGAAACTCTTGGCCACCACGAAGGTATTGATCGAGCGCACCTGGATCTGGCAAATGCGCTCGGCGGTGCCTTGGATGCCCTGGCGGAACATGCGCTGGCGCCGGGGGCGATGGATACGCAGTTCCTTGGCGCCGCCGGCGATGGCGTTGTAGTGCTTTTGCAGTTCGTCTTCCGCTTCGCGCGCCGCCTCGAAGCCTTTCAGGCCGCGGTTGCGGGCGATGAACTGGATCAGCGTGCCGATGCCGATGGCCACCACCACCATCAGGAACATGGGCCAGGACAGCATGGCCAGGTAACCCAGGCAGCCCAGCACCACGGTCAGCGAGATGGCCAGGGGGGCGAAGGCGAAGGCGAAATCGCTGATGGTGTCGACGTCATGGGTCAGTACCGGGATCAGGCGATGGCTGCGGTAGCGCTCGATCTGTTCGATCGGCGCCGCCAGCACCTTCTCGCCCAGGCTCTTGCGCAGCCGCGCGACGATGTGCTGGCCGACATGGTTGGTGCCGATGTCCGAGCAGATGGTGCTGAGCAACGCCAGCAGGCACAGCCCGGCGAAGCCCAGGACCACGCCCTGGGTCAGGCCTTGCTCGCTGTGCAGGGCGCCGTTGATGGTCGCCAGCAGCGTGGTGACGCTGATGCCTCCGACCATGCCCAGCAGCACGGAGAGCGCCACCAGCGGCCAGAACGGCCGGAGCAGGCCGAGCAGGTCGGCCAGGGCGCTGCGAGGTTGACGGGTCATGAAGGGTTCTCGCTTCAGGCGTTGATGAGATGGGCAGCCGGGCGTGGCTCGCGGACCTTGCCCAGGTGCTGGTACAGCGACTGGCTGATCTCGTCGGCGCGGGCCGGCAGCACCGAGAGCAGGGTGTCGCTCAGGCCATGGCTGGTTTCGCAGAAGCCTTGCAGGTAGACACCGGCACGCAGGCTGGGCTGGCCCAGGGCGCGATAATCGCGGTCCACTTCGTAGTTCTGCAGGTAAGGTTCCAGGGCGGCCAGCAGGTCGCGGTGCGAGCGGCGCTCGTAGCCGGTGGCGAGGATCACCGCGTCGTAGCGGTGGGTCTGGTCCTTGCCGGTGGCATGGTCGCGCAGGGTCAGTTCGACGCCCTCGGCGCTGGCGCTCACCGCTTCCACCGCGCGACGGCAGAGCACTTGGTGGCGGAACTGGTGCGAGACTTTCTGGCGGTAGAGGATGGCGTAGATACGCTCGATCAGGTCGATGTCGACCACTGAATAGTTGGTGTTGTGGTATTCCTCGATCAGCTTCTCGCGGTCCTGCGGCTGTTGGTTGAACACCAGGTCGGTGTACTGCGGGGCGAAGATCTCGTTGACGAACGGGCTATCGTCGGCCGGCTTGAGGGCGGTGGAGCGCAGGATCATGTCGACCTTGACCGATGGGAAGCTGTCGTTGAGGTCGATGAAGGCTTCGGCGGCGCTCTGCCCCGAACCGATGATGGCGATGCGCATGGGCTGGCCGCTGGCGCAAGGCAGTTGCTCCAGCGCGGCGAGGTACTGGGAGTGATGGAAGACCCGTTTGTCGTGGCGCAGCGCCGCGAACACCTGCGGGATGCGCGGCGAACCGCCGCTGCCGACCACCACCGAGCGGGTCAGGCGGGCATGCTCGCGGCCTTGGGCATCGCGGGAAATCACCTTCAAGGTATCCACCTGGCCGTTGCTCAGGACCGGCTCGACCCGCAGCACTTCCTCGCCGTACTTGGCCTGGCTGGTGAAATGCTCGGCGACCCAGCGCAGGTAGTCGTTGAACTCCAGGCGGCAAGGGTAGAAGGTGCCCAGGTTGACGAAGTCGATCAGGCGGCCCTGCTTGTGCAGGTAGTTGACGAAGCTGTAGGGGCTGGTGGGGTTGCGCAGCGAGACCAGGTCCTTGAGAAAGGAAATCTGCAATTCGCTCTGGGTGGCCAGGGTGTTGCCGTGCCAGCGGTAGTCCTGCTGCTTGTCGATGAACAGCGCATCCAGCGACTGGCCGCTGCTGATGGCCTTTTCCTCCAGGGCGATGGCCAGGGCCAGGTTGGAGGGGCCGAAGCCTACGCTGATGAGGTCGTGCAGGGTGTCGTGCGAAGTCGTCTGGCTCATGTCGTCGATTCCTTGAATAGATGGCCGCAGAGGGCGTGGGCGGGGCCGAGGGGCTGCGTGTCGCGTGCGTGAGAAGCCAAGCTGGCCAGGCGCGCTGGGCGGCCTGGGGCCTTTCCTTGGAACGAGTGGCGGGAGGGGGAATTTAGCGGGGCCGGAGGCTGCCGTCCGGCCCGGGACGGGTTACAGTTCGCGGACCACGCGCAGCCCCAGCCAGTCGCCGCGGACCTCGGGCTTGCGGGTGTTGCGGTTGCCGGAACGGGAGAAGATCGGTGCCTCGCTCCAATCGTTGCCGCGGATCTGCCGGGTCGTGCAGTCGCCGCCGGCCAGGCCGGTGGTCCAGGCGCTGCCATCGGTGGGGGCGCCTTGGTAATTGGGGCTCCAGCAGTCGGCCAGCCATTCGTAGACGTTGCCGTGCATGTCATACAGGCCGAAGGCGTTGGCGGGGTAGCTGCCGACCGGCGAGGTGTAGCTGAAACCATCCTTGGGGCCGTAGGTGTTGGCGTTGCGGCTGATCTGGTAGTCCTCGCCAGGGTCCATCGCGAACGGGAACGGGCCGCTGCTGCCGGCGCGGGCGGCATACTCGCGTTCGGCTTCGCTGACCATGCGGTAGTGCTTGCCGGTGGTTTTCGACAGCCAGGCCACATAGTGCTCGACTTCCTCGAAGTTCATGCATACCGCAGGCTGGCGTGGGCCTTGCGGGTAGCTTGGCTTGCTCGCGGTGCAGCGCCGGCCAGGGCGATCATCGCCATCGGCGATGCGCGTGCCACTGGCCTTGAGGTAGGCATCCCACTCGGCGGCGGTCACCTGGAAGCGGCTCATGGCGAACGGCTTGGCGAAGGTCACGGTGTGCAGCGGGCCTTCGTCGTCCTGGCGGCCGAGTTCGTCATCGGGGGTGCCCATCTGGAAGCTGCCGGCGGGCAGCACGACCATTTCCGGGCAGGCTTGCTTGCAGTCGCGAAAGACGCTGCCGGGCTTGGGCTCGGCGGCCAGGGCCGGCAGGCTGCAGCCGGCCAGCAGGGCGGCCAGGGTCAGGCGATAGAGGGATAGGTTCATGAAGGTGCCTTGTCAGAGTTGCTGGGTGAGCAGGGCCATGGCCCGGTCGATCTGCGCTTCGTCGTTGAGCAGGCTGGGGGCGAAGCGGATCACCGGGCCTGCGTCGCGGTCGACCGCATCGACCATGACCTTGTTGGCCACCAGGTAGGCGGCCACGGCGTCCGCGTCGCGGTCCTTGATACGCAGGAAGGTGAACCCTGCGGAGAACGCGCGGCTTCTCGGGGTCACCAGCTCGATGGCGCGGTGTTCGGCCAGGCGCGTCTTGAGGTAGTCGTTGAGCTGGTGGATGCGCGCCTGGACCTGCGCCTTGCCCAGCGTCAGGTGCAGTTCGAAGGCCTTGTGCAGTGCCCAGCGATGTTCGAAGGCGTGGTAGCCGCCGGGCGTCATGATGGTGCCGAAGTCCTCGTTGCGCGAGAACGTGGCGAAGGTCGGCGTCAGGTGCTGCATCTGTTCGCTGGCCGCGCAGATGATGCCGGTGCCCCGGGGGCCGAACATCCATTTATGGGTGCCGGCGATGAAGTAGTCGCAATTGAAGTCGGCGAACACCTGATCTTCCACGCCGAAACCGTGCACGCCGTCGACCACGTAGAGGATCCGCTCGGCCTCGCTGCGGTTGCGGTTGTGCTGGCGCACCAGTTCACCGATGGCCCCTACCGGCAGCTTGACGCCGCTGCCGGAGTGCACCCAGGTCATGCCCAGCACCCGTGTTTCGGGGCGGATGTTTTGCTCGATCACACTCAGCACACGGTCGCTGGAGACCTCGCGCGGGGTGTCGAACAGGCGCAGCTTGCGCACTCGGGTGCCCTGCTGGCGTTGGCGGAAGGCCAGGCAGTTACGGGTGGAGTAGTGCTCGTGCTCGGTGGTGAGGATTTCCTGGTGCGCCGCCACGTGCAGGCCGCCATAGATCATGCCCAGGCCTTCGGTGGTGCTGCCGGTCAGGGCCACCTGGCGTGGCCGCACTTGCAGGTAGCGGGCCGCCCACTCGCGTACCTGGTCTTCACGCTGCCATTCGTACTGGCTTTCCCAGTCCATGCATTGCGCCGGGTTGCGGTCGAGGATGGCGCGGTGCCGGTCGATCTCCTCCTGCACCGGCCGCGGGTGGGCGGTGACCAGGAAGTTGGCGAAGTGCGCTACCTGTGGGTCCAGTGGAAACAGGCTGCGCAGTTGTTGCCATTTGTCCGGGCCCTGCAGGTTGGGCATGCCGGGTTGCGCGGCGACGGCGGCGGGTAGCAACGGCAGGCTGGCCGCCAGCAGGCCGGCCTGCTTGAGGAAGGTGCGCCGGTCAGTCATGGCGCACCACCTGTGCGCCGGCGTTGAGCTGCGCCAGCGGCAAGGCGGCCTTCTGCACCTCGCCCCAGACCCGCAGGAAGTTGCCGGCCCAGAGCTTGGCGATATCGGTTTCGGAATAGCCGCGGGTCAGCAGTTCGGCGGTGACGTTGCGGATTTCGCCGACATTCATGAAGCCCTCCACGCCGCCGCCATCGTTGAAGTCGGAGCTGATGCCGACATGGTCGATACCCATTTTCTTCACCGCATAGTCGATGGCATCGACGTACTCCTTCAGGCCGGCCCTGGGCTCCTGGTCGACGATGTCGTAAAGGCTGCCGGCGTATTCGCCAAAGCGTGCCTCGGGCCAGATGGCGATGATCGGGTCGCCGGGCATCAAGGCATTGGCCAGGCCTTGCAACGGTTGCAGGTCGAAGCGCGTGCGCAATGCTTCGAGCTTGTCCAGGGTGGGCTTGCTCAGCGGCTTGACATAGGTGGGGAAGGCCACCACCTGCAGCACGCCGCCGCTGGCCTTGATCAGCTGCATCTCTTTGTCGGAAAGGTTGCGCGGGATATCCACCAGCGCTCGCGGCGCCGAGTGCGAGGCCACGAAGGGTGCGCGGCTCAGGCGGGCGACGTCTTCCAGGGCCAGGGTCGACATCTGCGAGACATCGATGATCACCCCCAGATCGTTGAGGCGCTTGACCGCCTGCTCGCCGAGCGGTGACAGGCCGCCCAGGGCGTCGGGGGTATCGTTGAAGAAGGGCAGTGGCCGCGACGAATCGGCCCAGGGGTTGTTGGCCACGTAGCTGAAACCGAACATGCGCATGCCGCGTTTGGCCCACAGGTCCAGTTGCGCAAGGTCGGTGCCCAGCGGGTAGGCATTGAGCATGCTGATGAAGATGGCGAACTTGCCCTCGCCGTTCAGGCGCCGGAAGTCCTCGGGGGTGTAGGCGATGCCGACCTGGTTGGGGAAGTCGCGCACGATGCCGGTGATGATCTTGTAGCGTACCTCTTGCTGGTGGCGCGCTTCGTCGACGAAACCTGGCGTGGGACGGTGTGGGGCGTTGGGGCCGTTCCACAGCTCCGGCCAGCCGAAAATGGTCAGTGCCGCGCCCGACAGCCGGCCGCGGGCAGCCTTGGCCAGGTCGAACTGGCCGCGCCCATCCTTGTCGGCCTCGTAGCCTTCGCCACCGTAGGCCAGGGGCACGGTGACATGGCTGTCGAAGGAGAGCATGTGCTCATGCAGCTCGTTGGCCTGTTGCACGATCTTGCGTGGGTAGCCGGCCTGGCCTTGCCAGTAGAAGTAGCCAGCGGCGGCGCTGCCCAGGGCGACCGCCAGGGCCAGCGGCAGGCCGATGTACAGGGCTTTGCGGGAACGGGTCTTGGTCATTGCCATCTCGTTGCGGACTGATCGAATCGGCCTGCCTGCAGGGGCGGGCAGGGCTCGGGTATCAGGTGGACGAGTGGCGAGGGGCTAAATTTATCTGCGCGCGGCATTCAAGAACCGCGCGGGCCGGCCGATATCCGGGTGTGTAAAAGTCCATTTCAAGGAAGGTTCGCAATGGTTGGAATAACCACCGCCAACATCAACATCCCGACGCTGGCAGGCGCCGCCCAGCCATCGGCAGCAGCAACGCCGCCGGGCAAGCCGGAGGTCAACGAGCGGGGCAACCTGGTATTCAAGGGCGATGCGTTCAAGGTCCAGGATACCAAGCCCAAGGAGCTTGAAGGCGACAGCAACGAGCCGCCGAGCGTGAAGGAACTGCGCGAGCAGATCAAGCGCTTGCAAAAGCAGCTGGCCGAGGAGCAGAAGCAGCTTGCCCAGTTGCAGGAACAGGCCAAGAAAGACCCGAGCAAGATGGTCGCGGTTCAGGCCAAACAGGCCAGCATCACCACCCTGACCGGCCTGATCATGGCCGCGACTGCCCAGTTGCTGGAGCAACTGAACAAGATCGGCGGCAGCAGCGCCGGCGGTTCGGTCGATACCACGGCCTGATTCGCCGATGCGCCGGGGCCGTCAGGCGGCCCCGGTACCTTGGCCTCAGTCCTGGGCCAGGCGCGCGCGGTTCTGCCGTTCGCTCTTGTACTGCATGGCCACCGCCGGCGCCGGCTTGGCGCTGCCGGTTTCCAGCCACTGGCGCATGCGGCTGGCGTCGGCGAAGTGGGTGTACTTGCCGAAGGCGTCGAGGATGACCATGGCCACCGGCCGGTTGTCCATCCTGGTCAGCAGCACCAGGCAGTGGCCCGCTTCGTTGGTGAAGCCGGTCTTGGTCAGCTTGATGTCCCAGTTGCTCTTGTTGACCAGGTGATCGGTGTTGCGAAAGCCCAGGGTGTAGTTGGGCTTGCGAAACGCCACGGTCTTCTCGCGGGTGGTCGACAGCTCGCTGAGCTGCGGGTACTTGCGCGAGGCCATCAGCAGCTTGGCCAAGTCCTGGGCGGTGGAAACGTTCTGAGTCGACAGGCCGGTGGGCTCGACATAGCGGGTGTGGCTCATGCCCAGGCTGCGCGCCTTGGCGTTCATGGCCTTGATGAAGGCGCCATAGCCGCCTGGGTAGTGGTTGGCCAGGCTGTTGGCCGCACGGTTTTCCGACGACATCAGAGTGATCAGCAGGGTTTCGCGGCGGCTCAGCTCGCTGCCCAAGCGTACCCGCGAATAAACGCCTTTCATTTCCGGGTTGTTGGCGATGGTCATGCCGAGCATTTCGTCCATGGGCAGCTTGGCATCGAGCACGACCATCGCGGTCATCAGCTTGGTGACCGAGGCAATCGGGCGGACGCGGTCGGCGTGGCTGGCGTACAGCTCCTTGTTGGTGTTCAGGTCGATCAGCAGGGCGCTGCCGGAGGCCAGGTGCAGCTTGGCGGGGTCGCGTTGCTGCTGGGCCGGGGGTTGTTGTGCAGCAGCGGTCGACGGCAGGGTGGCGGTACCTGTGAGCAACAGCAGCAGGCTGAGGATGGACAGGGAAGTTTTCACGTTGAGGCTCACTAAATGTTGGTATGTCGTTGGCTGTGCAAGGGTTTCCCCCAAAAAAACCGTTGCATTTTGGAGTATGGCTCAGCGGCTGTCGAATGCCTTATATTCAAAGGGCGTAACGTGAACGAAATTTAATCCTGTACCTATTTAGTGCCAATTTCAGCTTGGCAAGCGTGGGTCATCATGGGCTGAGGAAGGGCTGGGTTGTTACGCCCCGCCCCAGAGGAAAAGGAAGTTATCGATGCGTGGTGTTGTAGCGTGCGTGGCCCTGGCGATATCCGTTGGGGCCCAGGGTTCGAATTTCCAGGACATGGAAGCTGCAAAGAAACAGGTGATGAAGGTCGACCGATGCTCGCATGCTGCGTTTATCGCGGTATCCATTCTGGAGCAGGGCAGCGATGACCTGGGTCAGGCCCTCGCCATGACGGGTGCCCTGGCGGGGCTGCAGAAGAATGAGCAGTTGGCTGAAGCAAAGCCCACCGATCTGGAGGTGAGGGTCGCCTCGAGGTTTGCCGATCGGGAGTCCATTGGCATGACACGGCCTTTCGGCAAGCAGCAGCATGACTGGCTGGTGGCCCAGGCGGCGGCGGGGTGCGTCATGTGGATGCCGCTCGAGGGCTGATACGCTGGCAATTGCTCTGTAGGTCAACAGGACGACAACCATGCAACCAAGCTGCGAATTCACCGATGACGCCACCGGCGAACATTACGATGCCATCCTCAAGCCGCTGCGCGCCTACAACGACAGTGTGATCGGCAACCCACGGGCGCAGGCCTTCGCCTGGTCGTTGCGCGATGCCGACAGCGCGGTGGTCACGGGTGGCCTGTACGGTCGCCTGGGCGCCAGTTGGATGTTCATCGAGCTGCTGGTGGTGCCCGAGGCCTGTCGTGGGCAGGGGGTGGGGCGCGAACTGATGGCCCGGGCCGAGGCCTTGGCGCGGGACAGGGGCTGTTCCGGTATCTGGTTGGATACCTTCAGTTTCCAGGCGCCGGATTTCTATCGGCGGTTGGGGTTCGAGGTATTTGGCGAGCTGGCCGATTATCCACCTGGGCATACTCGCTATTTCCTGCGCAAGCTGCTCGAGCGGTCGGCGTAGGCGCCTGTTTCGCCGGCAAGGCCGGTTCCTGCGCAGGTTCCGTGGAGCGGAGCCTGGGCAAAAAAAGCCCGCCATGAAGGCGGGCAACAAGAGGCGTCAAGGGAGCAACGCACAACAACAGATTCGGGGTCAGGCCAGCAGCGCGCAGGTGGCGAGCTGCCGGGCCATGTCCTGCGCCGAGGCGCGGGTGGTGAGCGGGCCGGTGATGGCTTCGCCGTTGCACATCAGGTACCAGCAGGCCAGCAAGCCTTGCTGGCGCAATTCGCGGGGGACGGCGCTGCGGACGACGGACATGATCTGGACGCTGGCCATGGAGGTCTCTGTGTGTGAGTCATGGCGCTACCTTAGGTGCCAGCGGCGCACAACGGAAATCGACACGCTCGATAGTGGTCATTGATGAAATCAACCACAGCGCTCATTTCGCTCATTCCAGGCTGCGCCCATGGCGCCAATAGCCCATCAGTGTCAGGCTGCGGCGGTCGAGGTGGCGTTCGTTGATCCAGTGCTTGCGGATCGCCATGACCGCTGCCGACTCACCGGCTACCCAGGCGTAGAACGCGTTGCTGGCCGGCGCGGCCAGTTCCCAGAGAATCTCCTTGTCGATATCCAGCGCCTTGAGCGGTGCGTTGGCCGTTTGCGTCGGTGGTGGCAGACGCGCCAGTTCGAAGGCCGCATGGCGCATCGCCTCGCCATGGGCGCAGGCGAGTTCGCTGCGGGCCAGCCAGTGCAGCTCGGTGCCAGGCGCATGGCGCAGGTCGATGCAGTCACCGGCTTCGGGCACTTCGATGAACACCTGGGTCGCGGGCGGGGCTGCCAGCTCGGCCAGGCTCTCGAGGATGCCGGCAATGGCCGGCAGCGCGGTTTCGTCGCCAATCAGCAGCAGTTGCTGCAAGCCCTGGGGCGGTTGCCATTCATAGCCGCCTGGGTCGCCCTCGGCGTGGCGGGACGGCGCGACGATCTGCAAGCGGGCACCGGGTTGGGCCTGCTCGGCCCAAGCCGAGGCCGGGCCGCTGTCGCCGTGCAGGACGAAGTCGATGTCCAGCTCACCGGCATCGGCGCGCAAGGCGCGGATGGTGTAGGTGCGCATGGGGTGCTGGGCCTGGCGCCGGGCGGCTTGCCAGTCGCCGTCCTTGGGCAGGGCCGCCTCGCGGCCCTGGGCATCGGGGAACAGCAGCTTGACGCGCTGGTCGGCGGCCAGGGTGCGCATCTGCCGTACATCGTCGCCGGCGAAGACCAAGCGGCACAGGGACGGGCTCAGGCGTTCGCGCCGCTGCAGCCGGATATCGAACAGTTGGTAGGGGCGCGGGCCGCTGTCGGCCTTGATGATCTTGCGCAGGTTACGCGCGACGCTGGAGGCCAGGGTGCTCATGCTGCTCATGGGGGTACCTCGTTGCAGATGACCGATAGCCGGAAGACGACTGGCACGCGAGGTGATTTAGCTGCGTGGGCTCGTACGGCGGTAGGCATTGGGCGTCTGCCCGGCCAGGCGCTTGAAGAACCGCGCGAAATAGGTCGGGTCGCTGAACCCCAGGCTGTCGGACAACTGGCCGATGCTCATGCGCGTGTACACCAGGTTGCGCCGCGCCTCGAGCAACAGCCGCTGGTGGATGACTTGCAGCGCCGTCTGCCCGGCCAGGCTGCGGCACAAGAGGTTCAGCTGCAGGCTGGACATGCCCAGGCGGCTGGCGAAGTCGTCCACGGCCAGGTGCTCGCGGTAGTGCGCCTCGACCAGGCGCAGGTAGCGGCCGAACAGCTGCTGGTCGCGTTCGTGCGGGGTGCGTGGCGCCTGCAGCGGCTGCTGGCGCAGCAACCACACCATCAGTGCCGTGACCAGCGCCGACAACAGCGCCGCGCGCGCCGGGGCGCTGCCCTGGTACTCCTGCTGCAAGGTGTCGATCAGCCCGCCCAGGCGCGGGCGATCCTTGCCCAGCAGGTAGCAGCGCGGCGCCGCCAGCACGCTCAACGGCGCGCCCAGGCGCTGCTCGAGGTCGGCCACCAGGGCAGTGCCGAAGGTCAGCACATGGCCCTGGATATCGGCGCTGAAGCGAAAGCCATGCACGGTCAACGGTGGCACTACCTGGATCGCCGCCTCGCGGATCAGGCTGTGCTGGCCTTCGATCTCGATGCGCGCCTCGCCGCGTTGCACATACAGCAACTGGAACAGCTCGGCATGCCGGTGCGGCTTGATCTCCCAGTGGTGCAGGCGGCTGCGCGCGGGGATCGACTCGCAGTGCAGCAGGTCGGTGCCGGGCCAGGCGTGGTTTTCACCGTAGAGCTGGAACAGCGGGATGCCGGGGAGGGGGCTGGGCATGCGGGGGCCTGTCCGTTAATCGAACGCATTTTGCAAAAGTGCAGGTTTTGCAGCGGATAACCCACTTTCTACCCGCCGATCGCCGGTAAAAATACAGGTGCAAACCCTAACAGCAGATGCCAGGCCTGGGCCAGCCCCAGGCCGGCATCGTCATCACGAGACAACAACAATGAAGACTCAGGTTGCAATCATCGGCGCCGGTCCTTCCGGCCTGCTGCTCGGCCAACTGCTGCACCAGGCGGGGATCGACACCCTGATCGTCGAGCGCCAGACCCCCGAGTACGTGCTGGGGCGTATCCGCGCCGGGGTACTCGAGCAAGGCACTGTCGATTTGCTGCGCGAAGCGGGCGTGGCTGCGCGCATGGACCGCGAGGGGCTGGTGCACGAAGGCGTCGAGCTTTTGCTGGGTGGCCGCCGCCAGCGCCTGGACCTCAAGGCACTGACCGGCGGCAAGACCGTCATGGTGTATGGCCAGACCGAGGTCACCCGCGACCTGATGCAGGCCCGGGCGCAGAGCGGGGCGCCGATCATCTACGGCGCCGCCAACGTGCAGCCTCACGCCATCGAGGGCGAGCAACCCTACCTGACCTTCGACCAGGACGGGCGCCAGCAGCGGGTCGACTGCGACTACATCGCCGGTTGCGACGGCTTTCATGGGGTGGCCCGGCAGAGCATTCCAGCCGGGGTGCTCAAGACCTTCGAGCGGGTCTATCCGTTCGGCTGGCTGGGGCTGCTGGCCGATACCCCGCCAGTCAACCACGAGCTGATCTATGCCCATCACCCACGCGGCTTCGTGCTGTGCAGCCAGCGCTCGCCCAGCCGCAGCCGCTACTACCTGCAGGTGCCGTTGCAGGAACGGGTGGAGGACTGGTCGGACGCGCGTTTCTGGACCGAGCTAAAAGCGCGCCTGCCGCAAGACGTGGCGGCGCAACTGGTGACCGGGCCTGCGCTTGAGAAGAGCATCGCGCCGCTGCGCAGCCTGGTGGTCGAACCCATGCAGCACGGGCGCCTTTTCCTGGTCGGCGATGCCGCGCACATCGTCCCGCCTACCGGGGCCAAGGGCCTGAACCTGGCCGCCTCGGACGTCAACTACCTGTATCGGATCCTGGTCAAGGTGTATCGCGAGGGGCGTACCGAGCTGTTGGCCGAGTATTCGCCGATGGCCTTGCGCCGGGTGTGGAAGGGCGAGCGTTTCAGCTGGTTCATGACCCGGCTGCTGCATGACTTTGGCGAACACCAGGATGCTTGGGACAGCAAGATGCAGGAGGCCGATCGCGACTATTACCTGGGCTCGGCGGCGGGGTTGGCGAACATTGCCGAGAACTATGTGGGGCTGCCATTCGAGGTAGTGGAGTAGGCCATGCACCGCGTTGCCTGGTTCGCCAGCAAGGCTGGCTCCTACGGGGATTGCAGGCCGTAACCGTTGTAGGAGCCGGCTTGCTGGCGAACACCGGCGCAGCCGGTGCCCTCCTCCGCGTTGCCTGGTTCGCCAGCAAGGCTGGCTCCTACAGGGCGCCAGGTGATCTATTCCAACAACGCCACCATGGCCTGGTAGCCACGCTGGCGCGCATGTTCCAGCGCCGTCACGCCCTCCTTGTCGGCGATCGTCGGGTCGGCCCCGGCAGCCAGCAGGCGGCGCACGATCTGCACATGGCGCGGCCCGCCATCGCCGAGGATCACCGCTTCGAGCAAGGCGGTCCAGTGCAGGCGGTTGAGGTGGTTGACCTCGACGCCTGCATCGATCAAGAGCTGCACGGTCTCGACATGCCCGCGCTCGGCGGCCGGGATCAGCGCCGTGCCGCCATAGCGGTTGGTGCTGTTCAGGTCGGCGCCGTGGGCCAGGGTCAATTGCAGGATCTCGTTCAAGCCACGGGCGCCGGCATACAGGTAGGGGCTGTCCTGGATGGCGTCCTTGGCATTGACGTCGGCACCGGCCTCGATCAGTGCTTTGGCGGCGTGCACCTGATTGGCGTGGGTGGCCACCAGCAACGCGGTCCGGCCCTGGTCGTCGCGGGCCTCCAGCGCGGCGCCTTGGGCCAGGGCCTGGCGGATGGCGCTCGCGTCGCCGCGGCGAGCGGCCTCGAACAGTTGGGTATTCATGGTGGGGATCTCGGCATGGGCGGCAAGGCTGCTGAACAGGGCCAGCAGCAAGGCGGCGAAGGGCAGGCGCATGGTGTCGGGGTCCTGAAAAGGTGAAGCACCATGCTAGGCAAGCGGCGGCTGATGCAGAAGTGAAGATTGTGCATGGGGGGCAGTGGCCGGGCGAATGCGCCGGCGGCGAGTTGCCCGCCGGGAGCGCGCATGATAGAAGTCAGGCTTGTCATTCAGCCGTTGAATAGCCAGATGTCCTCCAGCGTGAAATCGAATAGAGCCCTGTTCGACCTCGACCTGTTGCGCGCCATCGTCGTGGTGGCCGATTGCGGCAGTTTCACCACCGCGGCCGCGCGCCTGCACTCCACCCAGTCCACCATCAGCCAGAAGGTCCGCCGCCTCGAGGACATGGTGGGCCATCGCCTGTTGGTGCGCGGCAACCGCGACGTGCTGCCCACCGATGCCGGGCAGACCCTGCTCGGCTACGCCCGGCACATGCTGGCGCTCAACGACCAGATGCTCGAGGCCCTGGCCGGGGCCATGGTCGGCATGACCGTGCGCCTGGGCGTGCCCGAGGATTTCGTCGGCGGCCGCACCACCAACGCCCTGTCGGCGTTCAGCCGGCGTCACCCGCAGGTCAAGCTGGAAGTCACCAGCGGCCTGTGCCGCGATCTCAGCCAGGCCTACGACAACGGCGAGCTTGACCTGGTGCTGCTCAAGCAGCGGCGCAACAGCCGCGAGGGCGTGGCCTGCTGGCCGGAGCGGCTGCAGTGGATCGACAGCGCGCGCATGCCGGCCTTCGAGCTCGACCCGGTGCCGCTGGTGACCTTCCCCCCGCGCGGGTTGTACCGCGACGACATGATCAGCGCGATCGAGGGCATGGGCCGACGCTGGCGCATCAGCTTCACCAGCTCGAGCCTCAGCGGCATCCAGGCGGCGGTGGCCGACGGCATGGGCATCAGCTTGCTGCCACCGCGGGCGGCGAGCGCCGAGCACCGCGTGCTGGGCGTCGCGCAGGGGCTTCCGGAGGTGGACAGCTACGAGATCGTCATCGTCCATCGGCCCACGGCGGACGTGATGGTCAAGGCGCTGGCCGAGGTGCTCACCGAGTTGCTGGCGCTGCAGGCGATCTGAGGTTCGATGCGCAGGCGCCTGGCCAGCAAGGCCAGTCACTCCTTGCAGCAATGCGGCGTGCTGGCCGCCCCGTCGTAGCGGTCATGGTGGCGCACCCAGTCCATCGTGCCCGCCTCGTTGCGCCCCAGCGGCGCCAGGTCGAGGAAGTTGTAGGCATTGACCAGGATGTCCAGGCCACGGGCATAGGTGGAGTAGGTGTGGTACAGGCTGCCATCGGCCGCCTTGTAGAACGCGCTCAGCCCCGGCAGCTCGGCCTCCGCGCCCGTGTACGGCGCATAGTTGTACTCGGCGCTGCCGTCGGTGGCGACGCTGACGCCGAAGTCCTGGTTGAAGCGGCTGCCGTGGGACGAGAACCAGGGGAAACGCCAGCCCATGCGTTGGCGAAACGCCTGGAACTCGGCATAGGGCGCCCGTGATACCGCCGCCAGGGTCACGTCATGGTGCGCCAGGTGCAGGTTGGCAGCGTCGAAGTGATCGGCGAGGAAGGAGCAGCCCGGGCAGCCCTCGTCCCAGCCGTCGGCGAACATGAAGTGGTAGACCAGCAACTGGCTGCGCCCGGCGAACAGCTCGGCCAGGCCCAGTTCGCCTTGCGGGCCGTGGAAGCGGTAGTGCTCCTCGAGCCGCACCCAGGGCAGGGCGCGGCGAGCGGCGGCCAGTTCGTCGCGTTGATGGGTGAAGGCTTTCTCGTGCAGCCACAGCTGGCGCCGCGCGGCCAGCCACTGGCTGCGAGAGACCACGGCGTGCTTGGGATCGGAAGGGCTCATGGTGGCGACTCCAACGTGAGGGATTCACACAGTGGTCGAATCATCCTCGGCGCTTTCGACAACGCCAACGCCATTACCGACAGACGGCCAGTACCCCCCCGTAGGAGCCGGCCTTGCCGGCGAACACCGGCGCCCCACTTCGCTGCCGATGGTTGATACTATTGCGCCATCTATCACAAGGAGCGTGGCGATGACCTTCTTCTCCTGGCGGCGCTGCGCGGTGCCATTGCTGGCACTGTGCCTGGCGGCTCCCGTGGCGCAGGCCGGCAACACCCCCTGTTCCGGGCGCAAGGGCGGCATTGCCGGCTGCGACGGCGACACCTTTCTGTGCAACGACGGCTCGATCAGCGCCTCGAAGAAAAGCTGCAGCGCACTGTACGGCGGCCAGACCCGCCTGCAGCCCTTGCGTGCCAGCGGCAGCGGCGAGGGCTGCGGCTGTGGCACCGGGCAGTACTGCACCGGGCCGCGCGGCGGCGTGTACTGCCTGACCCCGGCGGGCAATAAAAGCTACAAGCGCCGCTGAACCGGGCCTCAGCCGTTGGCGTGCAGGCTGGCGATCAGCGCCCACAGGCGTGGGTCGTCATAATCGGCGATCACCAGCTGCGCCCCGGCCTCGAGCAAGCGCTGCTCGGGCTGCGTGGTTGCCAGCCCCACGGTGAAGATGCCGGCAGCGACCGCAGCCTCGACCCCCGGCAGTGAGTCCTCGAACGCCAGCGCCTGCCCGGCCTGGGCCGCCAGGCATTGCAAGCCGGTGAGGTAGGGCAGGGGGTCGGGCTTGGGCCGGGCCAGCTCGTCGGCGACCAGCACGTGTTCGAAGCGCTCGCCCAGGCCCATGGCGCCGAGCATGTGCTCGGCGTTCAGGCGCGGGGCGTTGGTCACCACGCACATGCCGATGCCTTGGCGCTGGGCAAAGTCCAGCAGGCGCAACAGCCCCGGCATGGGCTCGAGGTGGGGCGACAGTTGCCGAAACAAGGCCTCCTTGCGCTCGGCCAGGGCCAGGCACTGCGCCGCGTCGAGCGCGGGGAACAGTTCGGCGAACAACAGGCCGTTGGAGCGGCCGCTGACCTGGGTGTCGAACTGCTCCTGGGTCAGCTGACGGCCGTCGTGCTCATGCAGCAACTGGCGGAAAGCCTGCAGGTGCAGGGTGTCGGTGTCGGTGAGGGTCCCGTCGAGGTCGAACAGCAGGGCGGTCAGCATTGGGCATCCTGGCAGGGGAGAATCAATTCAGCAGGCGCCATCTTAACCACAAGCGGCAACCATCAGAAAGTGGTTCGGTCTGCCAATTCCCAACCGGAAACAAGGTATCGATATGCAGAGTCAGGGGAAAAACCAATGGCCATCGTACTGAAGTATTTGGCTGGGATAGCGAAACTGACCCACGCGTCTCCAACGAACACCGAATCAGTGAGCAGGCCGGCCTGAAATGCTTGTCAGAAAACAGCCCTTCCCGAAATGCAGTGCTGCACTTCCCCGCCAACCCAGATCGTCCCGTTGACGCTTTCGATCTGTAACCGACCGCGGCGCCCTATGGCCGTGCCCTGGCTGACCGTATATCGAGCAGCAAAGATGCCTACGCCGATCAACCACTGAGCCAGGCCCGCATTGAGGCTTCCCGTGACCGGGTCCTCGTTGCATTCCTCACCCATAAATGTTCTGACCTCCACGTCTGCTTCCGCCTCGGGGCCAGCCCAAGGAGCAATGACGCCGACATTCAGCCCTTGTAATAGGTCGTAATCGGGCTTGATCGCCAGGAGTTCATCCCGCCCGGCCAGCAACACTCCCGCCCAGCCAGGGCCATTGTCTACCCATTGGCTAGCCAAAATTTGCCCCGCAGCGAGACCGAGCCCCTGCTTGATCTGCTTCAGGGTCCTCGCCTCCAATGGGCCGCTGCGCAGCAATGGCGGGGCCGAGAAAGCCAAGCCCCGACCTTGCTTGCGTACACGAATCAAACCAGCGGAACACTCCTGCACGATCTCGACGTGTTCGTGGCTGTCCTGCTGTTTCAGCCACACCGCGCAGCTCCCCAGAGTAGGGTGGCCGGCGAAGGGCAGTTCCCGCAGAGGGGTAAAGATGCGTACGCGGTAATGCGCCTCCGGTACCTCAGGTCTCAACAGAAAAGTGGTCTCACTGAGTTGAGTCCAGCGGGCAAACGCCTGCATCTGTTCGGTTGTCAGCTGGTCAGCCCCCACTACAACGGCCAGCGCATTTCCTTCATAGGGACGTTCGGCAAACACATCGACCTGTTCTAATTGCAAATGAAGCGGCATCAGATTTCCTGGATAGCTATTGGGTGACCATCGCCAATCGGAGGACAAGGCTAGTCGCTGCGCGGAAACAAGGGAAGGGCGCCCAGATCACGCTACCGCCGAGCTCAGGCGGCAATCGGCCAACAACGGTCTCGTTGCAAACGCCGCTATGGGGCGCGAGCGACAGCTAAAGGACAATAGGCGAATCTGACATCCTTTGGGTCGATAGCTTCCGGTCGTAGATGATCGCTTTGGACCCAAAGCGGACGCTAACATTTAGCATGCCTCGACGCTGCAGCTTGTTTATTCGCAATTATTTCTCATTTACACTTGTGTCTTGTTTCGGAGCCTACCTCTTATCCAGGATGCATCGTGTCGTTCGATCCCGCCAAACCGACGCTGTTGGCTACATTGGTACGTCACTATGACGATCTGGTGGACCACATCCGCCGACGCTTCGGCGACAGAAGCATGGCGCGCGATGTCGTGCATGACGTTTGCGTGCAGTTGCTTGAGCGAGGAGAGAAAGAAGACGTTCGAACCCCACTGGCCTTGCTACGAAAAATCTCCCACGACACCGCCATGAGTCGCTATCGTAGCGATCGCCGCCGAGGCGCCTGGGTAGAGGCAATCTCCGAGCTGCCTGAGCTGGCCTGCCCGGCAGCCACCCCGATGACCAGGTATGACAGCGAGCGCGAGTTTCGATTGCTCGTCAACGCTATCACAGACCTCCCACCTCGCTGCCAGACTGTTTTCGTCATGCACAAGATTCACCAGATCCCCCAGGCAGAAGTAGCCGTTCGCCTCGGTATTTCCATCAAGACAGTGGAAAAGCATTTGCGCCTGGGGTTGGCGGCGTGCAGGCAACGGCTTGGGCGCGATGAGGTGCACCCATGACCGAGCAGCCCGAACAGGCGCCACTGGACGAGGCACTGGGACGACATCGCGAAGAGCTCAAGCAACTGTTCCCCATGCCGCCGTCCAGGCCCGCGCCCTCGAAAGCGGTAAAGTCAGCAGGTATCACGCTTGCGGTTGCGATCGCCTTTGCAGCCCTGGCCTGGCTGAACCCTGCCTACAAGAGCGAGCGTTTCGCTACCGCCATTGGTGAGCGGCGCGCTGTGCTGCTGAGCGATGGAAGCAAGCTGCTGCTCGACAGTGGCACGCATGTCGCTATCAGTTGGCGTCTGCTCAGCCGCGAAGTCGACCTGCGCGCAGGGCAGGCCCTTTTCGATGTGTCCTCGGCCGTATACCGCCCCTTCGTGGTGACCGCTGGCCTGGCGAAGGTCGAGGTGCTTGGTACGCTGTTCAATGTTCGCCGCCTGGATAACGACGCGGTGCGTGTGTCCTTGGCCCGTGGTCGCGTGGACGTCACCGCGGCAGCTGCAGCACAAGCGCCTGTCACCCTCTGGCCAGGGCAACAGGTCGACTCGATAGGCGGGCAACTGATGCCGGTTGCGAAGGCTGACGCCTCCAGGGCGATGGCATGGAAAGATGATCGCATCGTGTTCGAGCAGACGCCACTGGATGAAGCGGTATCGTTGCTGCGTCACTATCGCAAGGCCCCCATCGAGCTGAGCGACCCAAGCCTGGCCGCACTCAAGGTGACAGGGGTGTTCGAGGCGAACAATGTCGATCTGCTACTGGATTTGCTACCGAGCATCCTGCCCGTCGCCGTGCTGCAACAAAGGGATGGCAGTGTCCGGATTAAACGCAAACCAACAATAAAATAATTCTCAGGCGCAGGTAGGGTTTCTCGATTCCCATGGCGGCTACTGAAAAGCCCACCATAAAAAGGAACTCGAGAAGTGCATTTTCCCCTCCGCAGTCGCCAACTACGCCTGTCATTGCTTGCCAGTAGCCTGCTCATCGCACTGTCGGCCCAGGGCCGGGAAAAGGTGAACGTGGATATCCCCGCCGCTCCGCTGGGCGAGGCCATCAACGCGCTCGCACAGCAGTCTTCGGTACAGATCATCTTTGCCAGCGATCTCGGTGCCGGTCGAAACGCGGCTGCGCTGAAGGGGCGGTTCACACCTGAGCAAGCACTTCAAGCGCTGCTCAAGGACAGTGGCTTGCAGGGACAGGCCAAGAATGAGCGCACTTTCGTCATCGTCGCGCAGGGTGTCCCTGCATCGAGCCTCGAAACCCGGAGCGGCCCCGTGGAAATGGCGCAGATGGAAATCACCGCCTCGCGCACCAGCAGCAGCCTGGTTTCCGCGACGCGGCAATCCACAGTTCTCGAGCACGAACAACTGCAGGAGCTGCGCCAGGGTTCAGAGAGCCTGGCCACGGTATTGGCCAAGGCGGTTCCGGGGATGTCCGACTCCAGTCGCACCGTCACCGAGTATGGCCAGACCCTGCGCGGGCGCAGCATGCTGGTCATGGTCGACGGGGTGCCGCTCAACACCAACCGGGACTCTTCGCGCAACCTGGCCAACATCGACCCCGCACTGATCGAACGGGTCGAAGTCATCCGCGGCAGCAGCGCCATCTACGGCAGCGGCGCCACGGGCGGTATCATCTCCATCACCACAAGGCCTGCCGGTGGCGCAAACCGTGCCGAAACCAGCCTGAGCGCCACTGCGCCGCTTACCCGTCTGGGCAGCGATGGCCTGGGTGGCCAGTTCCAGCAGTATTTCGCAGGCTCTCAGGGCGCGGTGGACTACTCGTTCGACTTCGGTACACGCCACATGGGTGCCTCGTACGATGCGCATGGCGACCGGATCGCCCCGGAGCCCAGTCAAGGCGACCTGTTCGATTCGAATATCTACAACATTGGCGGCAAGCTGGGGCTGCATATCGACGAGAACCAGCGGATCCAGCTTGCAGTCAGCCACTACGACGCCCGCCAGGACACCGATTACGCTACAGACCCAAGCGTCGCGAAATTCCCCGCAGGCTCTGTGCCGGCCAATGCGATCAAGGGCCTGGACCTCGACGAGCAGAACCGCATTCGCAACACGCTGCTGAACCTGGAGTACGAGAATCTCGACATTCTCGGCAGCCGGCTTTCTGCCCAGGTGTACTACCGGGACTACTTCACCCGCTTCACTCCGTTCGACGCCCGGGCCGTTGCCACCCGCGGCGGCAACGTCGACCAGATCATGCAGAACAGCGAAGTCTTCGGCAGCCGCCTGACCCTGCGCACGCCACTTGGCGACAGCGGCAGTACCGAGCTGGTGTGGGGGGGCGATTATAACCAGGAGCGCAGCGACATGCCGCTCGATGTCTTCGACCCTGCGGCATATGACGCCAGTGGTGGCCTGCTCTTCGACAAGACCGGCAAGCTCACCTACATGCCCCCGCTGAAGACGCGAAGCGCCGGTGCGTTCGCCCAGCTACAGCATCGCTTCGACGAGCATTGGTCTGTCGATGGTGGCCTGCGCTACGAATACTCAACCGCCCAATTCGATGACTTCGTTCCGTTGTCCGAATCCAGGGCTGCCTCTCCGGTGGCGGTGAAGGGTGGCGACATTCATTACGATGCGGTGCTGTCGAACCTGGGCATCGTCTACTCACCGGTACTCGGCCAGGAAATCTACGCCTCCTTCAGCCAGGGCTTCCAATTGCCCGACGTGGGCATTCAGTTGCGCAATGCGCGCCGCGGTTTCGACATCGGTGCTTCGAACCTGGAACCGGTCAAAACCAACAACTATGAGCTTGGCTGGCGTGGAGAGCTGGGCAGCAATACCCTAGGTACCTTGGCGCTGTTCTACACCACCTCCAAACTGGGGGACGTGCAAAGTTTCAACAATGGCCTGATTCTGACCCGCACCCAGGAGCGCATCTACGGAGCGGAGGCCAGTGCCGATTGGCTATCGGACGATGCAGTATGGGGCGCAGGGGGGAGTGCGACCTGGATGCGCGGGCGAGAAAAACCGGACGGCAAAGGCTGGCAAGACATGACCGGCTATCGCGTTCCGCCCCTGAAGCTGACTGCTTACGTCCAGTACAAGCCGACGCTGGATTGGAGCAACCGCTTGCAAGCCACGTTCTTCGACGCCAAGGACTACAGGCTCGATGGCGTAGACAGCTTTGGTCGGCATCAGGTGAGTAGCTATACGACAGTGGACCTGGTCAGCCAGTACCAGATCTCCGCTGACGACAAGGTAAGCGTCGGCATCCAGAACCTGTTCAACCGCGACTACTACACGCTCTACAGCCAATTGCTGCGCAATAACAACAACACCAGCCACTTGCCGGCACCAGGCACTGTGCTGACTGCCAGCTATACGCACAATTGGTGAGGTGGGCGGCTGGAGCGCAGATCGCGGATCGAACACTGCCCGGCGTTGATATGGAACCGTTTCTAGATTATCAGGCGCGCGGATTTCGTGTGTTCAAGCAGGAGCAGACGCAGCCAAGCCAATGAGCACTGGGCTGAAGCTGCTGGTTGCGAAAGGCCGCCATGAGAGAAGCAGCCGTACTCGAGTGGCCGCTTACGACCCTAAGCTGCCCTTCGCGCAAGGCAGTAATCGGCCAGAAGCTACCCTTGGTGATGGCGATTGATCAAATCGAAGCCCCAGTTCAGAATCTCAGAATCCGTCGATGCTAGGCTAGAGCTGTGGGAGTAAAGCGTTTAATCGTGCCCAAGTGCGGAAGGCTATATTCTTATTAGAAACTTTTTATTAAATAATTAAGACATTCCGCTAAGCTCAAGCAGATGACAGAGGAAGGATCTCAACGCATGACGAAAATGATTTTGGTGCTGGATGAGTCGGGCGCAAAGGGTTACGCAAAAACCAGAGAAAAACACGAAGGCGAAGTCGGAGTAATAGCAGGCTTTTTGTATACCGAACCAGAAATTCAAGCCATTGAAAGCAGTCTATCTAAAATCCTAGAAAGCTTCAGTTTTGACACTAACAAGAAGATTCATATTACGGATCTGGATAAATCTCAACAGCAACTACTGCGGGAGGAGTTCTTCTTGTTTGTAAAGAACACTAAAATGCAGTGGATATTTCAAGCACAGTATTCAGAAGGCTTCTATCAGTCCGAATTTGCAGGTGACCGTGGGGGAAGTAAAAATGCAAAAGAATCTTTGCATGCCACGTTGTTCCAGGGAGTGCTCATTCAAGCTTTAGGCATGGCACACTCAATCGGTATAAGAAATCTGAATCTTGAGATAAAGACAGATCCAGTTGATAAAAAAACCCTTAAGAAATTTACTCGAACCGCGAACTACATTTCCAACATCTTCCTACAGCGGGAGAATTTTTATTTCCGCTATGCAGATCCTAACAATTCAGGGGAATTTGTAAAAGAGCACTACAGCACGACCATCAAAAGCGATTCACTAACGACACTTGATGAAATACAGCTAGCAATCACGATCGAAGACTCACCACTAACTATTTTAGCTGATGTGCTAGCCAACTCAGTGCGATACTATTTAGAAAAGTCACAAAAAAACAATCCTAATATTTTTCTTAACAACAAGGCCGCCATAATTGATCATCCTCTCGTTGACCTAGCGTTCGCGCCGACTGATGCTGAACATGTTCTGCCAGTACAGGACATAATCTACAGGAGGACCACCGACTAGGTGGCGCGTCCAACCGCGCCTAAAGACCAAATATAGAGGACAGAGTATCAAGCTTCTTAGGTTACATGGCCACTGGCCGCTTCGAGCCGACTCCTGTCCTTCGTGAATGGCAGCTTAGGGTCGAAAGCCGCCAGTCGCGAGTGACTGCAATCGACCCATAGCGGCCCTTCGCGACCGCCTGCTTACGACCCATCGCATGTCAGATTCACCTACTGAACTGATCCGGTTCCCAGGTGGGTTCGCGGGCTCCTGCTTGACGCGGAGTCGGACCTTTCCGATAATGCGACTATCTAGTCCTATTATTGCTCCAGGAACACCATGGCCCGAACTCGCAACGACGAACTCCATGAGCTACGCAGGTCTCAGATCTTGAGCGCTGCCGCCAGGGTGTTTAAGGAGAAAGGCTTCCACGGTGCACGCACGGAAGACATTTGCGCGCAGGCAGGGATGAGCGCGGGAGCGGTCTTCCGCTATTTTCGCGATAAGCGCGAAATCATCGATGCGATCGTGAAGCTCGAGTCCGAACGCTACGCCGCTCAATGCCAACACCTCTTTACCAGAGAAGGCTTGCTGCAATTGGCATCCATATCCGATGCCGAGCTCGAGCGCACGTTCTGGCCTGGCGAGTTTGACCTCAGTCTGGACAGCTGGCTGGAGATCGCTCGCGGCCAGGATCAACCGCGCATGCTCGAGCTGGACCAACAGATGCGAAAAGCGTTTGCCGAGCTCTTGGGTAATGGCCAACGTGAAGGTTGGATTCGTCCTGATCTTTGCCCACGTTCTGCCACAGGTCTTATGTTCGCGCTCGTCAACGGCCTCTGGCTTGAGTTAAGCCTGGGGATTCCGGTCAATTCGGTTCAGGCAGCAGCAGCGATACGGGATTTCGTCACAGCCTATTTATTCTCCTCGGAACCAGCAGCAGGAAATTGATCTGAATGTCTTCACCCCTGATTTCGAGACACGCTTGGAAAGCGTGTTTTTTTTCAACAATAAAGAGACGGAATACTCCATCTATTTATTTAAGCAGTGCTGAGGCGCGTCCTAGCGAGGCCCAGCGACAGCTATTGACTGGCGGGTTTCTATGAGGCCTTTGAGGATCCATACCATGCAGGCTCAGCCAACGAGTTTCCCAAAAACGCTAGTGAAGCTCGTTTGTGTAGTGGCCATTAGCATGCTGCTGTGTGCTTGCGAGGGACCCAAGGAGGCGCCCGCTCCCACAGCGATTGATAGAACCGTTCTGACAGTAACTGTCGCAACGCCCACCAAACAGCTGCTGATCGATAGCTTGACGGCCAACGGCCCCATCGCTGCGTGGCAGGAGGCAGTCATAGGTCCTGAGGTGAACGGTTTACGAGTAGATGACGTTCTGGTGCAGGTTGGGGATCAGGTTCGTAAAGGTCAGGCGCTTGCCACCTTCGCAAAGGACACAGTGCAACACGACTATCGCCTGGCTAAAGCAGCGCTGGATGAGGCCATCACCCTGGCACATGAGGCACAAGCGGATGGGGAGCGAGCGCGTGAATTACGGGATATCGGCGGCCTGAGCGGGCAACAGATTCAACAGATGCTCACTCAGGAGCAAGCCACACAGGCACGTGTGGACGCAGCGCGAGCTCGGCTTGCGATTCAAAAGCTCCACTTGAGCCAGACCATACTGCGGGCGCCAGACGACGGAATCATCTCTGCTCGCTTGGCAACGGTTGGCTCGGTTCCAGCACAAGGCACCGAAATGTTTCGGATGATTCGGCAAGGTCGCCTTGAGTGGCGGGCGGAACTGACCGCCCAACAGTTGGCGCAGGTACGCCCTGGCCAAGAGTCGAGAATTGCTTCACCGGATGGAGGTTATTGGAACGGTCGGGTCCGTCAAGTGGCACCAACCGTGGATTCAACTTCTCGCCGAGGGGTGGTGTACGTAGACATTACTGGCCCCGCCTTGCAAAACGCTGCGCCCCTACCAGCAGGGGCCTACGTCAAAGGCGAAATGCTCCTGGGGGCAAAGCCAGGTATGACTGTGCCACAGACGGCAGTTGTGGCTCGCGATGGCTTTCACCTGATTTTCAAAGTGAATGATGATCAGCGTGTGGCCGGGCTCAAGGTTGAGGTTGGACGAGTTGTAGGTGACCGCCAAGAAATCCTGTCAGGGCTTGAAGGCTCCGAGCGCGTTGTTGTCGCTGGCGGCGCCTTTCTGAACAGTGGAGATCTTGTTCAGATCACAGAGGGTGCTGAACTGCCCCCGACACATGATCCACGATAGAGGCCCGACATGAACCTTTCATCTTGGGCTATTCGAAGCCCTATCCCCACTATCTTGCTCTTCTTGATTCTGAGTTTCGCTGGCTTCAAAGCGTTTCATGCGATGAAAGTGCAAAACGTTCCGGACATGGATCTGCCGACTGTATCAGTCTCAGCGTCGCTCCCTGGTGCCGCACCACCGCAGTTGGAGACCGAGGTTGCCCGCAAGCTCGAGGACTCAATTTCTTCGGTCCAGGGCCTGAAGAACATGCGCACGACCATTCAAGATGGCGTAGTGATCATTTCCGTTGAATTCCGCCTGGAGAAGCCCATTCAGGAGGCCGTCGATGATGTGCGAACGGCTGTCCAGCGCGTACGCGCGGATCTACCGACAGCTGTCCGTGATCCGATTGTTAGCAAGCTCGATGTCACGGGCAGCCCCATACTGGCCTTTTCCATTAGCTCGTCATTGATGGATGAAAGCGAGTTGTCGTGGTTTGTGGACAACACGCTGTCACGCACATTGAGGCGTATCAACGGGGTTGGGTCGGTCACGCGCGTGGGAGGCACTACCCGTGAAGTCCATGTTGAACTCGACCCGGTGAAACTGGAGGCCATCGGCGTAACGGCCCTTGAGGTCTCCCAGCAACTGCGGGATGTGCAGACGGATGTCACTGCCGGGCAAGTGGACCTTGGCCTCGGCAAGCAACCGCTGCGTTTGGCTGCACGTGTGAAAAGTGCGGATCAACTGGCCAATGTCGAGCTCGCATTGCCAAGCGGCCACCATGTGATGCTGAGGGAGGTCGCGACGATCAAAGATACGATCGCTGAGCGAAACGCACTTGCCGTGCTCGGAGATCAACACGTTGTCGGGTTCGAGATCACCCGTGCCCGCGGCGCCAGTGAGATTGAAGTAGGCAAAAGCGTTCAGGATGCCTTGGCAGAGCTCCGCCTGGACCGCCCTGACTTACAGATCATCCAAGTCTTCGACTTTGTGCAGCAAACCCAAGATGAATTCGACGCTTCAATGAGCATGCTCTATGAAGGCGCGCTGCTAGCGATACTGGTCGTCTTTCTATTCCTGCGCGACATCCGGGCGACCGTGATATCGGCCGCTGCCCTGCCGCTTTCAGTTTTGCCTGCTTTCATCGGCATGGATGTCATGGGTTTCTCGCTCAATGTTGTGACCTTGCTAGCCCTGTCATTGGTCATTGGCCTTTTGGTCGACGATGCCATTGTGGAAGTCGAGAACATCGCTCGTCATCTTGCGATGGGTAAGACACCGATGCAGGCCGCCATGGATGCCGCGTCGGAAATTGGCCTCGCGGTAGTGGCGACGACATTTGCACTGATTGCTGTATTTCTTCCGACGGCTTTCATGGATGGTATCGCGGGTAAGTTCTTCAAACAGTTCGGCTGGACCGCAGCGCTTGCAGTATTCGCATCCTTGGTGGTCGCGCGGCTACTCACACCGATGATGGCCGCCTATTTCATGAAACCAAGGGTGCAGCACCTCGCTGACCCCTTCTGGATGCCTGCCTACCTAAAAATAAGTCGCTGGACCTTGAACCATCGGTGGATGACGTTAGGCATCGCGATGGTAATTTTTATCGGTTCACTGTCACTTATTCCACTGCTGCCTCAAGGGTTCTTTCCACCGGACGACAGCTCTCAGACTCAAGTGACCTTGGAACTGGCACCCGGCGCCACGCTTGCACAAACCCAGGCCGTAGCTGAAGCCGCCAGTGCGCGATTGGCAACTCTGGACCACGTAACACGCATCTACACCACTATCGGGACTAGCGGTGTGGGCAGTGATGTGATGGCTGGAGGTGGCAAGGCTGAAGTTCGCACCGCCACCTTGACGGTGTTATTGGCACCACGAAGCGAGCGGCCCAAAAAACACGTCATCGAGGCTCGCATGCGCGAAATGGTCAGCAAGTTACCTGGTGTACGGAGCAAGGTCGGCTTTGGCGGCTCGGGTGAGAAATACCAGCTCGTGCTCACAGGGGACGATCCGCGGCTTTTAAATACTGCCACCGATGCAGTGCTGCAGGATCTGAGACGCATTCCCGGCCTAGGGAACATCTCGTCAAGTAGCGGGCTTATTCGAAATGAAATCACGCTAACCCCTGACTATGCAAAAGCCGCTGAGCTGGGCGTTTCAGGTGTAGCAATCGCGGACACTTTGCGCGTTGCAACGGTGGGTGACTTTGACGAGTTGCTGTCGAAACTGAACCTGGAACAGCGGCAGGTTCCCATCGTCGTCAAGTTTTCAGAAGACATTCGAAAGGATCTGACGAAACTGGAACACCTTACAGTGCGTGGTGCTGATGGTCCCGTGCAGCTCAACCAAGTTGTGAAGATTGAGCAAAAGGGTGGCCCTACTGAGCTGACACGACTCAATCGAGCGCGCAGCGTATCTCTTGTCGTGGAGCTTTCGGGCATCGCATTGGGCGATCTAACGAAGCAGGTCGCGAGGCTGCCCTCTATCCAGAATCTCCCGAGAGGCGTTCATCAAGTCGTCCAGGGTGACGAAGAAATGATGGAGGAGCTGTTCATCGGATTTGGTACAGCCATGTTGATCGGCGTTGTCGCGATCTATGTAGTGCTGGTACTGCTGTTCAAGGATTTCTTCCAGCCGATTACGATTTTGGTGGCTTTGCCACTGTCACTGGGCGGAGCCTTCCTCGGTCTTTTATTTGCAGGCCAGGCGTTCTCACTTTCCTCTTTGATTGGTCTGGTCATGCTGATGGGCATCGCCACAAAGAACTCGATTTTGCTCGTCGACTATGCCATCGAAGCGCGTCGAGGCCGCCTGGAAACAGCGAAACCGATGGCGCGGTTGGAGGCATTATTGGACGCCTGTCATAAGCGTGCTCGGCCGGTGATCATGACTTCATTGGCGATGGGGGTTGGCATGCTACCTGTAGCATTGGGCTTTGGCAGTGCCGATCCTAGCTTTCGCAGCCCTATGGCAGTGGCGGTAATCGGGGGGCTTATCACTTCCACGGTTCTAAGCCTGTTGGTGATTCCGGCGGTGTATACACTTGTGGACGATTTGCAGTGTTTACTGCGCTCACTTCCGCATAGAGTGGCTGGATTCAGTTTAAAAAAGAAGGTTGGTTTCGCAACGCTGGGTGTGGTGCTTCTTTACTGGCTGGCATTTCCAATCATTCCTTTTCTCGATATCCCACACAAAATTGTAGTAATACCGATCATTGCAGTGGTTGGAGAGTTGCTATTTGTCATCGCTATAGCGCTGCTCGGGAAGGAGTATTGGGGACAGATCAAGACCTGGATCCGATCAAAACTTAGCCGCAGCAACCAGCAATAACACAACTACGTGCATGGATACCTATGGATTATATCGCTTTTGGCTTATACACACTGTGCTGTGCTATTGGTCTAGCGTTGTGCTTCCTAAAATGATTTAGGGTGCACAGCTTAAAAAACAGCCTGCCCCGAGGCATGACTTAAGGACGAGTGCATTTCAATGGAGCTGATATGCGAAAAAGAGGCCAAAAATTTTGGGACTGGGCCGACCCCGACCTACATGTCCGAAACTATGACGAACACTATGCCGGTGAGTGTTTTATAAACATTCAAGCTCGAACGTCGAGAGAGAGGCAGACCCAGCTTTTTCTCGGTATATATGGAAGCAAAGGGACAATACTGCTTGAGGAGAGTTACTGGGACTGCAACGGACAATCAATGTCTGCTGCGATAACTTGGGCGCTACAGCGCGCCCATGCTTTTTTGCAGGCTAGCCAGCGTTAGCTATCGAGCTTCCTCTATCTGAGATGGGCGAGCGGCAGCTATGGGTCGAAAGTAGCCCGTTGCGAATGACTGCTTTCGACCCATAGCAGCCCTTCGCGAAAGGCGGCTTAGACCAAAGGCATGCGTTCCATTTTTGTCAGGTCAGATCGAGTGCTACTTCTTTGAATGAGGGGCACGCTATCGATTACTCTGGATCAAAGAATGCCGGGGTGGGGATTTGCCAGGCGGGCTTCTTTTCATCTTGACTGTCGAAAGCGCGACGCGCCTCGCGGAATTCCTCAGCGTTTTCGACCACCCACATCCAAACAGGGGACATCCGAACCAACAGCTCCATACCCAGCGGCGTCAGCTCGTATTCGACGCGCGGCGGAATTTCCCCGTACTCCCGTCTAAGCAGTAATCCATCCCGCTCCATGGCGCGTAGCGTCTTGGTGAGCATTCGCTGGGTCACCCCAGTCATCTGTCTTTTTATCTCGGCGTGGCGCATCGTGCCGTACACGCCCAAGGCATGCAGGATGCCCAATGACCATCGGCTACCTGCGTGAGCGAGGACTTCCCGCCTGACGCCATCATCATCTTCTCGGAGCGTTTGGCAGATGGCGTCTGCCTGGCTCAGAGCGTCCTGATCAGTCATTTATTCCTCCTAGGTATCACGCGTGTGCCTTCTTACGACTACTGCCTGATCATGCCAGCATTTGCTCATGTTATAGGCATCACGTCTCAGGAGGAATCATGACCGAAGCAACCCCACTTTCCCCTCAATCCATTCTTGTTCTCGGCGCCGGGGAACTGGGTTTCCCGGTTTTGCGCAATCTCGTGCGAGTGGCAAAACGCGCACCCGGTTCCCAAATCAGCGTTCTTCTCCGGGAGTCGACCATCAATACCCAGATACCGGAGAAAAAGGCCGAAATCGATGAGCTTCGCGGGCTGGGCATTCAGATGGTCGCAGCGGACCTGGTGAACGATTCAATTGAAAAGTTAGCTGAAGTGTTCGCCCGGTTCGATACCGTCATAGGCTGTGCCGGCATGGTCGCGGGTCGAGAAACCCCCATGAAACTGGCAACAGCAGCGCTAAGGTCGGGGGTGAAGCGCTACTTCCCGTGGCAGTTTGGCGTGGATTTCGAAGTGATCGGTCGGGGCAGCCCTCAAGATCTTTTCGATTCTCAACTCGATGTACGCGAGGCGCTTCGTGCGCAAGACAAAACTGAATGGGTCATTATCTCGACGGGCATGTTCACCAGCTTCCTTTTCGAGCCCGTATTTGAGGTCGTCGACTTCGACAATGACACCGTTAACGCGCTCGGCAGTCTTGAGAACAGCGTGACGCTAACTACACCAGACGACATCGGCGCTCTCACGGCGGAAATCGTCTTCTTCGAACCCCGCTTCCGCAACGAGATTGTCTATCTCTCAGGCGACACGGTGTCGTATGGACAAGTCGCGAACATCCTTGAACATGCGCTAGGTCGTCCGTTCAAAACTAACGTGTGGACTGTTCCGTTCCTGATGGATGAGCTGAGGAAAGACCCTACCCACCACATCAAAAAGTACCGTGCTGTATTCGCACAGGGCAGAGGTGTGGCATGGCCTAAAGCGGGAACCTTCAACGAACAGCGGTCGATTCCAGCAACCACCGCAGAGCAATGGGCTCAGGCGAACCTGCGAGTTCGCGTCAAGCAGGAGCTTGCGCCCACTTGAGAACCGCATCAGGTTAATAGGTGAATCTGACAACCTTTGGGTCGTAAGCGGACGGTCACGAATGGCCGCTATGGGTCGGTTAGCGACGGTCTGCCCTCGACCGTCGCTTTGGATGGTCAGACCTCCGTCTGTTCTGCCATCTCCAAGGCATCGTCGACCTCAATCCCCAGATATCTGACGGTGCTTTCAAGCTTCGTATGGCCAAGCAAGAGTTGGACTGCCCTCAGATTCTTGGTTCTACGATAGATCAACGAGGCCTTTGTTCGCCGCAGCGTGTGGGTGCCGTACAGCGCTGGATCAAGGCCAATGGCTGTCACCCAGGCTTTCACTATTCGAGCGTATTGCCTGGTGGAGAGATGATCTGAACCGTGTAGCCGACTCGGAAACAGACAGTCCTCGCTACGGAGATGAGCCTGGTGCATCCAGACTTCCAAAGCCATACGGGTTTGCTCGGTGATCTCGAATTGCACTGGATGGTGAGTTTTCTGCTGCATCACGATCGCTCGTGACGACACATGCTCTCCATGGGCTACGTCCCGTACACGAAGCTTGGTTAAGTCGCAGGCTCGCAGCTTGCTGTCGATTGCCAAGTTGAACAACGCCAGATCCCTGGATTTCTCCGCGATCTGGAGCCTTACCCGGATGGCCCAGATATCTCTGAGTCGGAGCGGGGCTTTCTGCCCGACTAGCTTTCCCTTGTTCCATGGGCGATGGGTGTAGATAGCAGCGGTTTTCATGGGTTCTCCTCCGCGTTAGAGGAGGACAAGGGTGAACTCGATACGGTGGACGGTCGCTAACCGACCCGTAACGGCCCTTCGTAAAGTTCGGCAAACGACACATTGCTGTCCCTTACGAGAGATAGCTACGCCTGGCCATAGCGAATAGCCCGCACTTTCAGCACATCAGGTGGGCATGCCGGCCCCCGGCCCGGAGGGAAATGGAAGCTGTTCCAGGATTGCGACGATGACCGCGGCGTATTGTCCATCGGGGTCGAGCTCAGGATCGAAGACCGTTACGGTCATGCCCCGGCAGCGCCTATCCGCCACGAAGGGCGTCATGATCTTCACCAGGTCATCAGGCGCCAGCCCTGGGGAGCCGGGGCAATCGACGGCGGGCATGATGGTCTGGTCCAGCACGTCGACGTCCAGATGTACCCAAAAACCTTGGTCGGGGACCTGGTCAATCACCTTGCTGATACGCTCAACAACTGCTTGTGGGCCTATGGCCAGGGCCTCGAAGACATCGATCCGAGTGATCGAGGTGTGGTTGATATCGGGCCAGGCAAAATCTTCGTTGCGGTTTTCCCGTTCCCCCAGTTGCACCACCTGGGCATCGGTAACCAGCGGCGCGGTGCAGCCTGGCCATATCGTCGCCAATGCCTCGCCCCGGCCTGTCGCGAGGGCCAGGTCCATACCTGCGACTGCGCCCAAGGTTTTGTTCGGGTCATAGTTGCCGGGGTGCCGAAAGTCGCTGTGCCCATCGATATGAATCAATGACAGCGGCCCGCGCGCGCGGGCGCCTGCCAGTGCCCCCAGCAAGATCGAGCAGTCGCCCCCAATCACCAAGGCGAAGTCACCTTGCAGGGAGGCCTCGCGCACCCGATCTGCCAGGGCAAGATTGAACAAACGTATGGCATAGCCATTGCGTAAGCGTGTTCCAGCTTGTGTCGAGGGCGAATAGACAGGACGGGGCAGCTCGTGGAAGACCCGCACGGGGACAGCCTGGAGCAGGCCGGCAGCAATCAGTGCTGCCGGAGCACGCCAGGTCCCGGGTTCATGGTCGGGGTGTGGAGGACTGAGCCCAAGGTTCGAGGGGGCGGCAATCACTTGCATGGGTAAAGGTGCTGCATGGCGTGGTTTCCTGTGTGTGCCAGCTAGAAGCCTGGCCGATGCCAACTTTGCTGCCGCCAGCACTGCGATGCGCAGTGCTACGTATGACCCAATCAGGGGGGGGCGGGTTTGCTTTTCGTTACATGAATGCTTGCCGCCAGCGCACCAGCCTAATTCAGATTGACGCGAGCACCCAGCCCATTTCCGCCTCATGTCCACTTTGGGTCGTCAGCGGCCGGTTACGACTGACCGCTTTCGACCCATCTCTCGCCCAGAGCAGAAATCGACCCAAAAGCTGCCGTTGTCGGAGGAAGCTCACGGCCAGGAGCGGTCATTTGCGACCAGATTTTTTCCTGTCAAGAAAACTGGTCGTACCGGAATGCACATCCAGCAAGTACGTCAGTTGGTTGATAATCTCCGCTCCAGCCTCGACTGCGACCGCGCTCTGAGATCAGATGTAGGTTCTTTCTGGCCCGCGACGACACCACATACATGAGTTTTTTCGCCGTCTCGGCTTGGTTCGGATCACTGAAATGGGGAACCATCCCTTCTAGCAGGCCATAGGCGATCACTGCGTCATACTCGGCACCCTTGACCCCATGGATCGTCGATACGGTGACACCAGTGCGGTTCGCAAAGACCTTCCTGAACATCGCCAATTCAGCAATCGCCTCAGCGCCTTCCTTGATGAGTTTATCGATGCGCTTCTGCGAGCATTCGAAGAAAGCGTCGTGATGCTCTTGGAGTGTTGCGCAGCTGCGGCGATCGATCTCGAAAGTGGAACATAGCTGGTCGAAAAACGACCGGAGGTAGACCAGGCCATCGGTCTCGGTGATGGTGATGGCGTTGCAGGCGCGCAGCAGTGTCTTGCGGTCCAAACCTGGAACCTCGACGCCAGCATCGCTGAGACCGGCGATTATCTCTCCCGCCCATCGCATTCGGCGTACATACAGCTGTGGGGACGCCTCCGTCAGAATGATCCGGGCGAGCTTGTACCAGAAATTGTCAACGTCGCGCGCGAAGGGCACCATGCCCGGACCATCGAACGAATAGGTCGGAAGCGCTGCGACCAGCCGGCGTGTCATGCTTGCGAGATGGACCCACCAAGGCGCAACGATGCAGACCTCATGCTGAGAGATTCCGAGCGTTTCGACGTTGAATTTGATGAGCCTTACAAGCTCTTCCTCCAGCGCGTCGCGGTGTGTCTGGTGATCGAACGACACAACGCTCGCGTAGTCCCTGTCTTTTCCCACCGCCTCGACCTTCGAAGGCAAGACGTTGTAGTTGCCGAAATAGCTCACAATGCGCGATGACGACCGGTAATTGTCTGATAGCTCCATTTCCTTGAAGGCGATGCCGCACTGAGCCCCAAAGTCCGCCGCCGTAATCGCATAGCCGCCAAGCGAGCCATAGATTGCCTGATTAGGGTCGCCTACAACAAAGGCGGAGGCACCGCCTTTAGACGCTTTCAGGATCGATGCGAGGATCGCATATTGAATTTCCCGCGTATCCTGAAACTCATCGAGGAGCACGCATTCGAAGATCGAGCCGAGCAGCACGCTGATTGAGGGATTCTTCTCGATGAGTTGATAGGCGTAGAAAAGGATCAGCTCAAAATCGACCTGCCGCTCGGCATCAAGCGCCCTCCAATATGCCTGCAAAACTCCCTCAATTGCTTGATGCTTGTCGGTCTTGTTGCATGTCAGGACATAGCCGTTCGGCGTGAAATAATATGCGCAGTCGAAGCTGCTGAGCTTAGTGCCCTGCACCGCGCTGCAGAACTCCTCCAGCATTAGTTCGGTGTCATGGGCATTGATCACCCGGAAACCGTGCTTGAGCGCCGAGTGATAGATTCCGTAGGGCTTTAAGATCCATTCGAGACAGAAGGAGTGGATCGTGCCAATCCAAAGTTGGCTCGTATCGACGCCAAGCTGCTCGATACGCTCGTGAATCTCATCCGCAGCCCTATGCGTGTAGGTGATCGCGACGACGCGTTTTTTGTCCGACTTAAGCTCCGACAACAGGCGGGCGAGCTTGTAGGTGAGGGTCCTCGTTTTACCGCTCCCCGGGCAGGCAACGAGGAAAACGCTGCCTGGATGCTCGATGGCTGCGACTTGGGCGTCGTTCAGATCCTTCCTGTCCCAGACAAACATTCTAGAAGCTCGCCAGGATCGTGTTGATGCCGTCTGCAGGAAACGCCTGTAGCATTTCGGCGCGGACCCCTGCAAAGTCGATCTCGCCGCGATGGTAGCGTCTGATTTGCGCGCGCATCGCGTCAATGTCCCCTGATGCGTGTAGTTGCGACGCGGCAAGGACCGAGACCCGATAGTCCAACACACGCGCCCATGTCTGGATGGATACCGGGATATGTGCTTGGAAGATCGCGTCGAGGATGTAATCCGGAATGACAGTATCAGGCGTGATCATTCGCCCCAGGATGATGGCGAACCACCCCTTTCCGGCGTAACGTGCCATCGTCAGAACGCGCGTCCCGAAACGTGCAATGTCGCCCGATTCCAGCTCCATCTTAGACGTCGCGATAGTGCCGCAATCTTTATAGACTTCGCTCAGCACCGAAACGACAGTGCTGATATTGCCGGCGGACACGAAGTCGACCTCGAAAGTGTGGTCGGCGAAGTGCGCTGTCAGCCAGGGATTCCCGTCACACAACTCTTTGAGCGCCGCTTCGCGCCGTAGTCCAGCGATCTGTGACCCCAGTGCCTTCTTCTTTGCGGCCGCCTCATCATCACTGTCGTGTATGTCCTTGGTCGTATCGATAAACGCGCGGTCAAGGTCGGTGATGATCGCGCAGCGCTTGCGGATGCGCTCGTTGTGGAAAAGCACCGCCACATTCTCGAAGCCAGTGCTGCGGATGTTGATCAAGCTGATCCCCAGTTCGTCTAGGCTCAGCCCGAACACCTTTTTAATGAGGATCGGGATGAGAATCTCCTCGGCGTCGCCCTCGACCAGCACCACGCTTTTGGCGAAGAGGAGATTGCTGCGGACCGCATCGAGGTAGCGCTGAATATTACCAATCTGGATGGGGTCAAGTCCCGCAGATGGCTGGAACACCTCGCATCGTCCGTCCTGCCGGCCGAGGATGTTGATGTTCACGACGTTGTTCACTTCGGATATGTGGGTCGAATGGGTTGAATAGATGATCTGGGTGTCATCAAAGTTCAGCCTGTCGAACAGTGTTTTCTGGATATGCGTGTGGATGTGAGCCTCCGGCTCCTCGATCACGAGGAAATTGGCGAAGGACTCTTTCTGCTTCTGATATTTGAACTCGAGCAGCTTCAGCGTCAGGTAGATCAGGTTTGCCCCCCCCCAGGCTCAACTCGTGAATCGCGCCCTCATATTCTTCCTCGCTCTCGCCCACAAATAGCTTGAGCGACTGGAACAGGCGGTCGGCCTCGTCGGACAGATCCGAGCGGATTGAAAGTGAACGCGGGGAGTAGGTCTCGCCTGCTGCATCGGTGATGGTGTCGCGAATATCGGAGCGGATGGTTCCGACATCTGGTAGGCCCTCGATTGCATCGTTAAGCCCTTTGACGAGCGCGGTGATCGGCTCGAAGCTCTGCGGATCGATCGCACCGCTCCGGCACTTGAGCAGAGTTAGGAGGGGGTTGGTGCGGTTGTTCTGAAAGTCGGCGACCACATCGCGCAGTGCCTGCACGAATGTGAAGCACACTTCGCGCGAGATCGAGAGCATGCCAGGGATGATGCCGCCGATAGCAGGGCTCGTCAGTTCTTGGGGAAATATTACCGCATCGAAGTCACCAACCAGTTGCCTGTAGATTTCGGGATCGAGGAAGTTTGCGGTGCTCTTGCCGGTGAAAATCGTTTCATAATCCGAAACGGTGATCTTCGAACGTGCCTCGCCGAGTCCTACGGTATCACCAGCGGAAAGGTCGGCCAGTGTCCGTCGAACTGCCGCCTTAGGGCGAAAAATAAGGTTGTAGGTCGCCTTGCCGATCGCGCCGTCGGCGATGTTACCGGTCCCATGGAGAAAGAGGGATTGAATCGCCTCGTCCTGGGATACCTCATCGAATTCGAGGCTAATGACTATCCAGTGACCCCGCCAGTCGCCAAGGCCCCGGTGGAAGTCCTTCTCGTCGAGCCTATATGCCGCGCGCAGCAGCGTGTCGTCTAGCAAAAGACGCAACGCCCGGAACAGGTTTGTCTTGCCTGATCCGTTCTCGCCGATGATCGTGTTAACGCCCTTGTTGAATACTACATTCGCGCATTCAAAATTCCGGTAGTTGACGAGTTGTAACCTTGAAATATGCACGAATAACGTCCCCTGTTTAGCCGTAGCTCGCTATTTTAGCCTGCCCAATCGAGCTGGAGCATTTTACGCTCCCGTGGCTTGGTGGTGGAGATGCGGCTCAATCGCTCAGCATAGCATCGGCCAAATCCTGCATTGTGGGCGAACACAAGCGTCACCGGCCCTGCAAATGCTGCAGTCCCTGCGATGTCGAACGGGAATAATCGGGGCAGACCACGATACTGATGCTGACGGGGAAGCCCAAAACTGACCCTCCTGCCAGTGAGCGGCTGCTATTGGCCGTTCGATTCCCTTAGCGAAAGGCAGCTGTGGGTCGTGAGCTGCTAGGTCAGCCACCATTTTTTGGAGGGCCACTGAAAAATTTATTTTCAACCTCACACCAACGTCGGTAGGAAAACTTTACGTTAGTGCAGGCCTGAATTTTTTGTAAGGCGTCAATGATACCTTCGCGATTCTTTATACCAACTTGTGAAATCTTGTGGTAAAGAAGGCTCCAGCCAATAAGAGCATCATCCCAATGCACAGTATCTCCTAGAATTGAAAATATGTAGGAAGGCATATTAACTTTGGCTGACCGCCCGAATGCGTGTTTTGCATGGATCGAAAGAGAGTTATCACCTGACCCACAAGCGGATATGGAAAGAGCAAGCTTGCCTTCATAGCTGGAGTTCCTGAGCAGGGGTAGTAAATACTCTATCAATTCATTCCATTCTACAACGTCATTTCCGAATGCTACACACCCTGAATTTCCATGGGATGAAATATGTAGAAACAAAGGTAACGACGGATATCTTTCAGCGTGATTTGAATCAGATGAAGACAAATAATTAATTATTGATTTAAAATCGGCTTTAGATTTAGCAAAAAATGAAATCGCTTGATGCCCCATAAGATTGCAAGTGGCCTCCAATGCTTTCGCCTCAGATCGCCCATCGAATAGGTCAATTGGATTTGGACTTTCAATTATTGCGATTCGAATTTTTGGCACAAAAACTCCCTAGGCAGGCTTAGATGAAAAGTACAGAGTCGAAACGGCGACCCTGCGAATAGAGCCAACACGCGCATCGCATGAAGGATCAATCTCTCTGCTCCCTTCTGCTGCTAGGGAGCCTTGCAGGAGCGGAGCGGAGTTGCATTTTAAAGCCTCGATTCCCTCTAATTGCGACTTTTCCATAACGATCAATTGTGACAATGGTTTCTTTGATTATATTTTTATATCCGCCTTTTATTTCATACTCAAAAGAAACGAAATCCGCCTTAAATACCCACTGCTGAGAGCCAAGCGCCAAGAAACTGTACTTTTCACCTTCGATTTCTAAAACGTGGGAATGCAATGCGCCTGTGTTACCCCCTCGGCTTGGAGGTCGGTGTGGTTCCTTAAGGTACAAACCATACGAAGTTATTTTTTTACTTTCTACTCGCAATTTATCCATGAGATTCCTCAACTTACGGTTCAACATCTAGATTACTGGCGAGCAAAGATACAGTTTGTGCAGGTCGTGTGAGCAAAGCGAAAAGTGTAAGCTCTGACCATCTGAGACTAACGCCGGTGAAGACATGTATCAATCCCCGCTAGCCTTCAATATCGGATTGTTTCGGGCCGGTAGCGGCCTTTCGTAAAGGACAGCTTTGGGTCGAGCGTGGTCTCTTGGATACACCGCTCCCGGCTCTAATCCCAGTCCATTTTGAAGTTCTGTTGTTTCCTGAACGCGTCCAGCACACTCTCGAAACGGGAGCGTTCGAAAGTCAGGTTCGGTATTGAGTCATACCAACCAACGGCAGGGGACTGCAAAGTGATTAAATCCCTCAGCAAACCAAATCGGCGCCACTGGACGTGGTGCTCATCGGCGTGCTGCTCAGCGACAATGACGGTACATGTCAGGTCCAAGTCATCAGAACAAACAAGCAGAGGGACCAAGGTCTCCCAGCCCGGCGCCGTGGAATAGATCCGGTCCCATACCAAATCGGTGTCGTCATCGTCGTTCAAGCCTGAATGAGCTGATACGAGGTGTAACTCAGCTTCCCGATTGTGCTGAGGTAGCCAAACCTCCAGAGGTACTCCGTCAACGGCAAACGTCAGGTAGAAGCCGAGGCTGTACTTGGATTTATGGCTTGTAATGGATAGCAGGTTACTCATTCCAGCTCTTGCCCCCCTGAAGTCTGAAGAGGTTACTTTTTCCAGGTGCGGATGTCTGCCTTTGGCAGATAGCGACGCTCCGCGTGACGGGCTGCTTTGGGTCGATGGCAGCCACCCGCGAACAGCAGCTATCGACCATAGCGGACATTCCGGGCATGGCTTCAAATTGATCGCTGGTTCACACGAGCAGATAGCTGCTCGGCGTTCTCCTTGCGCTCCGAATAGCGGTCCACCAGGAGTTCCTGGCGGTCACGCAGCAGTACGGTGAACTTCACCAGCTCCTCCATGACATCCACCACGCGGTCGTAGTACGGCGAAGGCTTCATGCGCCCCGCGTCGTCGAACTCCAGGTAGGCCTTGGGCACCGAAGACTGGTTCGGGATGGTGAACATGCGCATCCAGCGGCCAAGTACGCGCAACTGGTTGACCACGTTGAACGACTGCGAGCCGCCACACACCTGCATGACCGCCAGGGTCTTGCCTTGGGTGGGGCGAACCGCACCCAGTGCCAGGGGTATCCAGTCGATTTGCGCCTTGAACACCGCAGACATCGCGCCGTGGCGCTCTGGCGAGCACCAGACCTGGCCTTCCGACCACTGCACCAGATCACGCAGTTCCTGCACCCTGGGGTGCTCGACAGGCACATCGTCAGGCAACGGCAGGCCCGACGGGTTGAACACCCGTGTCTGGGCACCGAAGTGCTCCAGCAGGCGTGCGGCTTCTTCCACCAGCAAGCGACTGAAGGAGCGTTCGCGGGTCGATCCATACAGCAGCAGGATGCGCGGCTTGTGCTCGCTGGAACGACTCACCGCTGGCGGCAAATCGAACAACGCGAGGTCGAGATTAGGCAGTTGCTCGGACATGTTCCCTCCTGCTCAAAGCGTGCCGATGCGATCCAGTTCATGCTTGAGCTGCTCACGGTCGAGGTTATCGAAAGGCAATGTGAAGAATGCCAGGCAGCGAGACTCGATGCGGCCCAGCGTGGCGCGGAACGCAGCGTCGACCGACGCTTCGTCACCCACGACATCGGACGGATCCTCCAGCCCCCAGTGCGACTTCAGTGCAGGGCCGAAATACAGCGGGCAGGCCTCGCCGGCTGCCTTGTCGCAGACGGTGATGACGATGTCAGGAGGGCAACCCTCGAACGCGTCATTGCCCTTGCTGCTCAGCCCGTCAGTCGAGATGCCGGCATGCTGCAAGGTGGTCAGGCTACGAGGCAACACTAGGCCTTTCGGGAAACTGCCGGAGCTGACGGCTTCAAAGCCGTGAGGAGCCAAGTGATTGAACATGGCCTCGGATAGGATGCTGCGGCAGCTGTTGGCCGTGCACATGAACAAGACTCGCATGGAGACTCCTGCGCTTCGTGGCGGATGTCAGAGGCTCAGGCGCAATGCCAGGGCCGAAAGGGTGATCAGCAGAACCGGCAGCGTCAGCAGGATGCCGACCCTGAAGTAGTAACCCCAGGTGATGCGCATGCCTTTGCGCTCCAGCACGTGCAGCCAGAGCAGCGTGGCGAGGCTGCCGATGGGGGTGATTTTCGGGCCGAGGTCGCAGCCGATGACGTTGGCGTAGATCATCGCCTCACGCACCAGCCCTTGCGCCTCGCTGGCCTGGATCGACAAGGCGCCCAACAGCACACTGGGCATGTTATTCATGACCGAGGACAGCAATGCAGCAATCAACCCGGTGCCGATGGCGGCACTCCACAGCCCTTGTTGTGCAAGGTGATCAAGCAGGTGGGTGAGCATGTCGGTGAGGCCGGCATTCTTCAGCCCGTAAACCACCAGGTACATGCCGAGAGAGAAGATCACCACCTGCCAGGGCGCTTCGCGCAGTACCCGGCGGGTCGAGATACGATGCCCGCGAGCGGCGACGGCAAAGAGGATCGCCGCACAGGCTGCGGCTACCGCACTGATCGGGATGCCCAGTGGTTCCAGGGCGAACAGGCCGATCAGCAACACCAGCAGCACCCCGCCACCGACTTTGAAGGTTGCGCGGTCATGAACCGCCTCGCTTGGCGTCTTCAGGGCCGCGACCGTGTACTGCCTCGGAATATCACGGCGGAAGAACTGGAACAGCACCAGTAGGGTTGCGGCCACGCTGGCGAAATTCACCGGCACCATCACCGAGGCGTATTCGCTGAAGCCCAGCTTGAAGTAGTCGGCCGAGACGATGTTCACCAGGTTGGAGACTACCAGCGGCAGGCTCGCCGTGTCGGCTATAAAGCCGGCGGCCATGACAAAGGCCAGTGTCGCGGCAGGCGAGAAACGCAGCGCGAGCAGCATCGACATGACGATAGGTGTGAGGATCAGTGCCGCACCGTCATTGGCGAACAGCGCCGACACGGCAGCTCCGAGCAGCACGCAGAAGGCGAACAGGCGGTAGCCGCTGCCGTTTGCCCAGCGCGCCACGTGGAGCGCGGCCCACTCGAAGAAACCGGCCTGGTCCAGCAGCAGGCTGATGATGATGACGGCAATGAAAGTGGCGGTTGCGTTCCAGACAATGGCCCATACGGTCGGGATGTCGTGCAGCGAAACGGCACCCGCCGCCAGGGCGATGAGGGCGCCAAGCGCGGCACTCCAGCCAACGCCAAGCCCCTTCGGTTGCCAGATGACCAGGATGAGGGTTAAAACAAAAACGGCAATTGCGACCAGCATGTAGATCTCGCTCTGTGATGATCAGCAGCAGGCAGCGTCACGAACGGGGCGGCCGTCCATGTTCTTCAGCCGAAGAGAGTTGTCTGCCAACCACTGTGAGTTAGCCTGCAAGGTCACCTGCAACATTTCATGCACCCAAGCGGGCAGATCCGGGTTCAGGCGGTAATACACCCATTGACCCTGGCGGCGATCCAGCAGCATGCCATTGCTGCGCAGTTGCGCGAGGTGGCGGCTTATCTTGGGTTGGCTGTCGTTCAGCGCGCACATCAGCTCGCAGACACATAGCTCACCGAGGCTAGTGATCAGCAGGGTGGCGCGAACACGGGTCTCGTCGGATAAGCTCTTGAACACATCGGGCGGGGTAATCATGGCTGCACCAATACATATGGAAAGTCGAATATACGAATTTCCATATATCATACAAGTACATTTGGCCTGAACGGCCGCGACGAAGGGGGCTGTTCAACGTTACCCGAAAAGAGTACAAATGTGCTCCATGGACAATCTGACCCCCAAACGCCGCGCCATCCTCGCGTTCATCCGCGAGCGCATCACCGATCAAGGCCAGCCGCCGTCGCTGGCCGACATCGCCGAGCGCTTCGGTTTCGCCTCGCGCAGCGTGGCGCGCAAACACATCACCGCCCTGCACCAGGCTGGTTTCATCGACGTCACCCCCAACCAGGCGCGGGGCATCCGCCTGGCCGAACCCTTGCGCCGCCCTGAAATCCTCGAGGTGCCCGTGCTCGGCCAGGTCGCCGCAGGTGCCCCCATCGGCCCGGACCTCGGCATCCACGAGCAACTGCTGCTCGACCCCAGCCTGTTCCGCCGCACCCCGGACTACCTGCTCAAGGTGCGTGGCGACTCGATGATCGACGACGGCATCTTCGACGGCGACCTGGTCGGCATTCGCCAGCAGGGTGAGGCCCGCGATGGGCAGATCGTGGTCGCCCGGCTCGATGGCGAGGTGACCATCAAGCGCTTGCAACGCACCCGTGACGGCTATCGACTGCTGCCGCGCAACCCCGCCTATGCGCCGATCGACGTCGGTCCGGAGCGCGAGTTGTTCATCGAGGGCGTGTTCTGCGGCCTGCTGAGGCGCGATTGATGGGCGCGGTAATCGACCTCGAGCGGCTGCTCGACCAGCGCCAGGTCTGGCGCGGGCGGCAAGCCCAGGCGCACCCGCAGGCCTTGCAGCCCAGCGGCCATGCCGCCCTCGATGCGCGGCTGCCCGATGGCGGCTGGCCTCCCGCGGCGCTCAGCGAACTGCTGCTGGCCAGCCCAGGCAGCGGCGAGCTGCAGTTGCTGTGGCCGACGCTGGCACGACTGACGACGGCGGGTGAGCGGGTGGTGCTGGTGGCGCCACCCTTCATCCCCTATGCGCCGGCCTGGCAGGCGGCGGGGGTGGACCTGGGTTGGCTGGTGCAGGTCGCGGCCCAGGGCAGCGACAGTTTGTGGGCGGCGGAGCAATGCCTGCGTTCGGGCAGCTGCGCGGCGGTGTTGTGTTGGCCGGAGCGCGCCGATGACCGCGCGCTGCGGCGCTTGCAAGTCGCGGCGGAGACCGGCGAGGCCCTGGCCTTTGCCTGCCGCGGGCAGCAGGCCGCGCACAACCCGTCGCCTGCGGCCCTGCGCATCGCCATCGACACCCGGCCGGCACAATGGCGCGTGCTCAAGTGCCGGGGCGGCCTGCCACCGGCGGCGCCGATCGCCTGTCCGGGGCGGGGGTGATGGATCATGCTCTGGGCCTGCATCCTGCTTCCCCAGCTGGCGCTGGACACCGTCCTGCGTGAGCGTGACGACCCTGATACGCCGCTGGCACTGATCGGCGGACCGACCCAACGCCGTGTACTCCAGGCCGTCAATGAGCCGGCACGGGCCCTGGGCCTGCGCGCCGGGCAGACGCTGACGGCTGCCCGCGCCCTGGCCGATGGCTTCAGCTGTGTCGAGGTCGAGCCGGCGCGCCTCGAGCAGCTCCAGCAGTTGCTCGCCGCCTGGGCCTATCGCTTCAGTGCACAGGTCAGCCTGCATTACCCTCGGGCCTTGTTGCTGGAGGTGGGGTCGAGCCTGCAGCTGTTCGGCCCCTGGCCCTTGTTCGAGGCACGCCTGCGCCATGAACTGGCCGAGCTGGGGCTGCGCCAGCGCATCGTCGTGGCCAGCAACCCGGTGGCGGCGCGGATGCTCGCCAATGGGCATGACGGCCTGGCCTTGACCTGCCCACAGCGCACGCGCGACGCCTTGCTGAACATGCCGGTGGCGCGGGTCGGCTTGCCGGCGGAGGCGGCCGAGGCGTTCGCCCGCATGGGCCTGCGTCGGCTCGGGCAGGTCCTGGCCCTGCCGCGCGAGGCCTTGGCCAGGCGCTTCAGTGCCCAGGTGCAGTTGCACCTGGATCAGTTGCTTGGCTTGCGCACCCTGGGCCTGGATTTCTACCAGCCCCCCGACCGCTTCGAGGCGCGCCTGGAGCTGAACTTCGACGTCGAGTCGCACCAGGCGTTGCTGTTCCCCTTGCGCCGCCTGATCAACGACCTGGCGGCGTTCCTTGGCGGGCGCGATTGCGGTGTGCAGCGTTTCGAGCTGCACCTTGAGCATGCCCAAGGGCCAGACACCGTGCTCAAGGTCGGCCTGCTGGCCGCCGAGCGCGACGCGGCGATGCTGTTCGAACTGGCCCGGGGGCGCCTGGAGCCGTTGCGCATTCCGGCAGCGGTGCGCAACCTGCGCCTGCTGGCCGCCGACCTGCCTCCCTTCGTGCCCCAGCACCAGGCCTTGTTCGAGGCCCGGGCCCAGCAGGCGCAGCCTTGGGAGCAACTGCGCGAACGCCTGCGTGCGCGGCTGGGCGATGACGCGGTCAGCGGCCTGCGCGCCGAAGCCGATCATCGCCCCGAATGCGCCTGGCAAGCGGCGCAGCAGGGTGCCCAGGGGCGCCTGCTGCTGGCCCCCGGCAGTCGCCCCGGCTGGTTGCTGCCCGCGCCCCAGCTGCTCTGCGAGGCTGGGCTGCAGTGGCTGGGGCCGGCCGAGCGCATCGAGTCCGGCTGGTGGGACGGCGGCGATGTGCGGCGCGACTACTACCGTGTCGAAACCCGCGATGGCCTGCGTGGCTGGGCCTATCGCGACCTGGCGGCGCCCGGGCCGTTGTGGTTGCAAGGCTGGTTCGCATGAAGGCGCCGGGCTACGCGGAGCTGCATTGCCTGTCGAACTTCAGCTTCCAGCGCGGCGCTTCCAGCGCCGACGAGCTGTTTCGCCGAGCCCGCGAGCAGGGCTACCAGGCCCTGGCGATCACCGATGAATGCTCCTTGGCGGGTATTGTCCGTGCCTGGCAGGCGGCCAAGCAGCATGGGCTCGCCCTGATCATCGGTAGCGAGGTGCAGGTGCATCACGGGCCGAAGCTGGTCCTGCTGGTGCAGGACCTCACGGGTTACCAGAACCTCTGCGCGTTGATCACCCGGGCGCGGCGACGGGCCGAGAAGGGCGCTTACCAACTGCTCGCCGAGGACCTCGAGGCCCATCACCAGGGGTTGCTGGCGTTGTGGGTCGCGGCGGCGGAGGGCGGCGACGCGGCCTGGCTGCAAACGCTGTTCGCTGAACGCCTGTGGCTGGCGGTGCACCTGCATCGCGGTGTCGACGATGAGGGGCGCCTGGCCGCGCTGCGCGCCCTGGGCCTGCGCACGGGCATACCGCTGGTGGCCTGTGGCGACGTGCACATGCATGTGCGCGGCCGGCGCGCCTTGCAGGACTGCATGGCCGCCATCCGTGCGCATTGCCCGGTGGCCGAGGCCGGTCGTTTCCTGTTCGCCAATGGCGAGCGCCACCTGCGTACCCTTGAGCAGTTACGCGAGCTGTACCCGGCGGACCTGCTGGCGCAGACCCTGCTGCTCGCCGAGCGCTGTCGCTTCGACCTGGCCGAGCTGCAGTACCACTACCCCCGCGAGCTGGTGCCCGCGGGCCAGAGCCCGGCCAGCTGGTTGCGCGCGCTGTGCGAGCGCGGCCTGCCCGAGCGCTGGCCGCAGGGGCCGAGCGCCAAGGTGCGCGAGGTGCTGGACAGGGAGTTGGCGCTGATCGAGGAACTGGGCTACGAGAGCTACTTCCTTACCGTCCACGATATCGTCGCCTTCGCCCGTGGCCAGCGCATCCTGTGCCAGGGCCGCGGTTCGGCGGCCAACTCGGTGGTGTGCTTCGTGCTGGGCATTACCGAACTCGACCCAATGGAGCACCGGCTGCTGTTCGAGCGCTTCTTGTCCCGCGAGCGCAACGAGCCACCGGATATCGACGTGGATTTCGAACATGACCGGCGCGAGGAAGTCATCCAGTACGTCTTCCGGCGCTACGGTCGGCACCGTGCGGCGTTAACGGCGGTGGTCAGCAGCTACCACGCCGCGGGGGCGGTGCGCGATGTGGCGCGGGTGCTGGGGCTGCCGAGCGACCAGGTGGATGCCCTGGCCAAGTGCTGCGGGCGCTGGAGTGACCGGATCCCGGATGCCGAACGCCTGGCCGAGGCCGGGTTCGACGCGCAGAACCCGTCGTTGCGGCGCATCCTGGTGCTGGCTGGCGAACTGATCGGTTTCCCCCGGCACCTGTCGCAACATCCAGGTGGCTTCGTCATTTCCGAACAGCCCCTGGACCAGCTGGTACCGGTGGAAAACGCGGCCATGGCCGGGCGCACGGTGATCCAGTGGGACAAGGACGACCTGGACATGGTCGGCCTGCTCAAGGTCGATGTCCTGGCCCTGGGCATGCTCAGCGCGCTGCGCCGCTGCTTCGACCTGATGGCCCTGCACCGCGGGCAGCACTACCGCTTGGCGACCCTGCCCAAGGAAGACCCGGCCACCTACGCGATGATCGGCCGCGCCGAGACCATGGGCGTGTTCCAGATCGAGTCACGGGCGCAGATGGCCATGCTGCCGCGGTTGAAACCGGAAAAGTTCTACGACCTGGTGATCGAGGTGGCGATCGTGCGCCCCGGGCCGATCCAGGGCGACATGGTCCACCCGTACCTGCGCCGGCGGCTGAAACAGGAACCGGTCACCTACCCCTCGGAACAGCTCAAGGCCGTATTCGAACGCACCCTGGGCGTGCCGCTGTTCCAGGAACAGGTCATGGAGCTGGCCATGGTCGCCGCCGACTACAGCCCCGGCGAGGCCGACCAGCTGCGCCGCAGCATGGCGGCCTGGAAGCGCCATGGCGGGCTGGAGCCACACCGGGCGCGGCTGATCGACGGCATGTTGCGCAATGGCTACGAACGGGCCTTCGCCGAGCGCATCTTCGAGCAGATCAAGGGCTTTGGCAGCTATGGCTTCCCCGAGTCCCACGCCGCCAGCTTCGCCTTGCTGTGCTATGCCAGCAGTTGGCTCAAGTGCCATGAGCCGGCGATCTTCACCTGCGCCTTGGTCAACAGCTGGCCGATGGGCTTCTACAGCCCTGACCAGTTGCTTCAGGACGTTCGTCGCCAGGGCGTCGAGGTGCGCCCGGTGGATGTGTTCCACAGCGCCTGGGATTGCACCCTGGAGCCTGTGGGCGAGGGTGTCCTGGCGATTCGCCTGGGCCTGCGTCAAATCCGTGGCTTCAGCGAGGCGGATGCCAGGCGCCTGGAACAGGCGCGCACGCAGCGGCCCTGGCGCGATGTCGAGGACTTGTGCCTGCGGGCCGGGCTGGATGCCAGGGCCAGGGCGCGACTGGCGGACGCCGGAGCCCTGCGCGCCCTGGCCCGCGACCGGCACCAGGCGCGTTGGCAAGTGGCGGCGGTGCAGGCGCAGTTGCCGTTGTTCGCCCAGCTCGAGGGGGCGCCGGAAGCCGCGGTTGAATTGCCTGTGCCGACGCTGGGCGAGGACCTGGTGGCCGACTATCACACGCTGGGCACGACCCTGGGGCCGCATCCCTTGACGCTGCTGCGCCCGCGTCTGCGGGCGTTGGGTTGCCGCAGTAGCCATGAGCTGGCGGGCGTCGCGCATGGCGACAGCGTGGCGGTGGCCGGTATCGTGGTCGGCCGTCAGCGCCCGCAAACCGCCAGCGGCGTGACCTTCGTCACCCTCGAAGATGAACAAGGGATGGTCAACGTGGTGGTCTGGCGCGACCTGGCCGAGCGGCAACGGCGGGCGCTGGTGGGGGCACGGTTGCTCAAGGTCAGCGGGCGGCTGGAGCAGGAGAAGGGCGTGCGGCACCTGATTGCCCGGCGGTTGGAGGACATCAGCCCGTTATTGCAGGGGCTGGATGTGCGTAGTCGGGATTTTCATTAGGCCCTGCACGAAAAAACCTGAGACGAAGGCCCGGCCACCACAGCGCTTGGTTCGCCAGCAAGGCTGGCGCCTACAGGTGGGCTCAGACCATCGCCAGGCGCTGCTTGCGGGTCGGGGGCGCGAACGCCTGGTCGATGGCCCGTAGATCTTCCTCGCTCAGCACCAGCTCGGCGGCTTGTGCGTTCAGGCGCACGTGGTCCGGGCTGACCGCCTTGGGAATCGCGATCACACCCTCGCCGCGGGTCACCCAGGCCAGGCTCACCTGGGCCGGCGTGGCGCCATGGCGCTCGCCAACCTGGGCCAGCAGCGGATGGCGCAACAAGCGCCCGGCCTGGGCCAGCGGGCAATAGGCAATGGTGGGCAACTGCTGCGCGCGGCTCCAGGGCAGCAGGTCGAACTCGATGCCGCGTTGGGCCGGGTTGTACAGCACCTGGTTGCTGGCGCAGGCGGCGTTGTCCAGCTCGCGCAGGTCGTCCAGGTCGAAGTTAGACACGCCCCAACGGCGGATCTTGCCTTGCTCGATCAACCGCTCGAAGGCTTCCACCGTCTCCTCCAGCGGGTACTGCCCACGCCAGTGCAGCAGGTATAGGTCGATGCAGTCGGTGCCCAGCCGCTTCAGGCTGCGCTCGCAGGCGGCCGGCACACCGCGCCGGCTGGCGTTGTGCGGGTAGACCTTGCTGACCAGCAACACCTGCTCGCGGCGCCCGGCGATGGCCTGGCCGACCACCTGCTCGGCGCCACCTTCGGCATACATTTCTGCTGTGTCGATCAGCGTCAGGCCCAGGTCGATGCCTTGTTGCAGGGCCGCCACTTCGGCGGCCCGGCGCCCCGGGTCCTCGCCCATGTACCAGGTGCCCTGGCCAATGAGCGGAACGCGGCTGCCCGCCAGATTCAGGTAACGCATATCACCTCCTGTGGATGGGTATGGGTAAGCAGGACATCGAGCAGCGCCTCGGCGGCTTTCGACAGCTTGTGATCGCTCAGGGCGATCACGCCGATGCGCCGCTCGACGCTGGGCTCGACCAACCGCACGCAGCGTGCGCCCAACTGCTGCATCTGCTCGATGCACAGGGCCGGCACGGCGCTGACGCCCAGGCCGCTGGCGACCATGCGGCCGATGGTTGCCAGCTGGTGGCTCTCGAAGGCCACCGCCAGCTTGCCATGGCCGGCGGCCAGGTGCTGCTCGAGCAGCAAGCGCACCGCCGAGGGCCGCTGCAGGGCGATGAAGTCCTCGGCCAGCAGTTCCTGCCAGCGCACCTGCGGCTGGCGCGCCAGTGGCGAGTCGGCGGGCACCACGGCGACGAAGCGGTCCATGTACAACGGGTGGAACCGCAGCGCCTCGCTGCTTTCGGGTTCAAAGCCGATGCCCAGTTCGACGCGGCGATGGCGCACCAGTTCCAGCACCTGCTCGTTGATCACGTCGTGCACGGTGACGTTGACCTTGGGATAACGCTGGCGGAACACCTTCAGCGATTGCGGCAGCAGGTTGCCAGCGAACGCCGGCATGGCCGCCACCGACACCCGGCCCAGTTGCAGGGTGAAGCGCTGGCGCAGCATCTCCTCGGTGTCGTCCCAGTCAGCCAGCAGGCGCCGGGCCAGGGGCAGCAGCACCTCGCCCTCGGGTGTCAGGCTGACGCTGCGGGTAGTGCGGGTGAGCAGGGCGCCGCCGAGGTTGTCCTCCAGGGCCTTGATGGTCAGGCTCAGGGCCGGTTGCGACACGTGCAGGTGCTCGCCGGCCTGGGCGAAACTCTGGTACTTGGCCACGGTGACGAAGGCACGCAGCTGCTTGACGTTCATGACAGGCTCGACCTTTGTTTTGAAAAAATTATCAATCGATGACGAAAACAAAATTAACAAATCAGTCGACTACAGTGAAGATGACCGTACGGTTCCAACAACTACAAAAGGCGACTGAGCATGGCCGGACTGGACAAGCGTGTAGCAACTTATGAACAGGCCCTGGCTGGCCTGACCGACGACATGACGGTGCTGGCCGGTGGCTTCGGCCTGTGCGGCATCCCCGAGAATCTCATCGCCGAGATCAAGCGCCGCGGCGTCAAGGGCCTGACCGTGGTATCGAACAACTGCGGCGTCGATGGCTTCGGCCTGGGCGTGCTGCTCGAGGACCGGCAGATCCGCAAGATGATCGCCTCCTACGTCGGCGAGAACGCCGAGTTCGAACGCCAGCTGCTCAGCGGCGAACTGGAAGTCGAGCTCACCCCCCAAGGCACCCTGGCCGAGAAGATGCGCGCAGGCGGCGCCGGTATTCCGGCCTTCTTCACCGCCACCGGCTACGGCACCCCGGTCGCCGAAGGCAAGGAAGTGCGCGAGTTCAAGGGCCGCAAGTACATCCTCGAAGAATCCATCACCGGCGACTTCGCCATCGTCAAGGGCTGGAAGGCCGACCACTACGGCAACGTGGTGTACCGCCACACCGCGCAGAACTTCAACCCCCTGGCCGCCAGCGCTGGCAAGATCACCGTGGTCGAGGTCGAGGAGATCGTCGAGCCAGGCGTGTTGCTGCCCAGCGAGATCCACACTCCGGGCATCTATGTCGACCGGGTCATTGTCGGCACCTTCGAGAAGCGCATCGAAAAGCGCACCGTCAAGGCCTGAGCGCCGCCCTCAAGAACAACAAAGAGATCCTGACCATGGCATTGACCCGCGAACAAATGGCGCAACGCGTCGCCCGTGAACTGAAGGACGGCTACTACGTCAACCTGGGTATCGGCATCCCCACCTTGGTGGCCAACTACGTGCCTGCCGACATGGACGTGATGCTGCAGTCGGAAAACGGCCTGCTGGGCATGGGCGAATTCCCCACCGAAAGCACCCTCGACGCCGACATGATCAACGCCGGCAAGCAGACCGTGACCGCCCGCCGCGGCGCGTCGATCTTCGACTCGGCGCAGTCCTTCGCCATGATCCGTGGCGGCCACGTCGACCTCACCGTGCTGGGTGCTTTCGAGGTGGACGTGGAGGGCAACATCGCCTCGTGGATGATCCCCGGCAAGTTGGTCAAGGGCATGGGCGGCGCCATGGACCTGGTGGCCGGTGCCGACAACATCATCGTCACCATGACCCACGCCTCGAAAGACGGCGAGTCCAAGTTGCTGCCGCGCTGCAGCCTGCCGCTGACCGGTGCCGGCTGCATCCGCAAGGTGCTTACCGACCTGGCTTACCTGGAGATCGACAATGGCGCGTTCATCCTGCGCGAGACCGCGCCTGGGGTGAGTGTCGAGGAGATCATCGAGAAGACCGCCGGCAAGCTGATCGTGCCGGACGATGTGCAGGAAATGACGTTCTGATCGTGTGCGAGTCGACAGCTTTGTAGTGCTCTGAAGACCGAGCGCCGCCCGCGCGGCGCTCGACCTCATGAACACTGCAAAACCTTCGTCGAACCCGCCTAACGCGGCGCATTGATCAACGCACTCGCTCGCTGATAATCATGGGGCACCCCGATATCGATAAACCGCCCCGACGCCACGAAGCCCAGTACATTCAAGCCGCTGTCCAGCCACTGCGGCAGCAACTGTTGCTCCAATGACAGCGCCTGCCCGGCACGATGAGCGAGGGCCTCCAGGCACGCCCGGCGCATCCAGTAGACCCCGCCATTGATCCATGCCCGCGCATCGGCACTGGCATGGGCAAAGGCCAGGACGTGCCCCTTGTCATCCAGGGTGATGCCCGTGTACCGCCGCGGTTCCCCATTGCGATGGAGCGCCAGGCAGCAGTCTGCGTGATGCTGCTCGGCAAATTGCTCAAACCTGGCCAGGTCCAGGGCGAACCAGGTGTCGCCATTGAGCAGCAGGAAGTGCTCGTCGGCCTGGGTCAGGTGTTCGAGCGCCATCAGCAATCCGCCGCCTGTGCCCAAGGGCTGCGGCTCCCGCGCATAGTGCAGCGTGGCGCCACGATAGCGTCCTGCGAAGTGCTCGACGATCGCTTCGTGGCGATAGCCGACCGAGAGCACGAAGCGCTCGACGCCCTGGTCGATCCAGTAGTCGAACAGGTACTCCAGGAACGGCCTGCCGGCGATGGGCGCCATCGGCTTGGGTACGTCGCTGACCAGGCTGCGCAAGCGTGTGCCCAGGCCACCGGCCAGAACCACCGCGGTACGTATGGACATGTCTTGGGCTCCTGTATCAGGGGGCGCTGGGCTGGTAGCGCAGCAGTTGGCTGCCGGACTGCTCGAACCGGAAGGGCACATGGACAAGGTCGCGCAGGCTTTCGCGGACCTGGGCTTGCCGCTCGGGTTGGACGAACAGCAGCATGAAACCGCCACCGCCGGCCCCCAGCAGCTTGCCGCCAATGGCGCCCGCCGACCGGGCAATGCTGTAGAGGTGGTCGATGTCTTGATTGCTGACCTGGTTCGACAGGTTCTTCTTGAGCAGCCAGCTGCAATGCAGCAACTCGCCAATGGCCTCCAAGGGGCCGGGGCCCTGGAGGATGGCGAGCGCCTCGTCGACCATGGCATGGAGGCGGTTGAGCTCAGCGACACGGTTGCCCAGGTTGTCGATCTTCGACTGGGCAACTTTGGCCGCGATCCTGGAAAACCCGGTGAAGAACAGCATCAGGTGATCTTGCAGCGCCTCGAGTCGAGGCCTTGGCACATCGGCCGGGGTGATGGTGAAACCGCCATCGCCGCGCAGGAAGTCGATGCGGTTGAAGCCGCCGACCGCGGCAGCGATCTGGTCCTGGGAGCCGACGCTTTCACCGATGACCTGCTGCTCTACATGCTGGGCCAGCCTGGCCAGCGCTTCACGGGCGATGGCGTGGCCCTGCAGGGCCTTCAGCGCGTGCAGCAGGCCGACGGTGAAGGAGGAACTGGAACCCATGCCCGAGCGGGCCGGCAGGTCGCCGTCGACATGGATCTCCAGGCCGTCCTCGCAGCCCAGGTACTGCAAAACCGCGCGCACCGCGGGATGTTCGATCTCGCGGGGGTGCATCACGTTCTCGATTCGGGAATAGGCAATGCGGAACCGATGTTCGAAGAACGGTGGCAGGTGGCGGCAGCTGATATAGCAATACTTGTCGATGGCGGTGGACAGTACCGCGCCGCCATGGGTTTTGTACCAGGCGGGATAATCCGTGCCACCGCCAAAGAAAGAAATGCGATAAGGCGTGCGGGTAATAATCAAAGGCGAGCGACTCCCAATATACAATTGTGTATGTGGGGCGTGATTCATTGTGCGAGTGGCTCACAATGCAAGCGCCATCCAAGGCTGTTTTTACTTAGGCGGATTCCCGGCCTGGGCGATAAGCTTATTGTCTTCGGGTTATCTAAAAAGCACTAGTCATCATGAAGTTTGTTTGCACATTGGCGGCGCGCTGAGTGCCCAGCTTAGCAGGGCCTTAAGCCCCTTCTTGTGCCGTTGGTCGGCAGGGTTTTAGTTGGCTTTTCATGGGGTCGAAAAATATTGCGCCGTAGAAATCCAGTGCTATCGTAGAACTTCACCGCGCGCCTGGTAGACAGCAAGTATTCGGGTTCGAGGCTAGGGAAGAGTCAAATTCTTGGTCCCGCGGACAAACAGGGAAGTGGGGGCGTCAGGTCATGACTGATAATGTTCAGTTTATTCAGCTTAAAAGTGCCTGTAGTGATCCGGTAACCCATGCCGAACTGCCGCGAGCTATTTACGTCGAGTTGACGGACCGCTGTAACTTGGTCTGCCCGATGTGTCGTTGCAGCCCGGTCAAGGGCAATATCCTGCCGCTGCCGATGTTCAAGGAAATGGCGGCCGCGCTGTTTCCCAGCGCCGAGTTCGTCGACTTGCGTGGTTGGGGCGAAAGCACCATCGTGCCTGGCTTTCTCGACTACCTGGACGTGGCGCTGGGCTATCCGGTCAAGCTCAAGCTGATCACCAACGCGGTGGTGCGCAAACCGCAGCTGTGGCAACGCCTGGGGCATGAGGGCATCACCGTTGGTGTTTCGTTCGATGCCGCCACGGCGCCGCTGTTTCGCGAACTGCGTGGTGGCGCCGACCTTCGGCAGGTGCTGGGCAACCTGTGCCAGCTCACCGAAGCCCAGCGCGAGGCCGGGCATGACCCGGCGGAAAAACTCTACCTGTGCGTGACCGTCAGCGGGCGCAACCTCGACGAACTGGAAGCCATCGTCACCTTGGGTATGGAACTGGGCGTACGCCGGTTCAAGTTCGAACCGCTGTGGGCGCCCGATGAAGACCCCAACCGCCTGGAGCACCACAGCGAAAAGGTCGCCACGGTGATGGCGCGGCTCGCCCAACTGCAACGCCGGCACCACTTGCAACTCGAGCTGTCGGCGGCGCTGTCCGCGGCCAGCATCCAGCCCCATGCCGTGAACAAGGTCTGCATCCATCCCTGGCAATACCTCTACATCAACAGCCGGGGGCGCCTGGGTTTTTGCGACCACCTCAACGGCCGCGACGAGTTCACCTTCGGCGACTGGCAGCAGGGTGGTTTCGCGGCCTTCTGGAATGGCCCCGAGATGCGCCAGTTGCGCGCCGAGCATCAGCAGCGCCTGGGCGGGCCGGCCATCAAGCAGTGCGCCGATTGCAACTGGTGCTACGAGCGCCGCTACATGGACCTGGAAGACTGGCTTGAGCCGGAGTGGGCCAACTACCGGGTGACCCTATGAACCTTCGCGACATGACCCTCGACCCGCCCTGGCTGGCGAACTTCTACGACCCGGCCTTGTTCGATGCCAGCGCCGGGGACGCCGACTCCGCCGACACCATCGCCTGGTACCGCGAGCAACTGCGCGGGCCGGCGCGTCAGGTGCTGGACATCGGCTGCGGCACCGGGCGCCTGGCCCTGCCGCTGCTGGAGGATGGCCACCGGGTGCACGGGGTGGACATCAGCGAGGCGATGCTGGGCTACCTGGCTGCCAAGGCCGGTGGCCTTGCGCCCGAGCCCCGGGCACGCTTGAGCTGGGCCCGCGGCAGTGTGCTCGACGAACCTTTGCGGGCGACCTTCGATGCCCTGGTGGCCGCCGATGATTTCGTGACCCATTTCGACCTCGACCAGTTGCGGCGCTTCATGGCCATCGCCCATGCCGCGCTGCGCCCCGGCGGCCAGTTGCTGACCGATATGCGCGAACGCTCGGCGGCCCGCCTGGCCGCAGCCTCGGCGCCATTCCCCAAGCCCCTGCAGAGCCATGGCCTGGCGGGTGGCATCGCCGGCGAACAGGGGCAACTGCATGTGGCGATGATGGGGTGGGAGGAATACGACCCCGAAAGCCGCTGGCTGGTCAGCCACCAGCTGTACAGTTTCATCGATATCCATGGGCACGAAGCGCGGCGCGACTGGAAGACCATCCGCCAGCGCAACCACAGCAATGCCGAACTGGTCGACGCCGCGCAACGGGCCGGCTTCGCGGTCGAGTGCAGCAGCGGGCGCGAGCTTGCTGGCGTGCCGGGTGAGCAGGGCGGGTTCTTCCAGTTGATACGCTCATGAAGCCTGCGCTGGAGCTGATCTGGGTGGTGCCTTCGCTGGCCAGCTTGGGCGGCAGTGAATATGCGGCCGTGACCTTTGCCCGGCTGGTGGTTGGCGCTGGTCACGGGCTGCGCTTGCTCACCGGGCCTGAAGTGCACCCGGCATGGCGAGCACTGTTGCAGGTCGAGGGCCTGAGCCTGGTTCAGGATGCACATGGCAGCCCGGCGGCCATGGCCGACGCCCTGGCGTGCCTGCTGGCGGCACGGTCCGCCGACCTGATCCAGTTCATGCCCATCGAAGCCCATTGCCTGGCATGGCTGGACCAGCGCACGGTGGTGCCGGTCATCGGTTGGGAGCCCACCGACCTGAGCCCCCGCTGCTGGTGGCTGCCGAATACGTTGCAACAACGCCTGCATGAGCTCGACGGGCTGTTGCTGCTCAACCCCGATGCAGCCATTCACGCTCACGAACACTACGCCTACCGGGGCAGCGTCAGCGTACTGGCCAACACTTTGCTCAGTGCGCCTGCCAAGGTTCCGGCACTGCGCGAGCCGGGGCAGGTGGTGGGGTGCATTTCGCGCTTGTCGGCGGAAAAGGGCCTGGAGTTCCTGCTGGCGGCCTTCGCCTTGCTGCTTGAGCGCTGCCCACGCGCCCGCTTGCGCCTTTGGGGCGAAGGCGAGGACCGTGGGCGCCTGGAGAATCTGGCGCGGATGCTGGGCATCGAGGCGTCGGTGGATTTTGCCGGCGGCTTCGAACCTTTCGGCGGCATCGATGAGGTGGCGGCCAGCGCCGATGTGTTCGTGCTGAGCTCACTGTTCGAAGGCGCGCCGGTCGCGCTCCTGGAACTGGCGGCCAGGGGCCGGCCGCTGGTGGCCTCGGCGACCAGCGGTGCGCGCTGGGTGTGCGGGCAGGGGTACCCGTGGCTGACGGCGGTCGGCGACACCCGCGCCATGGCCGATGCCCTGGCCGATGCACTGAGCGGACAGGGCCGCAGGATACTGGGTGGGCAGTTGCGCCAGCGCTTCGAGCAGCAGTTCGCGCCGCAGCGGGCGCTGGCCACCCTGAGCGCGGCCTATGCCAGTGTGCTGGCGACGGTACCGCGGGCATGAGCCGCCGCGGCGAAGTCTGGCTGCTGTCGCCCCACTGCGACGACATTGCCTATTCGTTGGCGGGGCGCTTGCTGAGCGGGGCGGAGCGAGAGCAGCAGGTGCGCCTGTTGACGATCTTTTCCCAGAGCCGGTTCGCCCCCTACGCTCCGACGCTCAGGAGCCAGGCGCAGATTTCCCGCTGGCGCCAGGCTGAAGAAGCGCGTTTCTGCGATGCGCTGCACCTGGCCCACGAGTGCCTGGACCTGGCCGAAGCCCCGCTGCGGGGTTATCCCGATGTCGATTCGCTGTTCATCGCCGACGGCGCGACACCTGAGGATCCGGCGCTCGAACGCCTGGAGCAGCGGCTGCGCCAGCGCCTGGGGCAGGCCCGGCCGGCCAGGGTCTATGCGCCACTGGGGGTAGGCGGGCACATCGACCACCTGCTCACGCGCTGGGCGGCGCAACGGGTGTTCGCCGCGGTCTGCCCGCTGCTGTTCTATGAAGATTTGCCCTATGCCGGCGAGTTGTCGGCGCATGCCCTGGCGCAGCAGTTGGCGCACACCGCCCAAGGCTTGCGGCCCTTGCTCACGCCGTTGGCCGACTGGCTGCCGGAAAAACTCAGGCACCTGGCCGGCTATGCCTCCCAGGTGGCGGAAAAAGACCTGGCCGCGGTGGCAACCCATGCTCATTCGATCGGAGGTGAACGTGTCTGGACCCTTGGCTGATATCTGTATCCTGACCTTCGCCGTGGACCGTCCACAGGCCTTGGCACGCTGTATCGCCAGCGTCGCCGCGCAGCAGGGCGGCCTGCGTGTCGAGCACCGCATCCTGTCCGAGCGGGCCATGGCACTGCGCGCGCACCCAGCCTTGGCGGGGTGGCGCGAGCGGGTGGTGTGGCAGCCGCTCGAAGGGCAGCCTTTCCAGGGGGCTTCCTCGCAGCGCATGGCGCGCCTGCGGGCCGCGGCGCTGGCCCAGGTGGAGCAACCGCTGGTGGCGTTCCTCGATGATGACAACGCACTGGAGCCTGAGCATCTGCAGACCCTTTGCCAGTGCCTGGAAGATCCACAGCTGCAGGCGGCCCATGCCTGGCGCCAGGTGCTCAACCCGGACGGCACGCCGTTCCCCTTCACCCATTACCCCTGGCACGATGACCCGCTGGTGGCCAACAGAATGTACCGCTGGGGCCTGGCCCACGGCGTCTTCAACCCTGGCAGCCCGGTGATGCGCGACGGTGTGCGCGGCCCCGAGGCGCCCGACAGCTGCGCCACCGTGGACATGAACGAATGGCTGTTCCGCACCGAGTGCCTGCGCAACCTGGGCTTCGACCAGCGCTTCAGCCAGCGCGAGGTGGACCTGCGGGTCGGTGAAGACGACAAGCTGTTCCAGCGGGTGCGCGAGCAAGGGGTGAAGTTCGCCTGCTCCGAGCGCGCCACCGTGCGCTACTACCTGGGCGGGGTGTCCAACCTGCGCCAGACCAGCGGCCCGACCCAGGCCTGCGCCGGAGCCCAGCCATGAGCGGCCTGGCATTGTTCGGTGGCACCCCGGTGCATCGCCAGGCCTGGCCACAATGGCCGCAGTCCACGCTGACCAGCGAGCGTGCCCTGCTCACGGTGATGCGCAGCGGGCGTTGGTCGGTCAGTGGTCTGGAGACCGACGCCAGCCCGACCTGGGACCAGCGCTTCGCCGAGGCCTTTGCCCATTACAACGGCGTGCGCCATTGCGTGCCCACGGCCAACGGCACCAACGCCCTGATGGCGGCCATGCAGGCCCTGGGCATCGGCGCCGGGGACGAGGTGATCGTCCCGGGGCTGACCTGGGTGGCCTGCGCCAGCGCGGTGCTGGCGATCAACGCGGTGCCGGTCATCGTCGACATCGACCCCCACTCGCTGTGCCTCGACCCCCATGCGGTGGAGGCGGCGATCAGCCCGCGTACCCGGGCGATCATGGTGGTGCACCTGTACAACGCCATCGCCGACCTGGATGCGTTACTGCCGATGGCAAGGCGCCACGGCCTGCACCTGATCGAGGATTGTGCCCAGGCCCATGGCGCCCAGTGGCGGGGGCGGCATGTGGGGACGCTCGGCGCGGTCGGCACTTTCAGCATGCAGAATGGCAAGGTGTTGACCAGCGGCGAGGGCGGTGCCTGCATCTGCAACGACCCAGACCTTGCCGCACGGATCTTCCGCCTGCGCGCGGACGGTCGGCAGCGGGTCACCGATGCGGTGCCATCGGGCTACATGACCCTGGAGGAGGGCGGCCAGGGCTTTGCCCAGAACGCCTGCCTCAGCGAACTCCAGGCGGCGATCCTGCTCAGCCGCCTGGAAGACCTTGACCATGAAAACGCCCAGCGCGCCCGCCAGGCCCAGCGCTTGCGCCAGCTCCTCGAGGAAATCGGCGGGTTCGCCTTCCAGCAGACTGCCGAAGGCACCGAGCGGGCCACCCTGTACCACTTTCCGGTGCGCCTGGAAGGCCCCGAATTCGAGGGCGTGGCGATAGCGCAAGCGTGCCGGGCACTGTCTGCCGAACTGGGCTGCTGGGTGCACCCGCCTTATCCGCCGATGGACAGGTTCGCGGTGCTCGCCCCCGGCCATTCCCAGCGCCTGTTGACGGCCCCGCGGGTGCCGCAACCGCTGCTGTGCGCACAGGCCGCGCATCGCCAGCACGTAATGCTGGCCCATTGGTTGTTCCTCGCCGACGACCAGGCCATGGCCCATGTCGCGCAGGCGTTCGCCAAGGTCAAGGAGCACGCGCACGAACTGCGTGCACGTCAAGGAGAGGGGCAATGAATTCGCTTCTACAGGATGTACCGGCACGGCGATCGCCCCAGGAGCTGCCAGTGCGCGCCCTGGACTTCCGCTTCGGCGAGCAGCGCATGCCAATGCTGCTGGGTTACCGCTTCACCGAACAGATCGCCCAGCGGGTCAGCGAGCAGGCGGCGCATATCCTGCTGGTGGCCGATCGACGGGTCTACGAACTGTGGGGCGCACCGTTGCTCGATGCCCTGCAACGCCACTTGCCGGTGACCTGCCTGCTGGTGGAAGCGGATGAGGCGGCCAAGACCCTCGGCGTGCTGCAGGGCTTGCTCGACCAGGCCGTGGCCGGTGGCGCGACCCGGCGTTCGGTGGTGGTGGCATTCGGCGGCGGCCTGACCGGCAACCTGGCCGGCATGCTGGCCGGGTTGCTGTACCGCGGCATTGGCCTGGTACACATTCCGACCACGCTGCTGGCAATGTCCGACTCGGTGCTGTCGCAGAAGCAGGCAGTCAACGGCACCGCTGCGAAGAACATGTACGGCCTGTACCACCCGGCCAGCCTGTGCTGCGTCGATGTGCAGTACCTGCAGAGCCTGCCGGCGCCGGCGTTCTCCGCCGGCGTGGTGGAACTGTGCAAGAACGGCCTGGCCTTCGATGCCGCGACCGTGCCGGCGCTCGAACGCTTGGCCGCGGACACCTCGCCGGCCGGCTGGATCGAGCTGGTCCAGCTGGGGATCCAGGCCAAGCAGCAACTGCTGCTGGACGACCCGCTGGAGCACGAACTGGGCGTGGTGCTGGAGTACGGGCACACCGTCGGCCATGCCCTGGAACTGGAGACCGGCACCTTGACCCACGGTCACGCCGTCGGCCTGGGGATGCTGGTGGCCGCCGCCATCGCCCGGGAACGTGGCTGGCTCAGCGAACAGCAAGAGCACCTGCATGCCCAGTTGCTGCTGCGCTGCGGCGCGCCGCTGGGCCTGGAGTGTCCGCCGTCGTTCGAGCGGGTCATGGCGCGCATCCGCCAGGACAACAAGCGCGGGCGCATTCGCCTGAACGCCGGGCACTACCCCTTCGTGCTGCTGCGCGGTATCGGCCGGCCGGCCATGAGCCAGGGCCAGCCGCTGGTGGGGGTGGATGAAGGCGAGATCCGCCGGGCCTACGCCAAGTTGCAGGCGGGCTACTACAGCGCGCTGCGCGTTACCGAGTAAAGCTTGCCGACCACCGCTCGCGATAAGGAATGTCGTGATGCCCGAACCGAGTTTCAACCTGGCCTGGGTGGATGAAGCCCGCCTGGCCGAAGCCATCGCTCAGGCCAACCGCGAGCAGCGCCCGCTGTACGTGATCGTGCTCGCCACCAAGCCGTGCTACATCAAGCTGGCCAGCCTGGTGTTGGCCTGCGACGCGTTGCGCTTGCCGTTGCTGCTGGTCGACACCGGCCAGCACTACGACCCGGTGCTGACCCAGGCCAGGGAGGAGTTGGGCTACGAGCACCTGCTGGCGGTGAGCTTCGGCATCCGCGGGACTTTGCTGGGCCGCACCGCGCAGCTGGCGTTGGCCATCGAGTGCCTCGATGCCCGGCTCAAGGCCGGCGGCCTGCGCCAGAGCGCGGTGCCGCTGGTGTCCGGGGACACCGCCACGGCAGCGCTGTTCGCCCAGTTCTGGTACCTGGCCCATGGCGCGCGCAGCGTGCACGTCGAGGCTGGGCTGCGCAGCTACGGGCCGGCCCCGGAGGCCTGGGCGAACCTGCAGGAGCTGGCCGAACAACGCCAGTTGCGCTGGCAACGGTTCTACGAAGAACCCTTCCCTGAAGGGGTCTGCACCACCCTGGCCAGCGTGGTCGGCGACCTGCTGCTGGCCCCGGTGGAGCGCAATGTCGAGCACCTGCTGCGCGAGGGCTACCCGCTGCCACAGCTGCGCCAGGTCGGTTCGCTGAGCAGCGACGCGGTGCGTCTGGCCCTGCCTCGGGCGGCACGCAGTGCGCTGTTCAGCCTGTACCCGGCGCTGGCCCAGGGGCGCTGGTTGCGGGTAGACCTGCACCGGCGCGAGAACATGACCGCCCAGGCCTTGCAGGCGGTGTTGCAGGCCCTGGGGCGACTGGCCATCGAGGGGGTGCAGGTGGTGCTGGTGCGTAGCAACGCCCTCGACGGCGCACTGGTCCAGCATCAGCTCGCTGGCCTGCTGGACGACGTCCGGCTCGACGGCGTGGTGGTCCAGCCGATGTGGCCGCACTACACCGATGTCATCCACTTCCTGACCTCCGGCCATTGCCTGGCGCTGTACACCGACAGCGGCGGCCTGCAGGAGGAGGCCACGGTGCTGGGCGTGCCTTGCCTGACCTGCCGCCTGAGCACCGATCGCCCGGAGACCGTGCTCGACGCGCAGAGCAACCTGCTGCTGCCGCCGCTGTCGGCGGCGTTCGTCCATCGCCACCTGCGCGATGTGCTGGCGCGCCCGGCGGCCGAGGCCTGGCCGGGCTTGCAGCGTGGCCGCACGCTCTATGGCCAGGCCGTGGGGCAGGGGATCGCCGAGCTGCTCAAGGTGTACGAGGCACCTGCCGTGCTGGCGGGCGCCCAGGCACAGTACCTGCCGCGGGTGCCAGAGTGAACCGCCCGGCGCTGGCCACCGCCGCCAAGGCTGCGGCTGCGCGCCTGTGTGGTGGGCTGGGCAGTGGCGTGGGCGATCTGCGGCCCTGGCTGTCACCCATGTACCAGGCCCTGGGGCTCGAGGCCGACCACCTGCCGTCCAGCGCGCACAGCCACACCCTGTGGTGCGGCGAATTGCTCAACCGCGCCCAGTTGCAGGGCTGGCTGGGCTTGGCGGCGCAGCCGTGCACCGATGGCGAACTGCTGACCCAGGCGTTCCTGGCCTGGGGCGAGGTGACGACCCTGAACCGGATCAGCGGCAAGTTCGCCCTGGCGCACTGGAACGCCGAGCGGCAGCGGCTGGTGCTGGCCTGCGACCGTACCACGCAGTGCACGGTGTTCTACGCTCGCCTCGCCGGGCATTGGTTGTTCAGCAGCGACTTCGGCGCGTTCCGGCCATTGCACCGGCAGCTGGAAGTCGACCGGCAGACGTTGGCGCTGTTCGTGCGCTACGGTTTTGTCCCGGCGCCGCATACCTTCTACCGGCAGGTGCGCAAGTTGCAGCCCGGTCACTGGGTGGCGCTGTCGGCACATGATTGCGGCGAAGTGGCGCAACAAGCCTATGCGCCTTCGTCCTGGGCAACGCTGCCCACCACCCAGCGCACCCCCATCGACCCAGGTCTGGCCACGCAAACCTTCGAGCGTCACCTGCTGGCGGCCGTCGAGGCGCGGCTGGATGGCTCCACGGCAGGCGCGTTCATGTCCAGCGGGTTCGACTCGACCCTGGGCGCGGCGCTGTTGCAGAAAAACCTGGGCAAGCCCATCCACACCTTCACCGCAGGCTTGCACGGCATGCATTGCAACGAGGCCCCGGACGCTGCGGCCATCGCCCGCCACCTGGGAACCCTGCACCACGAGATCCGGCTTGATGACGCGGCGCTGGCAGGCGTGGTGCCTGACATCCCCACTACCTATGGCGAACCCCTGGCCGACTCGTCGCAACTGCCCTCGATGCTGTTGGCCCGCGCCGCCAGCGACTACGTCGACACGGTGTTCGCCGGCGATGGCGCCGACTGCGTGCTGGGTGAGTATGCCCAGCGCCTGGACCTGTACCGCAGCGTGCTCCGCGCACGCTGCGTGCCGCCTTGGGGCAGGGCTGCACTGGGCCGTGGCCTGGCGCTGGCCGGGCGCTGCTCGACGCCGCTGGCGACAAGCCTGGCCCGTTGGCTGGGCCGGCGCCTGGCCTTGGACGACCCCGGCCGTGACGCTTTCGAGGACGTGCGTGGCGTGCTGGCCGGCAATGGCCTGGGGCACGTGGAGCGCGTGCTCGGCGCACGGGTGCTGGACCCCGGGCGGCTGGTGCTCGGCGAAGGCTGGCGGGATATCCCCTGGCCGGGGGCCGACGCCGAGCCACCGCGGTTGTCGGTGCTGCTCGACCAGTTGGTGCAGGTGCAGGGGGAAATCCTCCTCGCGCCAGTGACGCAGAAAACCATCGGTGCCTGTGAGCATGCCGGCCTGCGGGTGGCCATGCCATTTCTCGATGGGGCGCTGCTGGACTTCGCCAGGGGCTTGCCCCACCACCTCAAGCACCGCAAGCACACCTCCAAGTGGCTGCTGCGCCAGGTGGCCTACCGGTACATCCCCAGGGCGTTGCTCGAACGCAAGAAGCTGGGCTTCAGCATCTGGGTGAGCCCGCTGCTGCGCCACCCCCTGCGCGACTGGGCCGAGCACCTGCTGGCGCCGGGTCGCCTGGGTGACGAAGGTTTCTTCGACGTGGCCCAGGTGCGCTGGGAGTGGACGCGATTGCTGCACCACGGCGAGCACTTCAGGGAAGAGCGGCTGTGGTCGGTGCTGATGTTTCAACAATGGCTCGACAGCAGCCGGGCCTTCAGCTTGCGGAGGAACGGATGAGCGCGATACGAACGGCCTTGATCGGCTGCGGCACGGTGTGCGACTGGCACCTGGAAGAGCTGGACAAGCTCAGGGACCTGTTCGACGTGCGCTGCCTGTGCGACAGCGTGCCGGGCAAGGCCCAGGCGCTGGCGCGCAAGTGGCGGGTAGCGGGCTGGACCGAGCACTTGCAGCAGGTGCTGGACGACCCGCTGATCGAGTGCGTGTGGATCCTGACGCCGCCGTTCAACCACGCCGAACTGGCCATCGCGGCGCTGCGGGCCAACAAGCACGTGTTCTGCGAAAAGCCCCTGGCCAAGACCTCGGCGCAATGCCAGGAGGTGGTGCGGGTGGCCGAGGACAGCCAGCGGGTATTCCTGCTGGGCTACCCGATGCGCTTTTCCGCCGACGCGGGCAACCTTCGCAAGGTCGTGCAAAGCGGCGTGCTGGGGCGCCCGCTGGTGTTCCGCGATGTCTGGGCGGTGTGCAAGGGGGCCGAAAGCCCGGCCATCCACGATGCCGAGCTGGGCGGCGGGGTGGTGTTCGAGCACACCCACTGGCTGGATTTCGTGACCTGGATGTTCGGCCCGGCACACAAGGTCTATGCCTCGACCCGCAAGCTCAAGCGCGGGCCGACCAGTGCCCACGACACGGTGATCGCGGTGATCGATTTCGTCGCCGGCGACCAGGCGCTGTGGTCGGAGTCCTGGGCCGCCAGCGGCCTGGGTTGGGAGCCTTTGTGCGTGGGGCGCGGCGGGATCCGCCCGAGCTTCGATGTGGTCGGCGAGCAGGGCGTGCTGCAGTTTCCCAACGCCCAGGGCGAGAAGGTCCTGAGCCTCTACCGCTACGACCGGCCCGAACAGCCGGTCAGCACCTGGACCTGGCAGCACGACTGGGGCACCAACGACGACGCCTTTCCCAACGAACACCGCCACCTGTACGCCTGCATCCGCCATGGCACGCCGCCGGTGTGCCAGGCCCGCGACGGCCTGCGCGCGGTGCAGTTGGCCGAAGCCATTCTCGAGTCCAGCCGCAGCGGCCAGCCGGTGTTCCTGCAGCCATAGCCGATCAACAGGGAGGGGATAGCGTGCAGCAGTTCAATCAGATCGTATCGGTCAATTTCCAGGGTGTGGTGGTGGTGTTCGGCCGCGAAGTGGCGGGCAAGCAGGCCATCTACTTCGACGTGCTCGGCCAGGACGTCGACAGCGACGACGATGACCTCGACTGGTCGGGTTTCACCGCGGTGACCTTCACCCAGCAGGTGCGCCAGGTGGGCATGAGCATCATCGCCGTGGACTGCGATACCTCGACCCTGGTGCCGTCGCTGGCGCCATTTCGGGTGGTCACCGACCAGAAGTACATCTCGGTCGTCCAGCAGTCCATGAACGGCACCCTGTACGTGAACCGTTTTCGCCTGCTCAAGACCAAGTCGGGCACCGACCAGAAGACCACCGACTACGAACTGTCACCGGCATGGGAAGTCCGCTACGCCCGCAGCCACAAGGAAGACGTGCCCGCCGACAAGTCCGACAAACAGGACTTCCTCGACCCCGACGGCCAGCCTTTCCTGGAACCTTCCCTCGAACTGTCGATGATTACCGGCGTGACCGACGGCCATTTCGACGCGCTGCTGCTGCCGATCGCCGGCAGCGAGCGTTTCGCCTGGCAGTTCCTGGCCCTGGATGCCAGCGCCACCTCGGTCAAGCTGTTCAATTTCCCCGCCACTGACAATGGCCTGTTCGACGTGGCCGGCAAACCCGTGGACAGCGACCTGCGCATCCAGCCGGACAGCGTGTTCGGCGTGGCCAAGGCCGGTACAAGCACCGCGCTGCCGATCACCTCGGCGCCCCGCGCAGTGACCTACGTCAAGCATGAGAAGGTGGTGCAGCCCGACGGTTCGAGCATCGGTGTGCGCCGCGCCACCCGGGTGATGATCACCCTGACCGTCGCCGACGGCACCGTCACGCTGGACTCGGCCATCGGCGTGAACGGCACCATGGCCAACCTCTCAGGGGTGATCGTCACCTCCAACATCGTCCCGGCCGAGTTCGACCTGCGTTTCGACGGTGTGTCCAGCCTCAACCTGCTGCCGCCCGCCAGCGGTGCCAACCCGCTGGCGATCAAGGGGCCGTTCGAGATCGGCCTGATGCTGGCGCCGGGGGTCAAGGGCGACGGGCTGAAGGTGCTGGGCGGTGCGCCCCAGGCCGAGGAAAAGACCCTCGCGCCCTATGTCTCGATCGTCGATGGCGACAAGCTCGAAGTGGGCTTTGGCAATGGCAGCGCGCGGGTCAGCTGCCGCACCCTGCACCCGGTGCTGTTCAACGATGTGTGGAGCGACCTGCACATCCGCTACGCGGGCAAGGGCGACAACCCCTTCACCCTGACGGTGAACGACGCGCCGGTACCGCTCACGCCCTGCAGCACCACGGCCGAGCCCAGCGGCACGGCCATGGCGCTGGTGGCGGCGGACAGCAACGGCTTCATCGGCGCGTTGAAACGCCTCGTTATCACGGTGGCAGGCACCGCCGCCGTGCAGCTGGACTGCAACAGCGTCAACTACGGCGACAACCCGCCGACCACGCTCAACCAGGCCGCCTCGGGGGTGAAAGTGACGGTGCAGGGCGCGCGCCTGGAACCTTCGGCCTCGCCAGTCAACAGCGACATGAGCGGGGCGTTCTATATCGACGCCATGGGCCTGACCTACTACGCAGGCCTTGCCGGGTTCATCCGCCCGAACGCGGCCACCTGCCTGATCGACGGCTCCGACGGCCTGCTGCACCTGTACTACCCCGGCGACGGCGACCTGCTGACGGTGGCGCAGTTCTCCACCCAGTCGGCGCGTGCCACCTTCACCGTCGACTGGACCACGCAATGGGGCGGCAGCGGGGCCAGGGCGGCGGCGCTGGAGCTGCCCGCGACCTCGGTGGCGCTGTACCGTGGCGTCAGCTGCGAGCACTGGGCACCGGTGGCCGCGCGGCTGCTGGTGGCCCCGGACGCCACCCAGAGCGGCTTCGTGAACTTCGTCGCCCACCGGGTCGGCACCTACATGAACAGCACGCGGATCACGGTCGCCGCCTCCAGCGTGTCCGAGCTGCTCTGCGACATCCACGTCGAGGCCGCGCAAAGCGTCGGCACGGAGACCTGGCGGGGCCTGCCACGGGACATCGCACAGCTGACGCAGATCTGGAACGGCGCCGCCTCCAACAACCCGGACGATCCCCAGGTCCTCGACCAGTCCAAGCCCTATTTCGACTACGCGGGCAGCGCGCCGGCGGTGCTGGTGCCCACCCGCACGGGCGGCAACGGCAGTTTCTTCCTGCTGACCTCGGTGCCGCAGCTGCCGGTCACGCTGACTTCGGTGGTGGTCGCTGCCGGGGCCACCGATGAGTTCGTGGTGGTCGACATCACGATGGCGGCGCCGCCGCGCTGGCCGGCCAGCGCCACCCTCAACCAGCACTGGCCCGCCGTGCCGGCGACGCCGCGCACTTTGCTCGACGTGTTCGCCGGCAAGGCGCCGCACTACGACTACAGCGCGGTGACCACCGCTGGCAGCCGCGCCTACGGGCTGCCCCTGAGCCTGGCGCGCTCCGACGAGCAGGTCAGCCATGTGCTGGTGTTCGTGCGCGACGAGCAGAAGGACTTCACGGTGACGGTCAGTACCGCCACGCAGCCGCTGCTGTGCAACGTGGTCATCTGCGGCGTCAGCCTGCCCGACGTGCCTCGCGAGCAGGCCGGGTTCGTCAAGGTGCTCAATGGCGACGCGGCCGGTTATGCCTACCCCAGCGGCTACCAGACTGGCCTGGCGACCTTGATCTATGCCATGGGCAACGGCTTGAGCGCCGACGTGGTCGACACCCCGGCACCCGCGCCCGAAGGTGGCGCGTTCGCCTATGCCGGGCTGCTGCGCGTGCTGTTCCAGGGGCCAAGCTACGATGCCCCCGGGATGGCCACCCAGGCCTTGACCCGCGCGGCGGTCATCCAGAGTGCGCGGCTGGCGTTCAATGGCCGGGACGATGCCATTCGTGGCTCGATGCTGTTCGGTGCGCTGGTCGACGCACCGCCCACCGACGGCGGAGTAGGGCGCCTGACCAACACCTCGGTGCACCCGGGCGGCATCGCCCCGGTACTGACGCCCGGGGTTAACGGCGGCTGGATGCCGCTGCCTCCGAGCTTCAGCCTCGACCTGAACCCGCCGAACAAGAGCAACTACGTGGCGTTCAATGTCGACAAGGCGTACTCGCCCTCGGACCAATTGGCGATCACCGACGACCTCACCGTGGAGGCCTGGCTGGCCCTGAGCGACAGCCGCATCAACCCGTCGTCGCGGGCGCTGTCCTATAACGTGCTGGGCAACCGCAAGCACCCGGACCTGCCGGTGCAATACATGATTGGCGCGCGCCAGGGCCCCGGGCTGGAGATGAGCGACAGCACCTACGTGACCCGTGCCTTCAACTTCAAGCCGCCGGCGTTGTCCTTGCAGGTCTACGTGTTTCTGCCGCAGAGCGGCCTGAGTGGCACGCTGCTGTCGGTCTGGCAGGTGCGCGGCAGCGGCCAGTACGTGCAGTTGGCGGTGGATGAGTATGGCAAGGCGGTGTTCACCTTCCTGGACGACAAGGGCGAGGTGAAAACGGCCCAGCCGCTACCGGTGGGGGCCTGGACCTGCCTCACCGCAGTAGTGGAGCTCGCCGGGCAAGGGCAGGTGACGCTCAAGCTGTCGGTCAACGCCGGGGCCCCGGTCAAGGCCACGGCCAGCAACAGCTTCAGTGGCGACCTCGGCGCGTTGATGCTGGGCAGCAACCAGGGCGGCAGCCTGCCGGCCCGGGTCAACGGCGTGGCGTTCTGGCAGCGGGCGCTGAGCGACAGCCAGATGCAGAACAGCTTCAGCCAAGGCTTCGCCGACACCGACTCGATGCTGGGCATCCGCTGGAACCTGGCCGAAGGCAGCGGCATCGTGATCACCAACTCGGCCGCCACCGGTGTCGAGTACGACGCCACGCTGATCAACCCGGCCAGCCCCGCCTGGAGCGCGCAGGGGGCGTTCCAGGTGCCCTATGCCGGGCGCAACGAGCTGGTGCTGACCTCCAACCGCATCCTCAAGGGCTGGACCCATGTGGCGCTGGCCTCGCGCCAGGGGCATGGGCTGAGGTTGCTGGCCAGCAACTACGGCAAGGTCAGCGACGGCGATGCCTTCAACCCCTCCAGCACCTTCGCCCTGGAAGCCTGGATCGCACCGTCGGCGTTGAACCGCAAGCAGATCCTGCTGGAGAAGAACGGCAGCTATTCGCTGTACATCAACACCCTCGGCCAGGTGTGCCTGACCGTGCAGTTGCAGATGGACCCACCCAAGTACGACGACCCACCCGTCAATTTCACCCACGAGGTGAAGTTCGCCATCTCGGCCGGGGCGACCACCTACGTGGCCCTGAACTTCAGCACCGGCACCGTGCCCAACGACAGCGGCAGCAAGGAGTACGTGGCGCAGAAGTACTACGTGCGGGCCGGGTTGTACCTCAACGGCGCCCTGGTGGCCGAGCAGATGCGCAACGACCTGGCGCGCCCGGCCACGGTGCGCACGCAGACCTCGTCCTTCTACCTGGGGGTCAACGACGACCTGACCTTCAACTACGAGGGCCTGATCTCCCACGTGCGGGTGTGGAACCGCACCCTGGCCACCGACCAGATCGCCCAGACCTACGACTTGCGCCTCACGCCAGCCTCCACCGATGGCCTGGTGGCTGCCTGGGACTTCGACGAGATGGCCGGCACCAACGCCAAGGACCTGACCGGCAACAACACCCTGGTACTGAGCAGCAACCAGTTGTGGACGCTCTGGCAGGACGTGGCCCAGGCCAGCCTGGTGGTCAACGGCCGCGGCAGCCTGCCGCTGCGCCTGAAGGTGGCCGATGTCGGCGGCTACCAGGACAACCAGTTCACCTTCGGCGGCGCCCGCCAGGGCACGACGCTGACGCTGCCCTACAGCGGCCGCATCGACGATGTGCGGCTGTTCTCCACGCGCCTGACCGAGCAGCAGATCCGCGAGAGCATGAACAAGGCGCTGGTCGGTGGCGAGGAGCACCTGGCCGGCTACTGGCGCATCGAGGCCGGCTCCGGCCCGACGCTGTTCGACTTCACAGGCCTTGGCAACAACGGCACGCTGACCCCGGCGGGTAGCCCACCGCAGTGGAGCAGCGCCGCGGCGCCGATCCAGAACGAGGCGCAGTACGTGGTCAACACCCTCGGCGGCACGCCGGACTACTACGTCGCGCGGATCCAGGGCCAGCCTTCGGTGATCGAGTACGCCAGCGCCGAGAAGGACGCCTACGGCAAGATCTTCAGCGTGATGAAGCGCGGCTATTTCTACCAGAGCAGCGATGGCGTGACGGCGCTGGAGGTAGGCTACAAGGTGGGTGACCTGGACACTCTGTTCGTCGGCCAGGTGCAGAGCAAGCCAACCATCATCGGCTTCATCGAAGGCGGCCCACCGCTGCCCAGCGAGAACCAGACCCTGGCCTACTGGGTCGGCGATATGGGTGGCCCGGCGTCGGACTACGCCTCGGCCTGCTCGGTCACCTACCAGGAGAGCGAAAGCAAGAGCTGGACCTTCACCGGCAACAAGACCTCGACCTTCAACGGCGAATTCAACCTCAAGGGCGGCCTGTACCAGAAGAGCAAGAGCGATGTGTCGGTGGGCCTGGGCGCCGAGGCCGAGACCATGGTGCTGGAAACCACCATCACCGGCGGCGCGAAGATGGTGCTGTCGGGCAACCTGGGCGACGGCCTGGAGGTGTCGCAGAACCATTCCAGCAGCGTGAGCCTGGCCACTTCGATGACCCCCACCGGCAACTGGGAGGCGGCCAACGCGGTGCTCAACCTGACGGTGGGGCGGCGCTACATCCAGAACAACGTGGGCATTGCCCTGGTCAAGTCGTCCACCGCCGACCTCTACATGCAGGCGCTCAAGGGCACGCAAACCCCCGTCGGCTATGTGCTGGCGCCGAACACCACGATCCCGGTGGACACCAACATCATCGATTTCCCGATCAACCCGCGCTATGTGAAGAACGGCACCCTGGACGGCAAGGTCGGCCTGGTCAACGACCCGGACTACCCCGAAGCCAACGATGAGCGCGGCAGCTACTTCAAGCCGCTCGAAGCCTACGACACCAAGCGCAGGATCGAGAAGCAGGAGCAGCAGCTCAAGGCCTACTACGACCAGTTCGATGTCAAGAAGTACCGCACGGTGGCGGCCATGGACAACCTGCGCGACAAGCTCAAGTCCAACCAGTTCTACGACTTCGCCAACCAGCGCAACCTGCGCAGCCTCTACAACAACTACGTGTGGACGGCGGCGGGGGGGCTGCACAAGGAAGAGCACAGCTTCGCCAACAGCTATAGCGAGACTTACACCGGCACCAGCAGCCTGACCTTCGCCGCGGGGCTGGAGTTCAAGGCCGATATCGGCACGCCGTTCGGCGGCTACTACATCGAGGCCGACACCCTGCTGGGCAACACCTGGACCATGACCGCGACCAAGGTCGAGGCACTGTCCAACGGCTTTGCCCTGAGCTGCAGCGTCAGTCCGACCAACTTTCTGCCCGCGCCGATCCTCACCCAGGAGGGCGGCAACCTGAAGTTCAGCGGCTATGGGCCCAACGCCGCACCGGGCAAGGTCGATGCCTACCGCTACATGTCGTTCCTGCTGGCACCGGCCGCCGACAACTTCAGCGCATTGGCCCAGGTGGTGGACCAGAACTGGCTGAACAATTCCACCAGCGCCTCGGCCGCCGCTATGCGCGAGGCCATGAACAACCCCAGCGAGCCGTGGCGGGTGATGTACCGCACCACCTATGTCAGCCGCGTGCCGGCGGCGTTCCAGCCGGTCAAGGCCGACACCAACGCACCCAACATCACGCCCCCGGCCAACTTGGCGTCCAACCACTGGCTGGTGAGCGTGATCGACAAGCAACTGGACAAGACCGACCCGACTCGCCTGGAGATCGGGACGGCGATCGACACGGTGCTGGGCAGCCCCAGCGCCGGCCCAGGCCTGCTCAAGGACCTGATCCCCTGGTGGGCCGCCTTCTACACGGCGGCCAAGGTGTACGGGAGTGACGAATTCCTCGAACTGGCCGATCTGCGGGTCGACTTGCTGAACTACATGGCCAGCAAGTACGAAGCAGAGCACTACCGCACCCGCTGACCCACAACCCACGTAAAGGAGCTACGAACATGGCAGATACAAGCTTTGCAGTGACCGGAATCTTCTCCGGCCTGCAGATCGTCTCGACTGGCATCGGCGGCCTGGTCAACGTCGCCTCGAGCGTCTCGGCGCAGACCGGCTACGCCATCGCCCGCCAGCAGACCTCCGACGGCACGCCGTACACCTTGCTCACCGCCGCGAACACCCAGGCGGTGAACGACCCGGCCAGCCTGGTGGTCAGTGCCCAGTACGCGCAAATCGTCACCTTCGCCGAACTGGACCTGGAGGTGCGCTACACCGACATCCCGGCCGATACCCAGGTGTCGGTGGATGCCAGCAACCCCAAGCTTGCGCTCTCGCGCCAGGACATCGCCGGCACCAGCCTGCTGGGCAAGCAGAGCAAGCAGCAGGAAGCCTTCGAGATGGACCTGAGCCTCAACCTGTGGGTGGCCAAGCCCGAGCAGCTCAAGGCCACCTCGTCGATCACCCTGAGCCTGTCGAGCATCGATGGCAGCTCGGGTGGGCCGGTGAAGAAGACCCTGCTGCAGAAGGTGCAGATCAACCTGTCGAAATAACCCCTGCAAGGAGCACGCAACATGGCTACTGAAACCTGGAGCGGCATCGTCGTACGCGCGACCCTGGCGGAGAATGGCACGGTTCCGCGCAGCGCCTCGTCGTCCTCGCCCGACATCATCCTCGCCGGCAAGGAGCCGCTGGCCGTCCCCTCGGTACTCACCGACCCGGCCAACTACAACAACGGCTACGACAACAAGCTGTACATCGGCTTGCCCAACTACCTCTACGTGCGTGGCAAGAACTACACCGCGGGTGAGCTGGCGGGGTTCTGGAACCTGTTCTGGGCCACCCCCAACATCCTGCTGTACCCGTACCTGTGGGAAGGCAACCAGCTGAAGACCTCGGGAGGCGACAAGAACCCGCCGTTCGCCATCAAGGCCGGGGCCATCGGCGCGTCCCTCGACTGCTTCACCTGGGTGCCGCCAGACACCTCCGACCACTACTGCATGATCGCCGTGGCCAGCACCCCGGACCACCCCAACCCGCTGAAGGGCGTGACCAACATCACCGACCTGGCGGACGTGCTGTCGAAGAACGCCAACATTGCCCAGCGCAACGTGCAGATGGTCCGCGGCGACCTGCCGCAGGTGGTCAGCACAGCCGGCTACAACCAGGGCGACGAAGGCGCGCTGGTGGACCTGGCGGTGGTGTTCGAGAACATCCCCAAAGGCACCAAGTACACCATTTCCTCGGGTACGCCGCTCAATGGCAAGACCCTCAGCCATTCCGACAACAACACCCTGGACAACGACTTCAAGTACGCCTGGGTCGGCCAGGACATCCCCGCCAACTGGCAGACACTGTTCACCTTCACCCTGTCGTTCGGCAGCGACTGGTCGGGGATCGAGCCGGGCAAGAAGCCCAAGGTGACCATCCGCGGCGAGCTGGTGCAAGGCTCCGCAGACCGGCTGTATCACAACCCGGCGGCGTACTTTGCCGACCCGCATCCGCACACGCGCGCGGTGCGCCTGGATGCGACGGGGGGGCCGGTGAAGCTGATCGTGGCGGGCAGTGTCACCACGCTTTACACCGACATCGGGCCTAAATAGCGGCCCTTGCAGCGTGTAGCGTCCATGGATCGAGCGCCGCCCGCGCGGCGCTCGATCTTGGCCGCAACACATCTCTCACCCAGGCTAATACTTTAGTCGTAGCCCTTCAGTTCATGGAGGCCCCGACCACGCACCCCTTATAGACTCGCCCGGTAATCCGACAATCCAACAAGAAAAGGACATTACCGTGGCCGCTGAAATCCAAGACAGCCGCTCCGCCCGCTTTGCCCTGCGCTGCTCCAACTGGGCCGAACGCTGGTTCCCCGACTCCTGGGTGTTCGCCGCTTTGGCCGTGATGCTGGTGTCCCTGGGCGCCCTGGCCATGGGCGCTAAGCCCACCGACACCGCCAAGGCCTTTGGCGATGGCTTCTGGAGCCTGATCCCGTTCACCATGCAAATGGCCTTCGTGGTCATCGGCGGCTATGTGGTGGCCAGCTCGCCACCCGCCGCGCGGCTGATCGACCGCCTGGCGCGCCTGCCGAACAACGGGCGCTCGGCGGTGTGCTGGGTGGCGCTGATCTCGATGCTCGCGTCCCTGCTCAACTGGGGCCTGTCGCTGGTGTTCGGCGGCCTGCTGGTCCGGGCCCTGGCCCGGCGCAAGGACTTGAAGATGGACTACCGCGCCGCCGGCGCCGCCGCCTACCTGGGCCTGGGCGCCGTATGGGCGTTGGGCTTGTCGTCGTCGGCCGCGCAGCTGCAGGCCAACCCGGCCAGCTTGCCACCCTCGATCCTGTCGATCACCGGGGTGATTCCGTTCACCGAGACCATCTTCCTCTGGCAGTCTGGGGTGATGCTGGCGGCGCTGGTGATCGTCTCGCTGGTGATCGCCTACGCCACCGCCCCTGGCCCGAACAGCGCGCGCAGCGCCGAGGACTGCGGGGTCGATCCAAGCTTCAGCGCACCGCCGTCGCCACAGCGCAGCCGCCCGGGCGAATGGCTGGAGTACAGCCCGATCCTGATCCTGCTGCTGGTGGCCCTGGCCGGCGGCTGGCTGTACCAGGAGTTCGCCACCAAGCCCGCGATCACCGCGATCTCCGGGCTGAATACCTACAACCTGCTGTTCATCATGCTCGGCGCCTTGCTGCACTGGCGTCCGCGCAGCTTCCTCGATGCCGTGGCGCGCGCCGTGCCGACCACCACCGGGGTGTTGATCCAGTTCCCGTTGTACGGCTCGATCGCCGCCATCCTCACCCAGGTCAAGGGCGCCGATGCCCAGACCCTGGCCCACCACATCTCGCTGTTCTTCACCCAGATCGCCACCCACGACACCTATGCGCTGCTGATGGGCGTGTACTCGGCGGTGCTCGGCTTCTTCATCCCGTCCGGGGGCGGCAAGTGGATCATCGAGGCACCGTACGTGATGCTGGTGGCCAACGACCTGCAGTACCACCTGGGCTGGGCCGTGCAGATCTACAACGCCGCCGAGGCGTTGCCGAACCTGATCAACCCGTTCTACATGCTGCCGCTGCTGGGCGTGCTGGGGCTCAAGGCGCGTGACCTGATCGGTTTCTCGTTCGTGCAGTTGCTGGTGCATATCCCGCTGGTGCTGGTGTTGCTGTGGGCGTTGGGTACCACCTTGCAGTACGTGCCGCCTGTGATGCCGTAATTCTTCCGAAGTGCGTTGGTTTAGTTCGAGAACCTGGGACCGCTTTGCGGTCCTTTCGCGACACAAGGCCGCTCCCACAGGAGATTGCAATTCCCTGTGGGAGCGGCCTTGTGTCGCGAAAGGGCTGCGCAGCAGCCCCAAGGTCTTCAAGACAATCCACAAACCGGAAACGGCTGGACTCTACAAGATTCGATAACGATTCGCATCCGAGAATCGTTCTCCTATGGCTGCCTCTCACGGCAGCCAAGGACACCCCTCGAATCGAACAAGGAGAAAGGCAGCGATGTTCGCGCCCATCAGCCGTTCCATGACCCTGGCCCTGGGTCTGTGTGCCACCGTGATCAGCCCGCTAGCCCTGGCTGAAGAGGCCGAGCCGAAGGCCGAGGACGGTGTGCTGGAGCTCGGTGCCACCGAGGTTCTCGCCCAGGGCCTGGGCAGTACCACGGAGCACACCGGCTCCTACACCACCGGCAGCATGAGCGCGGCCACGCGCCTTAACCTGTCGATCAAGGATACGCCGCAGTCCGTCTCGGTACTGACTCGCCAGCAACTCGACGACTTCCGGCTCGACTCACTGTCCGAAGCCATGGCCCATGTCACCGGTGTCACGGTACAGCGCAGCGACTCGGAGCGGCCGGCCTATTACGCCCGCGGCTACGCGATCAACAACTTCCAGATCGACGGGATGCTCAACACCTTCTCGGGGCTCAAGTCCGACTCGGACACCATCATCTACGACCGTATCGAGGTGGTGCGGGGCGCCACCGGCTTGACCACCGGCGCCGGCGATCCGTCCGGGACCATCGCCATGGTGCGCAAGCGCCCGACCGGGCAACTGGCGGTGCAGACCGGGCTGAGCGCCGGCAGCTACGACAACTACCGCGGCTACCTCGATGTCGGCGGGCCGCTGGGGTGGCAAGGGCGCCTGCGCGGGCGCACGGTACTGGCCTACCGCGACAGCCAATCGTTCATGGACAAGTACGCCAGCCAGCGTGAAGTGGCCTACGGCATCCTCGAGGCCGACCTGACCGACAGCACCGTGCTGGCGGTCGGCTACGACTACCAGAACAAGCATGTGCAAGGCGCCTCCTGGGGCACCGTGCCGTACTGGAACGCCGAAGGCGCCAAGGCGCACATGGCGCGCTCGACCAACCTGGCGACACCCTGGTCGTCCTGGCCGTTGAAGGACCAGACCCTGTTCGCCACCCTGGACCAGCGCCTGGGCGACGACTGGCTGCTCAAGGCCGCCTATACCCAGCGGCGCAGCGACAGCGACGGCAAGGTGTATTACGGCGGCAACGGCTTTCCCGCCGCCGACCGCAGCGGCATGAATGCCTGGACCTCGCACTTCTCTGGGGTCGAGCGCATGCGCGCGGTGGATTTCAACCTGGCTGGACCCTATGGGTTATTCGGCCGCAGTCACGACTTCATGGTCGGTTATGGGGTTTCCAAGCTCAGCAGCAGCTCACCGTTCTATACCGGGCGCAGCGACCCGCCCGGCTACTCGAAGATCGACGACTGGAAGTACATGGGGGCGATCCCCAAGTTCGTCGACCACGACAGCGGGCTGGATGCCTCGCGCTCGTTCACCCGGCAGAAGGCCGGGTACCTGGCCACCCGGCTCAACCCCACCGACCGCCTGCACTTCGTGCTCGGCAGCCGCTACGGCAGCTGGCAGAGCGAAAGCCGCAGCTGGAACTACGACGCCAACCTCGACCTGACCCGCGCCAGCCGCAGCCAGCAGACCCAGAACGACCAGTGGACGCCCTATGCCGGGGTGCTCTATGACCTGACCGAGCAGTACACGGTGTATGCCAGCTACACCGATATCTTCAACCCGCAGACGCGCAAGGATGTCAGCGACAAGTTCCTCGAGCCGATTGTCGGCAAGGTCTACGAGGTGGGCCTGAAGGGCAGCCTGTTCGACGACCGCGCGCACCTGAGCACGGCGCTGTACCGCAGCAAGCAGGACAACGTCCCCGAACTCGACGATTCGGTGCCGCTTGGGCCAAACGGCCAGCAATATTACAAATCCGGTGGCAAGGGCGTGGTGGTGGAGGGCTTCGAGGCCGAACTGGCCGGCGAGGTGCTGCCTGACTGGCAAATGAGCCTGGGCTATAGCTACACCCATGCCGCCAGTGGCGACAAGAGCCGCAAGAACACCGAGCAGCCACTGAACCTGGTGCGTTTCTCCAGCACCTACAAGCTGTCACCGCAACTGACCCTGGGCGGTAGCCTCGACTGGCAAAGCGATACCTTCGGCATGGGGCGGCGTCCGATTGGCCGCGATGCCAAGGGCAATATCGTCACCACCCCAGATCGCATCACCCAGCAGGCGTTCGCCGTGGTCGGGTTGATGGGGCGCTACCACTTCGACGAGCACCTGTCGGCGTCGGTCAACGTCAAGAACCTGTTCGACCAGCACTACTTCAACAACGTCGGCTTCTACAACGGGGTCTACATGGGGGAGCCGCGCACGCTGCTGGTCAGCCTGGACTGGCGGCTGTAGGCTGCCTGGCGCAGAGGGGGGCCATCGAGTTGAAGACCAAATGCTAGGGCGGCACCGTTCAGGCGTTACCTAGTGTGTCTTCAGCGCCAGCCCTGGGGCGCCGCCTGCGGCTCGGAACCTGAGCGGCGAGCCGCGGCGCCGCCTTGAGGCGTTGCTCATCATGGGCGTCAAAGCTCACCAACCCTTGCCCCAGCCTCGGCTTCTTGGCACCCTTTGCCAGCCATTGCGTCTCGTCAACACAAGGAACCCTCAAGGTGAGCTGGGAAAAAGTCGGTAAAACACTGGCCGCGTCGCTGGTCGTGGCAGTCTGCGTCGCGGCCTTCTACACGGTGCTGCGTGACGACGACCGGCTGCAGGCGCGCCTGACCTACGCCCACCTGACCTACCCGGGGCAGTTCAACGAGCGCGTCACCCAGGCCAACGACCTGCTCAAGTACGAACGCCTGCACGCGCGCGTCGGCGCCATCGCCGCCGGCAACCTCGACCACCAGCAGGTCGACAAGCTGGTCGAGCTGGCCCAGGCGCCGTATTTGCAACTGTTCGCCCGGCCCTTCGAGGCCGGCCTGGTGGATCACCGCACCGGCCTGCTCATCGAGTTGCACAACCCGCGCCAACAGGCGCTGCAGGACGTGCAGATCCGCTTGCCGGGCAAAGGCCTGGTACAGGTGCGCGATGCGGCCGGCAACGACACCTTGATCCCGGCGCCGACCAACCTCATCGACATCCCGGTCATCGACGCCCAGGGCGAGGCCAAGGTCTGGGTGTATTTCGATGCCGACTATTCGCAGATCCGCCAGGGCGGCATCGGCATCCGCCAGGGCGGCGCCAGCGCGCAGATCCACGTGGTGCGCGAGTTCGTCGGCTTCCCCGCCTGGGTGGCGCGCTACAGCCGCGAGCTGGTGCTGCTGCTGGCGGCGCTGTCGGGGGCGGTGCTGGTGCTCGGTTACCGTAATCTGAAGCGCCCCTGCAGGGCAGTCGCTGAGGGGAGCAAGCGTGCTCAGTAAATGGCCACAGGGTTGATGTTCACCTGGGTCGAGCCTTTGTACAACGGCTGGCCCAGCACGAACAGGAATTCGAACGCCTTGTCCTTGACCAGTTCACGGCTGTCGATCAGTTCGAGGTTGTAGATCCCGCGCTTGGCCAGCATGAACTGGTTGACCGGGAACTCTTCGCCGGTCGGGTTCGGGTACACCTCGGAGGCCCAGGTGTCGCCGCCGAAGGCGACGATGCCCTGGTCGGCCAGCCACTGGGCGGCGGCCAGGTCGATACCCGGCTCGGTGGCCAGGAACTGCTGGTTGTCCTTGCCGATCAGCTCCAGCCAGCCGGTGTTGAACAGCACCACGTCGCCTTTGCGCAGGGTGATGTTCTGTTTCTTCAGCACCGCCTTGATGTCGGCGACGGTGAAGGCGGTGCCGCCGGGCACGATGGCCTTGCCGTAGTGGGCGGTCATGTCCAGCACCACGCCGCGGGTCACCATCGGTGGTACCTTCTCGACGCCCAGCTTCTTCACGCCTTCGACGGTGACGAAGTCGGCGGCCTTGTTGCCGTTGTAGTAGACGTTGTCGATACCGATGTGGCCGATGCCGTTGAGCTGGGTGCCGACGCCGGTCCAGCCGTTGACCAGTTCATCGTTGAAGGTGAACTTGTTGCGGCCCAGGCTTTGCCCGGCCTGTTCGCCCGGCTGGATGTTGTACAGGTGGAAGCTGCGGTGGCGGAAGGCGGGCAGGTCCTTGCTCACCGGCACGGCCAGTGGGTAGGTCTTGCCGGTCTTGACCAGGCCGACGGCTTGCTTGACCACCTCGGGGGTGAGCAGGTTGGCGGCGCCGATTTCATCATTGGCGCCATAAGGGGACTGCTGCCAGTCGGCGGCGATCGCCGAGTGGGCGGTGGCGGCCAGGGCGGCGGCGAGCAGCAGGGGCTTGAAGGCTTTCATGGGGCATCTCCTGAAGGGGGGAAGGCGTTGTCAGGAGTGGATTCTGGGCAGCCCGGCGCCCGGGAAAAAGCCGGCGCCGGGACAATGACTTTTGCCTGCCAGGCAAAGAGCGCGGGTATTACCAGGCCAGGGGCGCGTCGAAGCCTTTCCAGCATACCCAGCGCCGCACCTCGGCGTGGGCGCCGGTGCCGATCTGCCATTGCGGCCGGCCGCTGTCCAGGGCGATCAACGAGATGAACCCGGCGTGGCTGGCCGCCACCAGGGTGCGGCCGTCGGCGCTGATGTCCAGGGCGCTGATGGTCGAGCCGAGGTAATGCTGCCAGTGTTCGCCACCGTCCTCGCCAAAGGCGCGCAGGTAGCCATGGGCATCGCCGACGATGTATTCGCCGTGGCGGGCGACCCCGGCATGGATGCGCGCCCCCTGCTGCAACAGCGGCGTGCGCGGATGGTCGCTGCCGGGTTCGGTGTCAAGGCCAGGCAGGTCGGCGACCCGCACGCCGAGGCTGGCGCCTTGGCAGCGGTGGCAGGCATTGAGCAGCAGCTGGTCGCCACGGCGGTTGAACAGGGCGAAATGCGGGTGCTCGCTGGCCGGGCCGATGGTTGCCACCGGCTGCAACTGGTCGTCCAGCACCAGGTGGCGTCCACCTTGCTCGCCCAGGGCGATCAGCCGGCCATCCGGGGCCAGGGCCGCGTGTGCCATGGCCAGGCCCAGGGCGATGTCGTCCGGGTCGACGCCTCGCTGCAGCTCCTCGAGGATGGCCTCTTGGCGCGGCAGCAGGCGGGTGGCGCCGCCGGCGGCGAGCACGAAGATTCCGTCGTCGCTCACCAGCAGCACCCGCTGGCCGCAAGGGAAGGGTGTGAGTGCGATGGGCGCCGGCGGCAGGTCCAGCGGTTCGAACGGATAGCCCGGGGGCAGGCCTTCCAGGCCGTGGGGCCAGGCCAGCCGGGCCGCCAGCGGGCCGCCCCAGCCATCGGTGACGCGTACCCCTTCGGCGTTGGCCAGGGCATAGTAGCGCCGCTGCGGGCAGCGGCCGAAATGGCTGATGCCGATCACCGGGGTGACGCTGTGGGCGTCGATGCGCAGCACCTGGCCCTTGTCCTGGGGCAGGCCGACCCGCGCCAGCAGGCTGCCGTCATCCAGCAGCAACAGGGGGCCGACTCCCTGGGCCTGTTCGTCGAGCAACGGTAGCAACGGCAGGTGCGCAGGCGGCCAGGCTTCGCGGAACAGTTGGCGTTGCGGCTCGTCGACCCCCGGCCGGTTGATCGCCAGCAGGGCGGCCTGCCAGGCCTCGAGCAGGTGCCCGGTGGCTGGCGCCGGCGGCTGCGCGAGGTCGTCCCACCCGTGCGCGCGGCCCTGCGCGACGTACTGGTTGACGGCCTCGGCATAGGCGATCACCGCCTCGCGCCACTGCTGCTGGGGGTGCTGCTTGTTCATGGCGGATCGAACTCCTTGTTCCGCAATGTTGTCAGGAAGGGTGCATCAAAACGGTGCATGGTACTCCGTCCGCGCCTGTGGTTGTGAGGCCCGGGCTTGATGCGTACCATGCCGGGCATCCTTTCAATAAAAAACGTGCGCCACCGGGCCTGGAGCAGGCAGGTGGGGCGCGTCATATCGCCTTGTCCGCGGAGAACAGTTTTCCCCCATGAATGGTCCCGTACCCACCTCGTTGCCCCCCACCAGCGGCAACGGCAGCTGGCTGAGCGTCATCGCCCTGGCGCTGGCGGCGTTCATCTTCAACACCACCGAGTTCGTCCCGGTGGCGCTGCTCAGCGATATCGGCCGCAGCTTCGACATGAGCACCGCGCAGGTCGGCCTGATGTTGACCATCTACGCCTGGGTGGTGGCGCTGGCCTCGCTGCCGATGATGCTGATGACCCGCAACATCGAGCGGCGGCGCCTGTTGCTGCTGGTGTTCCTGGTGTTCATCGTCAGCCACCTGCTGTCGTGGCTGTCGCAGAGCTTCGCCATGCTGTTGCTCAGCCGCATCGGCATCGCCCTGGCCCATGCCGTGTTCTGGGCCATCACCGCTTCGCTGGCGGTGCGCGTGGCACCGCCCGGGCAACAGGCCAAGGCGCTGGGCCTGCTGGCCACCGGCACCACCCTGGCGATGGTCATGGGTATCCCGCTGGGGCGGGTGGTGGGCGAGGCCCTGGGTTGGCGCATCACCTTCCTGTGCATCGCTGGCGTGGCCCTGGCGACCATGCTCTGCCTGATCAAGTCGCTGCCACTGCTGCCGAGCCAGAACTCCGGTTCGCTACGCAGCCTGCCGATCCTGTTCAAGCGTCCGGCATTGGTGATCACCTATGCGCTGGTGACCCTGGTGATCACCGCGCAGTTCACTGCCTACAGCTACATCGAGCCGTTCGCCCTGCATGTGGCGCAGATCGGCGGCGAGCGCACCACGCTACTGCTGTTGCTGTTCGGCGGCGCCGGGGTGTTCGGCTCGTTGCTGTTCAGCCGCTACAGCGACCGCTACCCCCATGGCTTCCTGGTCGGGGCCATCGGCGCGCTGGCGGCCTGCCTGTTGCTGCTGCTGCCGCTGTCGGGCAACTTCTATGTGTTCGCCGGGCTGAGCATGGTCTGGGGCGTGGCGATCCTCAGCTTCAGCCTGGCGTTGCAATCCAAGACCCTCAAGCTGGCTTCGGATGCCACCGACGTGGCCATGGCGCTGTTCTCGGGGATCTACAACATCGGCATCGGCGGCGGCGCCTTGCTCGGCAGCATCGTCAGCAGCCAGACGGGCGTCGCTCACACTGGCCTGGTGGGCGGCAGCGTGGCCCTGGCCGGGTTGCTGCTGGCGCTGGCCAGTACCCGGCGCTTTCGCGAGGCGCAGGGGCATCCGCCGGCCTGACTGGGCGGCGGCGGGGCACAGGGGGGCGGGCTTGCTCGGCGAGTAGCGGCATGCCCGCTGCCACCCTTCAGATCAGCAAGGCCGACCACGCCGATACCAGCAACAACCCCGCCAACCCCTGGTTGAACCCGCGCAACCGCCGTGGCGAGCGTAACCAGCGGGCGCTGCCCACCCCCATCAGCGCCCAGGCGGTCATGCTCGGCAAGGCCACCAGCAAAAACACCAGGGTCAGCCACCACATCGGCAGCGCCGGGCTGGCGAACAGGCCAACCATGGCCACCGCCGTCACCCAGACCTTGGGGTTGACCACCTGCAAGGTCGCCGCGCTCAGTGGCGCCAGCCCAGCGCGGGTGCCTTGCACCAACGGCGCACTGGCGCTGCGCAGCATCTTCCACGCCAGCCAGCTCAGCCACAGCGCCCCGGCCCAGCTCATCGCCTGCTGTGCCAGCGGATAGCGCAGCAGTACTTGCCCCAAGCCAAGCCCGACCATCAGCACCACCAAGGCCGCCGCAAGACAGGCGGCGATGATTGGCGCTGCGCTGGCGCGCAGGCCGTGACGGGCGCCATGGGCGAGGATCAGCAGGTTGGTCGGCCCCGGGCTGATGCTGGCGGCGACGGCGAAGAGGATGAAGGGCAACAGCGTATGCGACATGGCGAAAGCTCCGGTTGTTCGAAGCCCCATGCTCGCCTTGGGCGGGGTGTTCAGTCTGGAAGGTTTGAGCAGCGCTTGCGGTAGTCCGCCGGGGTCAGTCGATAGGCGCGGCGGAACCAGCGACCCAGGTGGCTCTGGTCGGCGAAGCCCAGGGCCGAGGCCACGGTGGCGGGCGTCTGGCCACGGGCCAGCAGGCGTCGCGCCCGGGCCAGGCGCAGTTGGATCAGGTAGGCGTGCGGGGCCAGGCCGAAGGCGGCCTTGAAGGCGCGGGTCAGGCGGAAGCGGTCGACGCCGCACACCTGGGCCAGCTCGGCCAGGCCGATGTCCTGGTCCAGGTGGGCATGCAGGTAGTCGCGGGCAAGCTGCGCGGTCAGCGGCAGGCGTGGGTCGGGGTCCAGGCGCTTGCGCCAGTGCAGGTGGCCGGTGAGGCAGGCCAGCAGGTCGTCCAGGGCAGTCTGGCGGACGATGCGCAGCTCCTGCTGATGGAGCGTCGTGAACGCCCGGGCGGTGGCCCCGGCCAACCGCGTGTCATGGTGCAGCAGGGCGCTGAAGCCGGGCAGGGCGTCCCGCGGGGCCTGCTCGAACAGCGCGCGCAACTCGGTATCGAGCCAGTTGGGGTCCAGGTACAGCGTGGAGTAGGTGAAGCCGTCCGCGGTCGGCGCGTGGCCGTCGTGCAGGTCGGCGGGCTCCAGCAGGAACACGTGCCCAGGCGTGCTCTGATGGCGCTGGCGGCGGCAGTTGAACTGCTGCACGCCTTGCTCGGTGAAGCCCACCAGGAAGCTGTCGTGCCAGTGCGGGTCGTAGGCATGGCCGACGAAGTGCGCGCGCACCGACTCGATGCCGGTGTCGGCGTCTTGCCTGAGGTCGATCCAGTTGCTCATGGCGATGGCCGTGCTGCGTCGAGGCGCCTACCTTAGCGCAGAACCTGCCGGCGGTTTAGAACGATTGTGCAGCCATCAACGCTGGGCGAACGCCAGGTTGATGCCCAGCCCGGCGAACGAGGCGGCAAAGCCGCGGCGCAGCCAGGCCTGGACCTTGGGCGAGTCGATCACCGCACGGCGGAACAGGTGGGCGAGTAGGCCATAGAGCACGAACACGACGAAGGTCATGGCCATGAACACGGCGCTCAGGCCGAGCATCTGCACGCTCGCGGAGCCCGCGTGCGGGTCGATGAACTGCGGCAGGAAAGCCAGGAAGAACAGCGTCAGCTTGGGGTTGAGTATGTTCAGCAGGCAGGCCTTGAGCACCCGCTGCCCGGCACTGGCGGGGGCGGCCTTGGTGTCCACGACGAAGGCCGCGCGATCGCGCCAGGTGGCGTAGGCCAGGTACAGCAGGTAGGCGACGCCGGCGAACTTCAGCCCCTGGAACGCCAGGGCGCTGGTGTGCAGCAGCGCCGACAGGCCCAGCACCGAGGCCAGCAGGTGCGGGACGATGCCCAGGGTACAGCCCGAGGCGGTCCACAGGCAGGCGCGGCGCCCCGCCACCAGGGCACTGGAGACGGTGAGAATGACCCCGCTGCCGGGGATCAGCACGATGATCAGGGCGGTAAGCAAAAATTCCAGGCTCGGCATCGCAGGCAGCTCCTTGCAGTCGGCGGTGGACGCACTATACGCCCGGTGCCAGGCGCTGCAACATCTGCTCCGGGCGCAGGGTGGCGAAGCGTTCGCCCAGCCACTGGTGCAACTGCGCCACGGCGGGCGTGAGCTGCTTGCGGTGCGGGCACACCAGGGTCACCGGGGTCAGCTCGCCCGGGTGCTCGGGCAATAGCACCTCCAGTTCGCCGGCGGCGACGTTGCGGCTGACATCCAGCCACGACTTGTAGACGATCCCTTCGCCCTCCAGGGCCCAGCGCCGCACCACATCGGCGTCGTCGCTGAACAGCGGCCCGCGCACCTGCACGGTGCGGTTGCCCAGGCGCCACTTGTCGTACACCCGGCTCTGTTGCAGGTACAGCAGGCAGTCGTGCTGCAGCAGGTCGTCGGGGCTGCGCGGGCGGCCATGGCGGGCCAGGTAGTCGGGCGAGGCCACCAGCACCCGGCGATTCCACGGCGCCAGGGGCAGGGCGATGTAGTTGGCGTCTTCGTTCAGGCCGTAGCGGATGGCGACATCCACCGGGTCGCGGTACAGGTCGGCCAACTGATCGGAGAGAAAGAACCGCAGGCCCAGCCCCGGATGCTCGCGGCGAAACGCGCTGAGCCATGGCCGCAGCAGGTTGCGGCCCATGTCCGAAGGCGCCGCCACCTGCAGCACGCCGCGCAGGCAACTGTGGCTGCCATGCAGGTCTTCGCGGCCCTGGCGCAGGGTTTCGAGCACCCGCTGAGCGGTGGGCAGGTACAGCTCGCCCTCGGCGGTCAGGCGCAGGCTGCGGGTAGTGCGGGCGAACAGCCGCACATCGAGCTCGCGCTCCAGGCGCTTGACCGCCGCCGCCACCTGGCCCGGCAGCAGGTCGGCCTCGTGGGCGGCCGCGGTGAAACTGCCCAGGGCGCTGGCCCGGGTGAACAGTTCCAGGTCGGTGATACGCAGCATTTTCACTCCAGGGATGAAAGTGTTGCTGCATTGTGCTGGTTTTTCTTTCGTGGCGGGAAGATAAGATTTGCCTCATTCACGATCCCTTGAGGAATTGCCGTAGATGGACACCGTTACTCTCGCCAAGCGCCGTTACACCACCAAAGCCTACGATGCCAGCCGCAAGATCCCCCAGGCCACCCTCGATGCCTTGCTCGAGCAACTGCGTCACAGCCCCTCGTCGGTCAACTCGCAGCCCTGGCACTTCATCGTCGCCGACAGCGCCGAAGGCAAGGCGCGCCTGGCCAAGGCCACCGATGAACGCTTTGCCTACAACAGCCCGAAAATTCGCGATGCCTCCCATGTGCTGGTGTTCGCCGCCCGTACCGAGATGACCGAAGCCCACCTGCAGGCGGTGTTGCAGCAGGAAGCCGACGACGGCCGTTTTCGCACGGAGCAGTCGCGCGATACCCAGGACCAGACGCGCCGCGGTTATGTGAACCTGCATCGCCATGATTTCAAGGACGTGCAGCACTGGATGGAGAAGCAGGTCTACCTGGCCCTGGGTACCGCGTTGCTGGGCGCCGCCGCCCATGGGCTGGACGCCACGCCGATCGAAGGTTTCGATGCCAAGGCCCTGGATGCCGAGCTGGGCCTGCGTGAGCGTGGCTTCACCAGCGTGGTGCTGTTGAGCCTGGGCTATCGCAGCGAGGAAGACTTCAACGCCGGGCTGAGCAAGTCGCGCCTGCCGGCTGCCGAGGTGTTCACCTTCCTCTGATGGCGCAGGTTGGCACCGGCGTTGGCGGTGTTCGCTCCTACACGACGATGCCCCATGCGCTGTAGGAGCCAGCCTTGCTGGCGAAACAGGCGACACAGGTGTGCCGGGCTTACACCGCCCGGGCCTGCAGTTGGCGCAGGCCGAGGTAGATCAGCTAGGCCGCGCCGGCCAGCTTCAACAGCGGGAACGCCGTGGGCAGCGACATCAGCAGGGCGCCCACGCCCATGGCCACGGCGCCGTTCAAGCTACTGCCTGGTTCTGCTTACCAGCGCGCTACCGCCGCCCCATTCACCACCCGCCCGAACACCGCCAGCGCGACGTCGATATCGGCCTCCTGGGTATAACGCCCCAGGCTCAGGCGCACGCTGTTGCGCGCCTGGCGCTCGTCCAGGCCCAGCGCCAGCAGTACATGCGAGGCCGCGTTGCTCGCCGAGTTGCACGCCGAGGTGCTGGACAGCGCCAGCTCGCCCGCCAGGGCCAGGCTGTTGAAACCCTTGGCGTCGATGCACAGGTTCAAGGTATGCGGAACTCGCTGCAACAGGCAGCCATTGAGGCTCACCCCGGGCAGGGCCAGCAGCCCGTCGCGCAACCGCTGGGCCAGGTGCGCGATGTGTTGGTACTCCGGTTCGTCCGGCTGGCCGGCAAGGGCGAAGGCGCTGCCCATGCCGACGATCTGGTGGGTGGCCAGGGTGCCGGAGCGCAGACCGCGTTCATGGCCGCCGCCATGCATCTGCGCGCGCATCAGCGGGCGGGCGCGGGGGCCGACATACAAGGCGCCGATGCCCTTGGGGCCATAGACCTTGTGCGCCGAGAACGACATCAGGTCGACCGCCTGCCGGCCCAGGTCGATCAGCACCTTGCCCACCGCCTGGGCGGCGTCCACATGCAGCAGCGCGCCATGCGCGCGTACCAGGGCGCCGAGCTGGGCGAAGTCGGTGACCGTGCCCAGTTCGTTGTTCACCGCCATCAGCGACACCAGCCGGGTGTCCGGGCGCAGCGCCGCGCGCACGGCGTCGGGCTGGATCAGGCCCTGGTCGTCCGGCGCCAGGCGGGTCACCGCCCAGCCCAGGCGCTCCAGTTCGGCAGCGGTGTCGAGCACGGCCTTGTGTTCGAGCTGGCTGGTGATCAGGTGCCCAGGTTGCCCGCAGCCTTGGGCGATGCCTTTGAGCGCCAGGTTGTTGGATTCGGTGGCGCCGGAGGTCCACACCAGCTCATCGGCCTGGGCGCCAACCCGCGCGGCAACCTGGGCCCGGGCCTGCTCGACCGCTTCGCGGGCGGCCTGGCCATGGGCATGGCCGCTGGAGGCCGGGTTGCCGAAGGTGGCGTCGCGGCCCAGGCAACTGAGCATGGCGGCGATGACGCGGTCATCGGCCGGGGTAGTGGCGGCATAGTCGAAGTAGAGCGGGGTGCTGGGCATGATTGCGGCGAGTCCGTGCAGGGACGCCGCCTGTCGGCGTCCATGTACTGCATCCTACCGGGGGCTGTAGGTGAATGTTTTTCCTATGTGCCAGTGGTTCGCGGTCTTTGTGAAATAAAAAAACCGTGTTTTAACGCAAGGAAGAAAATTTTTCTCCTGGCGCCTCGCGGGCATCTGCACCATTACAGCGCTCAGGCGCTTTCCAGCGCCTGCTGGTCCTGGGCCACCACCCGCTCGCACAACTCGATGATCTGCTCGCGCATCCAGCGGTTGGCGGGGTCCTGGTCGGTGCTTTCGTGCCAGTACAGGTGGGTCTCCAGGGCCGGGATCTCCACCGGCAACGGCTGGTGGCGCAACTGGTGGCGACGGGCGAAGCGCTCGGGCACGGTCATCACCATGTCGGTCTGCTGCAGCACCTGCGAGGCCATCAGGTAGTGCTGCGAGCGCAGCGCCACGCGGCGCTGCACGCCCATCTTGCCCAGGGCCAGGTCGACGTAGCCCAGGCCGTTGCGGCGGCTGGAAATATGGATGTGGGTCATGCCCAGGTAGCTGTCCAGGGTCAGCTTGCTCTCGGCCAGCGGATGGCCAGGGCGCATGGCGCACACGTAGTGGTCCTGCATCAGCTTGACGTGGCGCACCTGCGGGTCGGTGTTCAGCGGCGCGTCGACGGCGAAGTCCAGGCGCCCGGCGGCCAGTTCCTTGGTGGTTTCGCGGCGCTTGCACAGGAAACTCTCGATCACCAGCGCCGGGGCCAGGCGCCGCAGGCGCTGGAACAGCGGCGGCAGGATCACCGCCTCGGTGAGGTCGGTCATGCTGATGCGGAAGGTCTTGCTGGCCTGCAGCGGGTTGAAGATGCGGCTCTCCTGCACCGACGTGCGCAGCAGCGACAGGGCGTTGCGCACCGGGCCGATGATGTTCTGCGCCATGGGCGTGGGCACCATGCCCTGGGCGGTGCGCACGAACAGCGGGTCGTTGAAGGTTTCGCGCAGCCGCGACAGGGCGTTGGACACGGCTGGCTGGGTGATGCCGACGATCTGCCCGGCGCGGGTCAGGTTGGCTTCGGTGTAGATCGCGTCGAAGACGATGAACAGGTTGAGGTCGACCTTGCTGAGGTTCATGGGCGCCGCTCTTGTTGGAGTTATCGGCCGATCATATATTGGTTATGAATGTTTATACACGAAGAAAATAGGCTAGGTGGATGAAGGGTGGCTGTTCTAGGCTCAGCCCATGTTCTTCATTGACTGAAGGTAGCCCCGATGGATTTCGCCTATTCGCCCAAGGTCCAGGCGCTGCGCGAGCGTGTCAGCGCGTTCATGGATGCATACGTGTACCCGGCCGAGCCGGTGTTCGAACGCCAGGTCGCCGAGGGTGACCGCTGGCAGCCCACCGCGATAATGGAAGAGCTCAAGGCCAAGGCCCAGGCCGAGGGCCTGTGGAACCTGTTCCTGCCCGAGTCCGAGTATGGCGCCGGGCTTAGCAACCTGGAGTACGCGCCGCTGGCCGAGATCATGGGCCGTTCGCTGCTGGGGCCGGAGCCGTTCAACTGCTCGGCGCCGGACACCGGCAACATGGAAGTGCTGGTGCGCTACGCCAGCGAGGCGCAGAAGCGCCAGTGGCTCGAGCCACTGCTGCGCGGCGAGATCCGCTCGGCGTTCGCCATGACCGAGCCGGACGTGGCCTCCTCGGACGCCACCAACATGGCTGCCAGCGCCGTGCGCGACGGTGATGAGTGGGTGATCAACGGTCGCAAGTGGTGGACCTCCGGTGCCTGCGACCCGCGTTGCAAGGTGATGATCTTCATGGGCCTGTCCAACCCCGAAGGCCCGCGCCACCAGCAACATTCGATGATCCTGGTGCCCACCGACGCGCCCGGCGTGAAGATCGTTCGCCCGTTGCCGGTGTTCGGCTACGACGACGCGCCTCACGGCCACGCTGAAGTGGTGTTCGAGAACGTGCGGGTGCCTTACGAGAACGTGCTGCTCGGCGAGGGCCGTGGTTTCGAAATCGCCCAGGGCCGCCTCGGCCCAGGCCGCATCCATCATTGCATGCGTTCTATCGGCATGGCCGAACGCGCCCTTGAGCTGATGTGCAAGCGCTCGGTCGAGCGCACCGCCTTCGGCCGGCCGCTGGCGCGGTTGGGCGGCAACGTCGACAAGATCGCCGACTCGCGCATGGAAATCGACATGGCCCGCCTGCTGACCCTGAAGGCCGCCTACATGATGGATACCGTCGGCAACAAGGTGGCGCGTAGCGAGATTGCGCAGATCAAGGTGGTGGCGCCCAATGTCGCGCTGAAGGTGATCGACCGGGCCATCCAGATCCATGGCGGGGCAGGGGTGAGCGGTGATTTCCCGCTGGCCTACATGTATGCGATGCAGCGCACCCTGCGCCTGGCCGACGGGCCGGATGAAGTGCATCGGGCGGCGATCGGCAAGTACGAGATCGGCAAGTACGTGCCGAAGGAAATGTTGCGTAGCGGGCACTGACGAGCATCGTGACCAGCCCGCTCAGGTTCGGCTGCACGCCTGAGCAGGCTGGTTACAGGGTTGGTTTTAAGACTTTTCTCTAGGCGGAGTAGGAAAGGTCTCTTTCGCTTTTTCTCGGGTAACAGGGCGAACTTCATTTGTTAGGTTCTTGAGCTTTCAGCGCAAAAGGAACCTGCACATGTATCGCGTCAGTCTTGATGGGAAAGGCCAGGCAGTAGATGGTGATGTCACCACCACGGGTGCAATTTGCATTGCCAGCGGTGAGAGTTACATCTGTGATGGGCGAAAGGTCCTGCGGGTCGGGGACTCGACTACCGAATGTCCGCTCTGCTGCCAACCTGGCGTCGTTGTAGAGGGCTACCTCGGGTGGATTTCCGACGGTCAGCCACTGGCGATGGATGGTTCCCTGGTTGCCTGTGGCTGCCCGAACGGCAGTAACAGGGTGGTTGCTCCTTTGGGTGGAATGGCGCCGTCCAGTCATTCCATGCATGGCAGGCAGACAACCGCGGCGACGGCCCCCAGCGCCCGCACTCTCCATGCGCCAGCCAGCGCACAGATGCCTGGCGCCATCGCCTCTGTGCAAGTCGGGTTGGAACCCGGTTTTCATATCGTTCCCCGCAGCATGTCCGGCCCCCAGGTACTGGCGCAGTTGTTGGCGCAGGACAGCACACTGCCTATTGCACGCATCCAGCGCCTGAACCCTACCTTCGACCAAGGTTTCAAGGCCGGTGAAATCTTTGTCCTCGGTGACCCCGACAACCACCACGCCTGCACCCGCGAGGAGGCCGACCTGATGGCTGCGGCGCAGCGGGCGCGGGAGGCACTGGCTGTGCTCGCCGAGCAGGAAGCCAACTTCATGATGCAGCACATTGGCGAGATCGCCGGGGTGCTCAACGGCGCGAGTCAATCCATGGGCATTGGCAAGGACATGCTGTCGCGTGGGCTGGGGCAGGTGGGAGACACACTCAAGGGGCTGGAAAGCCTGCATCAGCGCGAGTTCACCTTGCACGGGCATCTCAATAGCCCGCAATTCTTCGAATCACGTCGAGCGCTCTATCAGCAACTAAATGCACAGCTGCGTAGTGCATTTCTAGGCAAATACTTGAACCTCGGTGGGCATGAAAGCCTGCGTAAGAGCTTGAATATCTCCACCAAAAGCCTCGTGCATCACTGGTCCAAGGCTGGTGCGCCGGGGGCGGTGCCGGGGTATGCGACGCATTTGGATGAAGTGGCGAAGATGTCGAAGTATTTAAAGTACGGCGGGCATCTGGCGGTGGGGCTTGGAGCTACCTCGTCCTACCTGAAAGTCCAAGATGTGTGCAGAGCTGGTGAGACTGAGGCGTGTAAGAAAATCCGCTTTACCGAAACAGGCAGCTTCTCAGGCGGTTTGGCAGGAGGAGTTGCAGGTGGTGGCGCCAGTGGCTTGGCGATAAAAGTAGTGTGTAACTTTGGTGTCTGGGGTAAAGCTCTATGCGGTATCGCGGTCGTTGGTGCTGGTTCATTTGCAGGGGCCGAGGGTGGCGCGGATGCAGGGGAGTGGTTGGGTGAGCTGATCTACAAGGTTAATTATGATTGACCTCAGTGGATTGCCTGTCGGTTTGCGGATAGTACTGCTGATTGTTCCGTTTGTATTGTTGATTATCGGGGTCGCTATCAATGCCTATATTGCAGGGTCGCGTCACTTCAATGTTATGTGTCATGCCTTTGGACGCAGTAGTGGTCTTGACGACGAGATCGCTGTATGGGGTACGAGGAATTTGAAGTCACGGATGTTGATCGTTAGCAGCATGAGCCTAGGTGTGATATGGCCATCCTTTGGGCATCGTTGCGGGTGGTTGAGCATTAAAGATAGCGATGAATTTCCCAGTTACCTGAAGTGGAGGATGAAGTTGAGCAGCTATTGTTTGCTGGCTGGCTTAGGGGGGCTGTTTTTCCTAACGACATTTGTGAAGGTCATAGAGTAATGAGTGTTTAGGTGCTGTTTGCAAAACGCTACACTAGTGCGGTTCAAGTGCGTCTGGTTCCTCTGATGGCTGCGGCGCAGCAGGCGCGGGAGGCACTGGCTGTGCTCGACGAGCAGGAAGCCAACTTCATGATGCAGCACATTGGCGAGATCGCCGGGGTGCTCAATGGTGCGAGTCAATCCATGGGCATTGACAAGGACATGCTGTCGCGTGGGCTGGGGCAGGAGGGAGATACACTCAAGGGGCTGGAAACCCGATCTACCTGAAAAGGCGCATGAAGCTAGGTATGTACTGCATTCTGATCGCTGTTGGCTGGATGGCTTTCGTTGCTCTTCTGGTGCAGTTCAAGCGCGTTTCCATCTGCATGGCCGGGTCGAGTGAACGTTGCCCATCGTAGATGCTCATGTTGGTCCAACAAGCCAGCCCCGCATTAGTAGAGTTTCAGGTACCAATGCAGGGCCCGGTGGTCAGGCGCTTACTCAAGGCGTCTTGAGGTCCAGCAGCAGATATCAGCCCAGCGGATTCAAACCCCCGCCGCCAGCTTTGCACCCACCTGCCGACGACGATAGGCACTGTCCCGGCTGGCCAGCCACCAATACAGCGGCGAGGTGATTGCCAGCCCCACCAGCCACGACAGGTCGGCGCCATTGATGTGCGCGGACACCGGCCCGACATACAGCGGCGTGTTCATGAACGGGATCTGCACCGCGATACCCACCGCATAGGCGATCAGCGCCTGGGGGTTGTAGCGGCCGTAGATACCGCCATCGACCTTGAAGATCGACTGGATGTCGTAGTCGCCCTTGTGGATCACATAGAAGTCGATCAGGTTGATCGCGGTCCATGGCACCAGCACCACCAGCAGCACCAGTACCATGTCGACGAAGTGGCTGATGAAGTCCGCCGAGGCGAACACCGCCACCACGCAGCAGGCGGCGAGGACGATCAGCGACAGCACGGCGCGGCTCTTGGCGGTGGGGATCCAGCGGTAGGCGAAGGTCTGCACCAGGGTAATGATCGACAGCACCGCGCCGTACAGGTTGAGAGCGTTGTGGCTGATCACGCTGAGCAAGAACAGCACCAGCATCAGCGGGCCGAGGCTGCCGGTGGCGAGCTAGACCGCGTCCATGGTGTCCATGCCTGCCGGGATCGCCAGCACGGCCACGGCGCCGAAGATGAACGACAGGCTCGAGCCCAGGGCCGAGCCGAGGTAGGTGGTCCAGAAAGTCGATGAAACCTTCACGTCTGCCGGCAGGTAGCGCGAGTAGTCCGACACATAGGGGGCGAAGGCGATTTGCCATAGTGCCGCCAGCGACACTGTGGCCAGCCAGCCGGCCAGGTTGAAGCTGCCGCGGCTGAGGAAGTCGTCGCTTTGCACATGGCTGAAGATATAGCCAAAGCCGACCACGATGCCGATGCCCAGCACCCAGGTGCCGATACGGTTGAGCACGTGGATGAAGCGGTAGCCGATGATGCCGATGATGCCCGAGCCCAATGCGCCGACGACGATGCCCGCCGGTACCGGCACGGCGTCGACCACGCCGTGCAGCGATTTGTCGGCGAGCACGATGTTGGAGGCGAAGAAGCCGATGTACATCACCCCGGCGATCACCACCACCAGCAGGGCGCCGAGCGAGCCGAACTGGGCGCGGCTCTGGATCATCTGCGGGATGCCCATCTGCGGGCCCTGGGCCGAGTGCAGGGCCATGAGCACGCCGCCGAGCAGATGGCCGACCAGGATGGCGACGATGCCCCACAGCAGGTTGAGGTGGAACAACTGCACGCCCAGGGCGCCGGTGACGATGGGCAGCGGGGCGATGTTGCCGCCGAACCAGAGGGTGAACAGGTCCCTTACCTTTCCATGGCGGTCTTGCGGCGGCACGTAGCCGATCGTGTGTTTCTCGATGAGGGGTGCCGAATTGGCTGCACGGGTCATGACGGACTCCAAGGCAAGGTGGGGCAAGCGAGGCTGCCCAGGTGCGTGCCGGCAACGGGCGACGCGTTCTTGTTGGAGCGATGATGCGGGGCGGGTGGGGCGGGGGAAATTAGTAAATTTGTGCTTATGGACGTTAAAAAACCTAAGGCTGGGCGTGCACATGCACGGATCACCCACATTGGCTGCGCTCATGGAACAAACCGCACCTCATTGATTTAGCGTGACCCCTGTAGGAGCGGCCTTGTGTCGCGATAGGGGTGCGCAGCGCCCCCAGTTCTGCGTATCAAGCTGATATTGCCGGGGCCGCTATGCGGCCCTTCGCGACACAAGGCCGCTCCTACAGGGGACTGCGGGAGCCGGCTTGCCGGCGAACCAGGCGCTGCGGTGGTTGGAATCTGACGGTTTGAATTCAAGAGGGCCGGGGCCGCTATGCGGCCCTTTCCGACCGGTCCGACGCCTCGGCACGGCCGCGCCTACATCGGCAACACCCGGTCCCGGATCACCTCCTTCATCACCAGCGTCGAACTGAGCCGCCTGACGTTGGGGATGCTGGTCAACTGTTCGTCGTACAGCTTCTGGAACGCCGGCAGGTCCTTGGCCACCACGTGCAGCAGGTAGTCCGGGTCGCCGAACAGCCGCTGCGCCTCGACGATCTGCGCGATCTCGCCCAGTGCCGCCTCGAAGTCGGCGACCGGTTGGCGGGTGACCTCGCGCAAGGTCACGAACACCAGCGCGGCGAAGTTCAGGCCCAGCGCGGCTGGGGCCAGGCGCGCGTGGTAACCGAGGATGGCGCCGGACTCTTCCAGCGCCTTGAGCCGGCGGTGGCAGGGCGACAGGCTCAAGCCCACGCGATCGGCCAGTTCGGTCACCGACAGGCGTCCGTCTTTTTGCAGCTCGGCAAGGATTTTTCGATCGGTGCGGTCCATGGGGGGGAATCTTCCAGTTTGGTGGCCTAACTGGGAAATATACGAAAGAAAGTCCTCCAACGATATCCGTAATCTTGCTTTCACTGAAACCGTTGTGAAAGGAAACCATCGAAGTGGCCATGAGTGTATTGGCGGCGTTCTGGGCCGTCTCGTTCCTGTTCGTGATCACCCCGGGCGCCGACTGGGCCTATGCCATCTCCGCCGGCATGCGTGGCCGTTGGGTGGTGTCGGCGGTGGCGGGCATGCTGTCCGGGCATTTTCTCGCCACCTTGATCGTCGCTGCCGGGGTCGGCAGCCTGATCGCCGGGCACCCGCTGGCACTGACCCTGCTGACCCTGGCCGGCTGCCTGTACCTGTTGTGGCTGGGCGGCAACCTGCTGCTCAACCCGGCGGTGCCCGAGGCGGGTGCGAGCGGCGAGGGCGACAGCGGCTCGCGCTGGGCGCTCAAGGGGTTCTGTGTCAGTGGGCTCAACCCCAAGGTGTTCCTGTTGTTCCTGGCATTGCTGCCGCAGTTCACCGACCCGCAATCGAGCTGGCCACTGCCGTTGCAGATCCTGCTGCTGGGGCTGGTGCACCTGTGCAGTTCGCTGGTGATCTACCTGTTGGTGGGGTACGGCGCCAAGGCGGTGCTGCGTACCCGCCCGGCGGCGGCGCGGCTGGTCGGGCGGGTGTCTGGGGGGGTGATGATCGCCATTGCCCTGGGGTTGGTGGTGGGGCAGATGGCGTAGGCGCGATCCGCAGCGTCAGGGCAAGGGCGATCGTTGCAGGCGCCGGCGTAGCCGGTGCCCGCCACCGCGTTACAGAACCGGCGCCACCTGTTGCATCTCCACCCCATCGAGCAACGCCTCGACCACCGCCTTGGCGGCATCCAGCCCGTGGTCGTTGGCCATCAGCAAGTCCTGGCAGGTGCCGCTTGCCAGTTCCATGGCCTTGAGGTTGGTGGCGAAGGCGCCCTTGAGCAGGGTGGACAGGTGCACCAGCGCATCTTCGAGATCGACGCCCTCGCGCACGGCGAACAGCGACGGGTGGCTGCACTCGCAATTGCCGAAACTGCAAGGGGCCGTGGTGGCGCGGGAAGGGGGATCGGGTAGACCTTTCGTCATTGTGTCGCTCCTTGATTCAATGGAGCCGCCACAAATCGCTACCAAACGAATGGTGACGGCTGTACGCAGGTTGGTAGACCGGGAATCAAGGAAACCGGCGCGCACGAAGGCGCCCCACGCACAGCCGCCATAAATCGAAACAGCGGGCACAAAAAAAGTGCCAACCGAATCGCTAAGCGGCGCTAGTGCGCCTTGATTGATCGCGGGCTACCAAACCCGGCTGCTGGACTTACAGCAGCGGCGCAAGGTTACCGGGCTCAGCGAAGCGTTTCAAGGCAGGTTCATCTGCGGATACACTTGCCCACTCACAACAACAAGGATGTGCATGATGCCCGAAACCAGCAACCTGTTAGCGTTCGCCCTGATCAGCCTGGGCATGGTCCTGACCCCCGGGCCGAACATGATCTACCTGATTTCCCGTTCCATCTGTCAGGGCCGCGTGGCAGGGCTGATTTCATTGGGCGGGGTGGCCCTGGGCTTCATCTTCTACATGCTCTGCGCCGCGCTGGGCATCACCGCCCTGGTGATGGCGGTGCCGTTTGCCTATGACGCCTTGCGCATCGGCGGTGCCTTGTACCTGCTGTACCTGGCCTGGCAGGCGTTGCGCCCCGGCGGCCGCTCGCCGTTCCAGGTGCGCGACCTGCCGGCCGACAGCCCGCGCCGGTTGTTCGCCATGGGGTTTCTGACCAACCTGCTCAACCCCAAGATCGCCGTCATGTACCTGTCGCTGATGCCACAATTCATCGAGCCGGGCCACGGCAGCGTACTGGCGCAGTCGCTGGTGCTGGGTACTACCCAGATCGCTATCAGCGTCACGGTCAACGCGCTGATCGCCTTGATGGCCGGCTCGATTGCCGTGTTTCTCGCCGGACGTCCCTTGTGGCAGCAATTGCAGCGCTGGTTGATGGGCACCGTGCTGGCCGGGCTGGCCCTGCGCATGCTGGCCGAAGGGCGGCATTGAAGCAGGTTACGGCAGTTCGTTGAGGAACTTGCATCGCCGGGGGAACGTCTGCCGCGAACTGATTTCATATCATCAGATAGATGGCAATCTGCCCCGGGGCAAGCAATGGTCTGCATGACATGAAATCAGTCCAGGACACTGGTAAGCATCACCACGACATACCCGCCTGCCTGCTCAATGGCGGTGCGGTCAGCGCCTTGTTGCAGGCGATGGACTGGACCGATTCCCCGCTGGGGGCGCCGCAGCGCTGGTCGGCCAGCCTCAAGGCGACCATGTCCACGCTGCTGCCGGCGCAGGCCCAGATCGTGCTGTTCTGGGGCGCGGAATACGTCGCGCTGTACAACGATGCCTATTCGCCCACCATCGGCTTGAAGCACCCACGGGCGCTGGGCCGACCGGCGCGGGAAAACTGGCGAGAACTGTGGGACGATCTCGAGCCGCTGTTGCGTGGGGTGCGCGAAACCGGGCAGACCTTCAGCGCCAAGGATCGCCCGTTCTATATCGAGCGACAGGGCATTGGCGAGACAGTCTATTTCGACGTGTCCTATTCGGCCGTGCGCGAGAGCGACGGCAGCGTGGGTGGAATACTGTGCATCGTCAACGATACCACCGACCGGGTACGTTTCCAGCGGCGCCAGGCGTTTCTACTGGAGCTTGGGCAGGCCTTGCCGGGGTTGGGGGATGCGGCGCGCATCGAGGCTCACGTGGTCGAGCACGTGGCCAGGGAGCTTGGCGCAGCCCAGGTGTACCTGGGCGAAGACATGGGGGACGGTGCGCATTTTCGGGTTGGATGCGACTGGAGCGAGGGCCTGCCATCGCTGGCGGGCCAGCAAGCCTATGCCGATTTCGGGCCGTCGCTACGCCAGTCCCTGGCCCAGGGCCAGGTGATCCTCCGTGAACACGGCGCCAGTGCCACGTGTGCAGGGCTACGGGTGTCGCTGCATGTGCCGATACTGCGCGCCGGACGCCTCGAAGCCATGCTCGCCGTTCACATTCATCACCCCCATCGCTTTTCCCAGGATGCCCTCAGCCTGGCGGAGGAAGCCGCCGAGCAGGCTTGGTCGGCCATCACCCATGCGCGTGCCGAGCGGGCGCTGCATAGGCTCAACGAAAGTCTCGAGGAGCGTGTCGCCAGTATGCTGGCCCAGCGTGAAGCCGCACTGCTGCAGTTGCATGAAGCGCGCAAGATGGAGCTGGTTGGCCAGCTCACTGGCGGTATCGCTCACGATCTCAACAACATGCTTACCCCGATCGTGGCCTCGTTGGAATTGCTGCGCCGGCATCCTGAGCCGGCGCGGGCCGAGCGTTTGATCGACGGCGGCCTGCAGGCGACGGACCGGGCGCGCAACCTGGTCGGGCGGCTGCTCAGCTTTGCCCGACGCCAGACGCTCAAACCGCAGCCGGTGTCGCTGGCTGAGCTGGTGCAAGACATGCATGAGCTGATGGCGCGTTCGCTCGGGCCGACCATCGGCGTGCAAGTGCGGATCGACGCTGGGTTGCCCACCGTGTTGGTCGATCCGCACCAACTGGAGCTGGCGTTGCTCAACTTGGTGGTCAACGCTCGCGATGCCATGCCCGACGGGGGACAACTGACGGTCACCGCAGGCCTCGAACCCGATGGTCCGGCCAGGCCAGACGGGGTGGGCGAAGAGGTGCAGGTCTGGTTGCAGGTGGGTGATACGGGCATCGGCATGAGCGAAGAGGTACTGGGGCATTGCATCGAGCCCTTTTACTCCACCAAAGGCGTGGGGCGCGGTACTGGCTTGGGGTTGCCCATGGTGCAGGGCTTGGCGTTGCAGTCCGGTGGCGGCTTCGGTATTCGATCGCGGGTTGGGGGAGGGACCGAAGCTACGTTGTGGTTACCGGTGAGCGATCAGCAGGTGGTCCAGGCCGCGTCGGATTTCAAGCACGTGCAAGTCGGCAGTCGCCCCGTACGTGTCTTGCTGGTGGACGACGAGGTATTGGTCCGCCAGGCGACGCTGCTGCAGCTGCGCGAGTTGGGTTATGAAGTGGTCGAGGCTTCAGGTGCCGCCGAAGGTTTGGCCTTGCTGGACAAGGGTTGGTGCCCGGACCTGTTGCTGACCGACCATGTCATGGCCGAGATGACCGGCGTGCGTTTTGCCCAACAGGTGCGCGAGCGCCTGGCGGACCTGCCGGTGCTGATCATCACCGGCTATGCCAACCTGACGCCGCGCGAACTGCATGGTTTCGAGGTGCTGCGCAAGCCGTTCCGCCAGGATGAGCTGGCGCAGAGCCTGGCGCAGCTGTTGCGCGGCAGGGGCTGAGGCGGTGGGGTTGGCATTCGGGGCAGGGGCTCGCCCCGGCACTTTTGAATCGAGGCCGTCATGTTCCAACCACCGCAGCGCCTGGTTCGCCGGCAAGGCCGGCTCCTACGGGCGGGTGTCTGCCTGCAGCACCGCATCACCACGGGACGAGGATTGTTGATCGCCTCAGGGCCACCAAGTGCCTGCCGTAAGCCCTGCAGCGCCTGGCAGGCATTGATGCAGCTGTCGCTAGTTGCATGCGTGGGACTGATAGCATGGGCGCTAGCTCGCCTCGAGCCATCAGCACAGCGCCGCTTCCGGATAATTCGAATCACCCCCGCCGCACATGCTTGACCAGCACCTTCTCCAGCAACTCCCACATCGAGGCATCGGTACTGAACGCCACGTTAAAGCGCATCCACCCGGTGGCCTGGGCATCGACCATGAACAACTGCCCGGGCCCGAGCATGATGCCTTGCTCCAGGGCATCGTCGAGCAACGCCGCGCTGTCCGGAATCGCCGGGTGGCGGGTCCAGATGTACATGCCCTCGTCCGACTCGATGAACAGCTCGAAGCCCAGCCGATGCAGGTGCCGGCCCACCTCCTGGTGCGCCTCGGCCAGGCGCTGGCGCAGGCGCTTGAGGTGCTTGCGCCAGCGACCATCGATGATCGCCGCGTACACCACCCGTTCCATCACCTGCGAGGTGGTCAGCCCCGAGCGCATCTTCAGGTGCAGCAACTGCTGCATCAGCTCGGGGTTGGCCAGCAGGTAGCCGACTCGCACATTCGGCGAGATGCTCTTGGAGTAACTGCCGACGTACACCACCTGCTGCAGGTGATCGAGGCTGGCCAGGCAGGGCTGGGGCTCGGCGATCATGTCGGCGTACAGGTTGTTCTCCACCAGGCGCAAACCGTGCTGGCTGGCCAGTTGCAGCAGGCGGTGCAACTGCGCCAGCGGGGTGCGCGAGCAGGTCGGGCTGTGCAGGTGCGGCTGGGTGAAGAACGCGGTAGGGCGATGGTGCGCCAGCAGGCGCTCGAGCTGGTCGAGATCGTAGCCGGCAGGGGTGCGCGGCACGCCCACCAGGGTGGCGCCCTGGGTACGCAGGATGCTCATCAGGTTGGGGTAGCCGGGGTCATCGACCAGCACCACGTCGCCAGGGCGCACCAGGGTGCGCACCGCCAGGTCCAGGGCCTGGCTGGCGCCGTGGGTGAGCATCAGCTGGGCCGGGTTGGCGACGATCGACAGCTCCTGTTGCAGGTTCTGCGCGGTCAAGGCACGTAATTCGGGCAGGCCCATGGGGTCGCCGTAGCCCGACAGCTCCAGCGGGCTGCCGGCCACCTGGCGCAAGCCGCGGCGCAGGCCTTCCTCGTACATCCACTCGTTGGGCAACCAGCCGCAACCGGGCTTGTAGGGCAGCTGGCGGATTTCGAAGATCTGCTGCAGGTACCACTCGGAGTTGAAGGTCGGGCGGGCGGTATCGGCCTCGAGCTGCTGCGCGTCCAACAGCTCGTTCGCCGCACGATTGACGAAGAAGCCAGCATTGCCCTTGCTCACCAGCAGGCCCTGGGCCACCAGGCGGTCGTAGGCCTCGACCACGGTGAAGGTACTCACCGAATAGGTGGCGGCGAAAGCGCGGATCGACGGCACCTTGGTCCCGGGTTTGAGGGTCTGGTCGTCGATCAGGGCGCGCAGCCCATCGATGATCTGGTTGACCAGCGGGGTGGCGGAGTCCGGATGTAGCTGGAGCATTCAGGGGCCTTCAGGTGTGCCAGACGGCAGGCGTCTGCTGGGCATCGCAGGTGTATTGCATGGGCGACCTGTACAGTGCAGTGCGTAAATCATGCCGCTGTGCATGGCTCAAAGTGTTCGACATTTTTACATTACGTGTCAGATATCGCCAACACAGCACGCGACAGCGCCATGAATAATCACAATATCGCTGCACCTCAGTCGAGCCGCGTCTCGCACCCTCTTTTCCCGAGGCCGGGCGCCCAGCGCCCGTCCCCAGCATGGTTCAGTTCGACCAGGGCCCGCGCCCTGGCCGCGTAAGCAGGCCGCCACGGATGGCCTGCGTGTGCACCGCACACCTCCCTGCCCGCACTGATGTACAGGTGAGTCCGATAACCATCGGGGTTTCACAGTTTTTCCTTGGATAAAAAGAAGCACGGGGTAATTGACTGATGGAAGCTACATCCACATCCACCACCGCGAAGGACGGGCACGAGAGCAAGCTCAGCGCCTCGTTGAAGTCGCGCCACCTGACGATGATGTCCATCGCCGGGGTGATCGGCGGCGCCTTGTTCGTCGGTTCCGGCAGCGTGATCCACAGCGCCGGCCCGGCGGCCGTGCTGGCCTACCTGGCCGGTGGCATCCTGGTGGTGCTGATCATGCGCATGCTCGGCGAGATGGCCACCTCATCGCCCGACACGGGCTCGTTCTCCACCTACGCCGACCGCGCCATCGGCCGCTGGGCCGGCTTCACCATCGGCTGGCTGTACTGGTGGTACTGGGTGATCCTGATGGCCTGGGAAGCCTATGTGGCGGGCAAGATCCTGCACGGCTTCTTCCCCGATGTCAGCGTCAACGTGTTCGTGCTGGCCACGACCTTGCTGCTGATCACCGTCAACTTCTTCAACGTCAAGCACTACGGCGAGTTCGAGTTCTGGTTCGCGCTGATCAAGGTGGTGGCGATCGTCTGTTTCCTGGTGGTGTGCACCGCGGCGGTGATGAATGTCTGGCAGTTCGGTGAAGTGCGCGGCATCAGCCACCTGACCGCCGAAGGCTTCATGCCCAACGGCATCACCACGGTGATTGGCGCGTTACTGGGGGTGATGTTCGCCTTCCTCGGCGCCGAGATCGTCACCATCGCCGCCTCCGAAGCCAAGGACCCGGCCACGCAGATCGTCAAGGCGACCAACTCGGTGGTCTGGCGGGTGTGCCTGTTCTACGTCGGCTCGATCTTCCTGATCGTCTGCCTGGTGCCGTGGAACGACCCGCAACTGGGTGTTTCCGGCTATGGCGCCTACCGGCGGACCCTCGAGCTGCTGGGCGTGCCCTATGCCGAGCTGCTGATGAACTTCGTGGTGCTGACCTCGGTGAGCAGTTGCCTGATTTCCGGCCACTACACCGCTTCGCGCATGCTGTTCTCGCTGGCCCAGCGTGGCGATGCGCCGCGCCTGTTCAAGTTCACCCGCACCGGTACCGGGGTGCCGGTGAACGCGATCATCGGCTCGTGCCTGGTGGCGGTGTTCTGTGCGCTGATCAACTTCAGCGAGACCCTGCGGCCGAAGGACGTGCTGGAAACGCTGATGAACACCACCGGCATGATTGCCTTGCTGGTGTACCTGGTGATCGCCTTCTCGCAGCTGCGCATGCGCCGCAAGCTGATTGCCGAGGGCAAGGAAGTGCGCCTGAAGATGTGGTTGTTCCCATGGCTGACCTACCTGGTGATCGCCTTCATCATCGCCGCGCTGGTGACCATGGCGTTCATGCCGGACTACCAGATCCTGGTGATCTCCACCGGTATCGCCGCGGCGATCGTGGTAGCCATGGGCGTGGTGCACCAGATGCGTGGCGCCAAGACGCATTGAGCACCCTTGAGGTAGCGCGCGGCCGGGTCCTGCAGGGGGCCCGGCCGTTTGCGTTCATGGCGTGCGCGGCCCGCTGCGGTCGAACCGCACCGAATGGCCGGCTTGCAGCGGCAGGCGTTGGCCGGCGCTGTCGAGTTCGGCGCTGCCGGCTTGCAGGTAGGCAGTGATCGCGCCGCCCTGGCGGGCCATCGACAGCTGGGCGTCGTGGGTGGCCAGGGTGCCGTGCTCGGTAACCAGCAGGAACGGCCGTGGGTCGTCATCGGCGACGTCCACCGCGAGCCGGCCTTCGAGCAGCGTGACGCGCCGTTGTTGCCCGTCGTACTCCACGTCGACGGCGCTGTTGGCCTGCAGCACCAGCAGCGTGCCATCGTCCAGGTGGCGCGACAGCTGCTGGCTGGCCGTGGTGCGCAGGTCGGCCAGGTCGAAGCGCTGGCTCATCCAGGGCGAACCGAGCAGGGCGGAGGCGGCGACCAGGGCGAGGAGGATGACGGCCAGGGTGGTTTTCATCGGGGCGCTCGGCGTGCGGTATGGAGCCTGAGCATACGGGGTCGGTTGCCGCTCTGTCGCGCAGTGATGCCTGGCGATGGCGTATGCTAGGCGCACCGCCACTGAAGGAGCGTTGTCCATGGCTTGGTCCGCCACCCAGTATTCGCTGTTCGAAGACGAACGTACCCGCGCCGTTCGCGACCTGCTTGCCGCCGTGCCGCCGCGCCCGGTACGCCATGCCACCGACTTGGGCTGCGGCCCGGGCAACTCCACCGAAGTGCTGTTGCAGCGCCATGCCGATGCCCAGGTCACGGCGCTGGACAGCGATGCCGACATGATCGACAAGGCCCGGCAACGCCCGCGCCTGAGCATTCCCCGGGTGCGCTGCGAAATCGCCGATATTGCCAGTTGGACGGCCCAGGAGCCGCAGGACTTGATCCTCGCCAATGCCTCGCTGCAATGGCTGGCGGAGCACGGCAGCCTGTACCCGCACCTGGTGCGGCAACTGAGCGAGGGTGGCAGCCTGGCGGTACAGACGCCGGACAACCTCGACGAGCCGGCCCACCGGCAACTGCGCGAGATCGCCAGCCGTGGGCCCTGGGCCGCCAAGTTCGCCGACTTCAGCTTGCCAGCGCGGCATAACGCGGCGTTTTACTACGACTTGCTGAGCCCGCTGTGCGCGCGGGTGGATGTGTGGCGCACGACCTATCACCACCCGTTGGCCGGCGGCGCCGAGGCGGTGGTGGAGTGGTTCAAGGGTTCGGCGTTGCGGCCGTACCTGGCGCGGCTGGATGAGCAGGAGCAGGGGGATTTCCTGCAACTGTATCTGCAGGCGATGCAGCGCGATTATCCGCCGGCCAGCGATGGCAAGGTGCTGTTGCCGTTCCCGCGGTTATTCGTGGTGGCGACGCGCTAGGCGCCGCAATACGTAGGCGTAGATGCCGAGGTTGATGGCCAGCAGCGCGGCGCCGAGCCAGAGTTGGATCTGTGGGTCAGGCCAGGGCGTCGGCGGCCAGGCGATAGAGCATGGTGTTGTGGCCTTGTTGTGGGCGATGGGGCTGGGTTCTTGGGGTTGGGGGGGCTTTTAAGCGTTGTAGGCGCATTCATTGGCGATGTCGACGCCCAGCCGTTTTGACGGCGACAGAATGCTCTTGCTCTTGCTCTTGCTCTTGCTCTTGCTCTTGCTCTTGCTCTTGCTCTTGCTCTTGCTCTTGCTCTTGCTCTTGCTCTTGCTCTTGCTCTTGCTCTTGCTCTTGCTCTTGCTCTTGCTCTTGCTCTTGCTCTTGCTCTTGCTCTTGCTCTTGCTCTTGCTCTTGCTCTTGCTCTTGCTCTTGCTCTTGCTCTTGCTCTTGCTCTTGCTCTTGCTCTTGCTCTTGCTCTTGCTCTTGCTCTTGCTCTTGCTCTTGCTCTTGCTCTTGCTCTTGCTCTTG
>NZ_JAMYBV010000005.1:0-269520 GCF_024126635.1 Pseudomonas sp. VA159-2 | reverse complement strand
GGCGCAGCGCTCGACGGCCATCCATGGCCGTCGCCCCACTACGCAAGAACTCCACTCGGCCTCCTGAAGTCGCAATTGGTGTTGCCTGAACTATCGCGCGCTTAGAAGCAACAGCAACAGCAACAGCAACAGCAACAGCAACAGCAACAGCAACAGCAACAGCAACAGCAACAGCAATTAGAATGAACAAAGAGCAAAGCGATTAGAATCTCAGTCTTTGACTGTCACTTCCTCTCGCCGGCAAGCCGGCTCCCGCTGGATGAATACAAGTCTTGAAACTTCACCCTGCGGGAACAAACTTAGGCAATCCCAACCTGATTACGCCCACTGTTCTTGGCCAGGTACAACCCCTTGTCCGCCGCCGAGATCAACTGCCGGCAATGGCTGCCCACCCCGGGTGTCAAGGTCGCCAGGCCAATGCTCACGGTCAGGTGCGAAGCCGCCTCAGGCACGGTGTGGGCGATGTTAAGCGCCATGATGGTCTGGCGCAGTTTCTCGGCAATCAGCCGCGCGCCTCCCGGCGAGGTATTCGGCAACACCAGGGCGAACTCCTCGCCACCATAACGCGCCGGCAAATCGGTGGGCCGCGAACAGCAACCACGGATTGCCTCGGCTACCTGGCGCAAGGCTTCATCGCCGGCCAGGTGGCCGAAACTGTCGTTGAACGCCTTGAAGAAATCCACGTCGATCATCAACAACGACAACTGCTGCTGTTCCCGCATGGCCCGGCGCCACTCCAGCTCCAGGTATTCGTCGAAGTGGCGGCGATTGGACAGCCCCGTGAGCCCATCCGAGTTCATCAGCCGCTGCAGCATCAGGTTGGTATCGAGCAACTGCTGCTGGCTCACGCGCAAGGCCCGGTACGCCTCGTCGCGCTGCAGCAAGGTCAGGTACGAGCGCGAGTGGTAGCGGATACGCGCCACCAACTCGATGGTGTCGGGCAACTTGACCAGGTAATCGTTGGCCCCGGCGGCGAACGCCGCGCTCTTGACCAGCGGGTCTTCCTTGGTCGACAGCACGATGATCGGGATATCCTGGGTGGCCGGGTTGTTACGGTACTCGCGCACCAGCGTCAGGCCGTCCAGCCCGGGCATGATCAGGTCCTGGAGGATCACCGTGGGCTTGATGCGCATGGCCTGGGCCACCGCCTGGTGCGGGTCGGCGCAAAAGTGGAAGTCGATGTTCTCCTCGTGGGCCAGGCCACGACGCACCGCCTCGCCGATCATCGCCTGATCGTCTACCAGCAGGACCATCGCCGCACTTTCGTTGATGGTCGTAAAACCTTCGATTGGTAGATCATTCATCCGTCGTCACCCGATCACTGCCGCAGCGGCGGCGTGACTCAATACATATCGTCATTTCGAAAAGATTTCCATCAGCCGCCCGGCGATTCGCTCCAAGGGGCGGATCTCCACCGCCGCGTTGATCGCCGCAGCGGCTTTGGGCATGCCGTACACCGCGCTGCTCTGCTGGTCCTGGGCGATGGTCAGAAAACCCTGCTCGCGCATCAGCTTCAGGCCCTGGGCGCCATCGCGGCCCATGCCGGTGAGCAGCACGCCCACCGCCTCGCCCGACCAGTAGCGCGCCACACTCTCGAAGAACACATCGATCGAGGGCCGGTAGATTTCGTTGACAGGTTCGGCAGTGTAGGCCAGTTCGCCGTTTTTCAGCAGGCGGATGTGGTGGTTGGTGCCTGCCAGCAGCACCTGCCCCGGTTGCGGCGGCTCGCCTTGGCGGGCCAGGCGCACTGGCAGGCCGGATGCCGAGCTGAGCCATTCGGCCATGCCGGCGGCAAACACCTGATCGACATGCTGGACCAGCACGATGGCCGCCGGGAAATTGCGCGGCAACTCCTTGAGCAACACCTCCAGCGCCGCCGGCCCACCCGCGGAGGAGCCAATGGCCACCAGGGCACGGCGCTGCGAGACGTCGCGCAGGGGAGCGGCGACCGCACGCGGCGCGCTGGGTCGCTGCTGGCCGATCAACCAACCGATATTGAGGATCTTGCGCAGCAGCGGGGCCGCGGCTTCGCGGGCATCGCCGGCACCCAGCGCCGGGGTGTCGACCACGTCCAGGGCGCCGTGGCCCATGGCCTCGAACACCCGGTGCACGTTCTGCTTGCGGTCTACCGTGACAATGACGATGGCGCACGGGGTCTCGGCCATGATCCGCCGGGTGGCCTCGACGCCATCCATCACCGGCATGATCAGGTCCATGAGGATCAAATCCGGCGTCTGCTCGGCGCAGCGCCGCACCGCTTCGGCGCCATCGCTGGCGACCCACAGCACCTCATGGGCCGGTTCGAAGGCCAACGCCCGACGCAAGGCCTCCACGGCCATGGGCATGTCGTTGACGATGGCGATCTTCATCCCTGAGCACCTCCGATCAGTTCCACCACCGCGTCCAGCAACGCATCATCGTGGAAGCTGGCCTTGGCCAGATAATAGTCGGCGCCGGCATCCAGGCCACGGCGGCGGTCTTCCTCGCGGTCCTTGTAGGACACCACCATCACCGGCAACGACTGCAGGCGCTGGTCGCGGCGCACGAGCGTGACCAGTTCGATGCCGTCCATGCGCGGCATGTCGATATCGGTGATCAGCAGGTCGAAATCGTCGCTGCGCAGTGCGTTCCAACCGTCCATGCCATCCACCGCCACGGCCACCTCGTAACCACGGTTGCCCAGCAGCTTGCGTTGCAGTTCGCGCACCGTGAGCGAGTCGTCGACCACCAGGATGCGCTTGCGCGCAACGCCCTTGCCACTGCGGCTACCACGCTCGATACGCTCCAGGCGGCCGGTGCTGAGCAGCTTGTCGACAGAGCGTAGCAGGTCCTCGACATCGATGATCAGCACCACCGAGCCATCATCGAGCAAGGCCCCGGAGGAAATGTCCTGGATTTTGCCCAGGCGCGGGTCGAGCGGCATCACCACCAGCACCCGTTCACCGATCAGGCGCTCCACCGCCACCCCATAGAGCTGGTCGCGCTCACGAATCACCACCACCCGCAGGCTCTGCTCATCGCCCTGGGCGGTTGGCCGGTTGAGCAACTGGCTGGCGGCCACCAAGCCGATATGCCGCTCGTCGTGCCAGAAGTGCTGACGCCCTTCGATCTGCACGATGGCCTCGGCCGGGACCTCGACGGTGCGCTCGATATGCGCGAGCGGGAAGGCATAGGCCTCGCCACCGACCTCCACCACCAGGCTGCGCACCACCGACAGGGTCAAGGGCACTTCGAGGTGGAAGCAGCAGCCCTGCCCCGCGACCTGGGTCAGCTCGATCGAGCCGCGCAGCTCGCGCACCATGTGCTGCACGGCATCCAGGCCAACGCCACGGCCGGACACCTCGGTCACCGTGTCGCGCAGGCTGAAGCCCGGCAGGAACAGGAACGTCAGCAGCTCGGCCTCGCTCATCTGCGCCACGGTCTCGGCCGGCGACAGCGCCCGCTCGACGATGCTCTGGCGCAAGCGTTCAAGGTCGATACCGGCGCCATCGTCGGCCAGTTCCAGGATCAGCAGGCCGGCCTGGTGCGAGGCGCGCAGGCGTACCGTGCCCTCGCTGGGCTTGCCCGCCAGCAGCCGGCGCTCGGGCAGCTCGATGCCGTGGTCGACGGCATTGCGCAGCAGGTGGGTCAGCGGTGCCTCGAGTTTCTCCAGCACATCGCGGTCGACCTGGGTCTTCTCGCCCTCGACCAGCAGCCGCACCGGCTTGTCCAGGGAACGACCGAGGTCGCGGACCATGCGGCTCTGCCCGGCCAGCACGTCGGCGAACGGGCGCATGCGGCATGCCAATGCGGTGTCGTACAGCAACTGCGCGCGCTGGCTGGCCTGCCAACCGAATTCGTCCAGGTCGGCGGCCTGCTGCAGCAGGATCTGCTGGGTTTCAGCCAACAGTTGCTGGGTCTGGGCCAGGGCCTCGAGCACTTCCGGGCCCTGGCCGCTGTCCTCCAGCTGGGTCTTGAGGCCGTCCAGGGCACGCATGCCCTGCCCGTGCATGCGCTTGAGACGCTGCAAGGTCGCCAGGTAGGGTTTCAAGCGCTGGGTCTCGACCAGCGACTTGCTCGACAGGTCGAGCAAGCTGTTAAGGCGGTCAGCGGTCACCCGCAGCACCCGCTCGCCACCCTCGCCACCCTCGCCACCCCGCTTGCCCACTTTGCGTGCGGCGCCAGTTTCGGGTTCAGGCTCCGGCTCGCTGGGCACCGCGGGGGGGGCGATGGGCTCGGCCGGCAGCGGCGCGACAGGCTGCGACAGCGGCGCCATCAGCACCGGCGCCGCCGGGTCGAGCACCGCCGCCATCTGTGCCAGAAACGCCGGGACCATCGCCTCGCCAGCCGGGTCGCCCGGCGTGGCGATGCGCATCAACAGATCGGTGCCCTGCAGCAGGACATCGATGTGCTCGGCACGCAGCAGCAGACGCCCCTCCTGGGCCGCCACCAGGCAGTCCTCCATCACGTGGGCAACGCTGACCCCGGCATCGATGCCGACGATACGTGCCGCGCCCTTGAGGGAGTGCGCGGCGCGCATGCAGGCTTCGAGCTGATCGGGCTGGGCCGGGTTGCGCTCCAGCGCCATCAGGCCCGCGCTGAGCACCTGGGTCTGTGCCTCGGCTTCCAGGCTGAACAGCTCGAGCAGCGAGGCGTCGCGCATTTGCTCCGGGGTCATGACAGGCTCCGCTTCACGGCTGACAGCAGCTGTTGTTCATCCAGCACGCGCACGCTGCGCCCACGCCACTGCAACACAGCCGTGGTGAAATGCGCGGCGTCGCGGCCATTGTCCTGCCCGGCGAGGTCGAGGCGGTGGATGCCGTCGATCTCATCCACCGCCACCACCACCGGCCCGCCCTCCACCGCCAGGATCAGCATCCGCGGCATGACCCGGCCATCGCGCTGCGCACCCGCTTCGTCCGGCAAGCCGAGCAGATCGCCCAGCGACAGGCAGGGCACCAAGGCCCCGCGCACATTGGCCACCCCCTGTAATACCCGTGAGCGCTGGTGCGGCAGGGAGTGCACCGGTTGCAGGGGGGAAATTTCGCTCAGGCAGGCGGTGGCCAGGGCCAACCACTCCTCCCCCAGGCGAAACAACAGCAGCGAGCGACCAACGACGGCCTGCACCGTCGCTGGCGCCGCGATCTCATCCTCCTGCAGCGCATAGCGGTCGAGCAAGCGCGTTGCAGCATCGGCATAGACTTCGCAGTTGCGGCAGTGCACATGCCGCTCGAGCAATGGGCACTGCTTGTCGCCATGGACGCCAATGCGATTCCAGCAATCGTCGATTGCCTGGTCATCGTGGGCGATCAGTTGCATGTCGTAACTCATCGTTCAGATTCCCTGCCAGCCCGCGCCGCACGTTCCTGCAGGCGCCGGGCGCCCACCTCGTCCCCTTGCGAAGCCAGCAGCGCGGCCAGGTGCACCAGGGCTTCAGGGTGCTGGGGTTCGAGGTACAGGGCCTTGCGGTAATGGGTGATGGCCTGGGCGACTTCGCCCTGGGTGTCGCTGAGCAACCCCAGCCAGTAGAAGATCTGCGCCTTGGGCGCAAAGTGGCGCAGGTAGCGCTCGCAGCCCTCGCGGGCCTGCGCACTGTCCCCGGCATTGGCATGGCGAGCGATAGCCGCCAGCAACTGCGCCTCGCCTTCGGCCGCGGCGGGTTTCGCCGGCACCGTGGGCCGGGGTAGCGGCGCCCGTGGCGGCAACGCCATGAGCCGCGGCGGCGGGTTCGCCGGCGCAGGTTGACGCGCAACGGGCAGCGGCTTGCTGACCGAAACAGGCGCAGGTGGGTTGTCCTGGCGTACATAGGCGAACGACTGGGCAATGCCCAGCGGGCGCATGCCCAGGCGCGCCAGCAGGCTGCCTTCGGCAGGCCCGATAAACAGGACGCCCTGGGCATGGGTCAGGTGCTTGAGCACCTCGAACACCCGCTGCTGGGTCGGCACATCGAAATAGATCAGCAGGTTGCGGCAGAACACGAAGTCATACAGGCCCTCGCGCCCCTTGAGCAGTGGGTCGAGCACATTGCCCACCTGCAGGCTGACCTGCTGGCGTACCCGCTCGGCAAGGCGATGGGCCTCGCCGGCCTCACTGAAGTAGCGCTCGCGAAACGCCAGGTCAGTGCCGCGGAAGGAATTGCGCCCATACACGCCCTGCTCGCCTTTGGCCACCGAGCTGGGGCTGATGTCGATGCCGTCGATGCGAAACGCACCCGGGTTGATCCCGGCATCGAGCAGCGCCATGGCGATCGAGTAGGGCTCCTCGCCGGTCGAGCACGGCAGGTTGAGGATACGCAGCGGCCGCGCGCCGGCCAATTCGGCCACGCGCTTGTGGGCCAGCCCGGCCAGGGCGGTGAACGATTCGGGATAACGGAAGAACCAGGTCTCCGGGACGATGACCGCCTCGATCAGCGCCTGCTGCTCTTCGGCAGACTGCTGCAGGCGCAGCCAGTAGTCATCCAGGTCGTCGGCCTGCAGCAGCGTGCAGCGCTGACGCAAGGCACGCTCGATCATGGGCGCGCCGACCGACTCCACATCCAGGCCGATGCGCTCCTGCAAGAACCGGAAAAAACGTTGTTCGTTCATGCGGGCACCAGCCCAGGCTCGGCCGGGTACAACAACGCCTGCACTTCGTCGCTGAGCAAGTCGTCCACCCGGATGCGCTGCAGCAGCCCCCGCGCATCCTGGCGCACCGGCCCCAGGTAACGGGCCTCGCCGTTGTCCAGGCCATAGGGCTGGAACGTCTCGGGGTCGCAGCGCAGGGTATCGGTGGCCTGCTCAAGGATCAGCCCCAGCTGCAAGCCCTGGCGATAGTGCACCAGGACCAGTCGCGTGCTGCTGCGCGCCGCCGCCGGCACGGCGAAGCTCAGCGCCGAGAGGTCGATCACCGGAATCAAGGCGCCACGATGGGCGAGCACGCCGGCCACCCAGGCCGGAGCCTGGGCGATGGGTTTCAGGGCACGGCGCGGCAGTACCTCGATCACCTCGCGCGCATCCAGGGCAAAGCGCTGGTCGGCGATGCGAAATTGCAGGTACAGCACACCGTGGTCAGCCGAGGCTTGGTGCGCGCGGGCAGGCAAGTCGTTCATCGCCGTCAGACTTTGAACCGCGATACACCGCCGCGCAGGCCCGCCGCCACCTGGCTCAGCTCATCGATGGCAAAGCTTGCCTGACGCAGCGATTCGACGGTCTGGGTGCTGGCGTCGCTGAGCTGGGCCAGTGCCTGGTTGATCTGCTCGGCACCGGTGGCCTGGGCCTGCATGCCCTCGTTGACCATCAGCACCCGCGGCGCCAAGGCCTGGACCTGGTGAATGATCTGGCTCAGCTGCTCACCCACCTGCTGCACCTCGAACATGCCACGGCGCACCTCCTCGGAGAACTTGTCCATGCCCATCACCCCGGCCGACACCGCCGACTGGATCTCGCGCACCATCTGCTCGATGTCGTAGGTGGCCACGGCGGTCTGGTCGGCCAGGCGACGCACCTCGGTGGCGACCACGGCAAAGCCGCGACCGTACTCGCCGGCTTTCTCCGCCTCGATGGCGGCATTGAGCGACAGCAGGTTGGTCTGGTCGGCCACCTTGACGATGGTGACCACCATCTGGGTGATGTTGCTGGCCTTCTCGTTGAGGATCGCCAGCTTGGCGTTGACCAGGTCGGCGGCGCCCATCACCTGGTGCATGGTCTCCTCCATCCGCGCCAGGCCCTGCTGGCCGGAGCCGGCCAGGCTCGAGGCCTGGTCGGCGGCGCTGGTGACCTCGGTCATGGTACGCACCAGGTCGCGGGAGGTGGCGGCGATTTCCCGCGAGGTGGCGCCAATCTCGGTGGTGGTGGCGGCAGTTTCGGTGGCGGTGGCCTGTTGCTGCTTGGAGGTGGCGGCGATCTCGGTGACCGACGTGGTCACCTGCACCGACGAACGCTGGGCCTGGGACACCAGGTTGGCCAGCGACTCGGCCATCTCGTTGAAACCGCCCTCGATGGCGCCGAACTCATCCTTGCGGTCCAGGCTCAGGCGCATGCTCAGGTCGCCCGAACGCAGGCGGTCCAGGGCATGCACGATACGCTGCATGGGCGCGGTGATCGCGCGCATCAGCAGCAGGCCACACACACCGGCCGCCACAATGGCCAGCAGCAGCGAGACGATCATGCTGCCTTTGGCCGTGGTCACGGCGCTGACGATATCGTTGGTGGCGGCATCGGCGGCCTCGCGGTTGCGCTCGATCACCTCGTTCAGGTGCTGGCGCCCTTCCTTCCAGGCCGGGGTAAGCACCTCGGCGATCAGGCGCTGGGCCTCGGCATAGTTCTTCTGCTGGTAGGTGGCCAGCACTTGGTCGACGAGCTTGACGTAGGCTTCTTCCAAGCGGGTGAATTCGTCGAAGGCGGCCTGGTCACTGGCCTCGCGAATGGTCGCCTGGTAACTGGCCATGTGCTTCTTGAGGCGATCGTCGAAGCTGTCGAACAGCTGCTGGTCGGCAGGGGTGAATTCGCGGTGGTTGGACAGGCCCACCAACTGCTGGCTGGTGACATAGCTGTCAACCCAGGCGCTACGGATCATCGAGCTGTAGTAGAGGCCAGGAATGCTGTCGGAGCCGACCGCCTCCTCGCTGGACTCGATCGCCACCAGCCGCGAATAGGCGGCCACGATCATCAGCAGCATGATGGCGATGATCACGGCGAAACTTGCCAGGATCCGTTGGCGCAAGGTCCAGTTCTTCACATTCAGCCCTCAGGAATTCGATACGAGCGGGAAAAATCGCCGAAGTATAGCCCAGGCGTCTGGTGCAATCGCGGCTGAATGCTGCGGGATTCAGGCGTCCCTGCCTGCTGGAATGGCCAAAAGGCGGTTCATTGACCCCCAGCAAGCCGGACCTGATTCTCCAGCTCCTGACGCAAAACCGGGTCGAGGCGCAACTGACGGGCCAATTCATCGAGGTAGGCACGCTCCATGAAGTTTTCCTGGTCGACCATCATCACGCTGGCCAGGTACATCTCGGCGGCCATCTCCGGGGTCTGCGCGGCGCGGGCCACCTCGGCCGGGTCCAGTGGCTTGTTCAGCTCGGCATGCAGCCAGTGCTGCAACTCGCGATCGCTGTCCAGGCGGGTGAACTCGCCTTCGATCAACGCCCGTTCGCGCTCATCGATATGGCCATCGGACTTGGCCGCCGCCACCAGTGCCCGCAATACCGCCTGGCTATGCTGCTCGGCCTGGGCCGGTGGCAGGCGGTCCAGGGTCTGCGGCTCGCGATTGCCCTCGCCCTGGCGTGCCTGCCAGTTGCCGTAGGCCTTGTAGGCCAGCACACCGAGCGCGGCCAGGCCGCCATAGGTGAGGGCCTTGCCGCCGTACTTGCGTGCTTGTTTGCTGCCTAGCAGCAGGCCCATGGCCCCGGCCGCCAGGGCGCCACCGCCGGCACCGGAAAGCAGGCTGCCCAAGCCTGCCGTGCCCTTGTCACTGGCGCGCTTGCCTTGATGCTCCTGCAACAGCGACTGACCGGATCTGAGCAATTGATCGAGCAGACCGCGAGTGTTCATCTGGCATACCTCCTGAGGGTGAGGGCGTCAGGGTAGGCCTACTCGCTGAATCCTCGCTTAACGCATTTGCATCTGGATGTTGCTCCTACGCCTTCAATCAACCGGCCTGCCGCGGCATCAGTCGCGCAGGTCCGACTCGTGGATCGGGTTGGCTCGGCTGGTGGCCCGCTGGTACTGGGCCGGCCAGGTGGCCTTGTTGCCGCCGAGGTCATCATCGGCGTGCAGCGGCCAGTACGGGTCGCGTAGTAGCTCGCGGGCAAGGAAGATCACATCGGCCTGGCCGGTGCGCAGGATGTGCTCGGCCTGGGCGGGCTCGGTAATCATGCCGACAGTGCCGGTGGCGATTTCCGACTCCTTGCGTACCCGCTCGGCAAAGCGGGTCTGATAGCCGGGACCGGTGGGGATCTCGGCGTTGACCGAGGTGCCGCCGGAGGAAACGTCGATCAGGTCGACGCCCAGGCCGCGCAGGCGGCGCGCCAGCTCGACGGTTTCGTCGGGGTTCCAGCCGTCCTCCACCCAGTCGGTGGCCGACACCCGCACGAACAGCGGCAACTCCTCGGGCCATGCCTTGCGTACCGCCTCGGTGACCTGCAGGGTCAGGCGAATGCGGTTCTCGAAACAACTGCCATAGTGGTCGCGGCGCTGGTTGCTCAGTGGCGAGAGGAACTGATGCAGCAGGTAGCCATGGGCCGCATGGATTTCCACCACCTTGAAGCCTGCTTTCAAGGCGCGTTCGGTGGCTGACACGAAAGCGTTGATGACGTCCTGGATCTCTTCTTCGCTCAGTTCCCGCGGTGGCGTGTGTTCGGGGTCGAAGGCAATCTTCGACGGCCCCACCGGTTGCCAGCCGCCGTGTTCGGGCTTGACGCTGCCGTGCTGGCCCAGCCAGGGGCGATGGGTGCTGGCCTTGCGTCCGGCATGGGCCAGCTGGATGCCGGGGACGGCGCCTTGGGCGGTGATGAAGCGGGTGATGCGTTGCAGGGGTTTGATCTGCTCGTCATGCCACAAGCCGAGGTCTTCGGCAGTGATGCGCCCGTCGGCGGTGACCGCTACGGCCTCGCTGATCACCAGGCCAGCGCCGCCAACGGCGCGGCTGCCCAGGTGGACCAGGTGCCAGTCGTTGGCCAGGCCGTCCACGGCGGAGTACTGGCACATTGGGGATACGGCGATGCGGTTGGGCAGGGTCAATTGACGCAGGGTGTAGGGCTCAAGCAGCAGGCTCATGAGGGCACCTCCCAGGGACTCCAATGGTTTTTCCGGTCCGGGTGCTGGTTTTTCTCAGAGGGGTGGGCTCGGATCCGGTAGTTTCAGACTAGACCATGGGGTTTGGGTTTGGGTTTGGGTTCGGGTTCGGGTTCGGGTTCGGGTTCGGGTTCGGGTTCGGGTTCGGGGATTGTTTTGGTTTTTGTATGCGCATTCATTTGCGATGTCGACGCACAGTCACCTTTCCGCCTTTACGGCGGCCCACTTTTGTCTTGGCAAAAGTGGGCAAAACCGTTCGGCTCCGTTCATCCGGCCCCTACGCTGCGCTCCGGGGTTCCCTCGCTCCGTTCTTGCTCCCGTGGGTACCGCGCTGTACGCCCCATCCTGGGGCGCAGCGCTCGACGGCCATCCATGGCCGTCGCCCCACTACGCAAGAACTCCGCTCGGCCTCCTGAAGTCGCAATTGGTGGCGCCTGGACTATCGCGCGCTTAGAAGCAAAATCAAAAAACAGAGCAAGAGCAAGAGCAAGAGCAAGAGCAAGAGCAAGAGCAAGAGCAAGAGCAAGAGCAAGAGCAAGAGCAAGAGCAAAACCTTGAGTGGTTATCAAACGACTGCCGCGTTTCTACAATGATGACCTCTCGCCGGCGAGCCGGCTCCTACAGGGAAACTGAAAACTTCAGCGTATTGCCCGAGATTACTGTTGATCGTTGTAATGAAACTTCGGCATTTCCCAATGAAACCGAATCGCCAACAATCGAACCAGAAAACCACCGAACAAGGTCAGGAGCATGGCCTGCTCCGCCGGCACCTTGAAGTAAACGCACCCCAGGTAGAACCACGCAGCCGCGAACGACACACTGGCGTACAACTCCCGCCGAAACACCAACGGAATGTCGTTACAGAAGATATCCCGCAGGATCCCGCCAAACACCCCGGTGATCACCCCACTGATCGAAGCCACCAGGAACCCCTGCCCCATCTCCAGCGCCGTCATGCAGCCGATCAAGGTAAACGCCACCAACCCCAGGGCATCGAGCACCAGGAACAGCGAGCGCAGATGGCGCATCAACGGCGCGATGAAGATCGTCAACAGCGCGGCAAAACTGGTCAGCACCAGGTACTCAGGGTGCTTCACCCAGGTCAGCGGATAATGCCCCAGCAGCACGTCGCGCACAGAGCCGCCGCCCAGCGCGGTAACGCAGGCGATCAGCACCACGCCGAACCAGTCCATGCCTCGGCGGCCGGCAGACAACGCGCCGGTCATGGCTTCAGCGGTGATGGCGATGAGGTAGAGCATCAACAACATGGTGCGGCCCCGAGCAGGAAAGGCGCGCAGTCTACCCAGTCACGCGCGGCACCAAAAGGGGGCGCGCCGACGATCGTCGGCGCCCGGCAAGGTCAGACCTTGATGAAATGCTCGCGGTAGTGACGCAGCTCGGCAATGGACTCGCGGATATCGTCCAGCGCCAGGTGGGTACCACCCTTCTTGAAGCTGTCACGCACCTCCGGCGCCCAGCGCGCAGCCAGCTCCTTGAGCGTGGAGACATCCAGGTTGCGGTAGTGGAAATAATTTTCCAGTTCGCGCATGTGCCGGTAGAGAAAACGACGGTCCTGGCAGATGCTGTTGCCGCAGATCGGCGACTTGCCCTTCGGTACCCACTGCTCGAGGAAGGCGATGGTCTGCGCCTCGGCCTCGGCCATGCTCACCTTGCTCTCGCGCACACGCTGGGTCAGGCCCGAGGCACCATGGGTGCGGGTGTTCCACTCGTCCATGCGCGCCAGCACTTCATCACTGTGGTGGATGGCGATCACCGGGCCTTCGGCCAGGGTGTTCAGCTCGCTGTCGGTGACGATGGTGGCCATCTCGATGATGACGTCGCTGTCCGGATCCAGGCCGGTCATTTCCAGATCGATCCAGATCAGGTTCTGTGGGTTGTGCATGCAGGTGCTCCTCGAATAGCCCGTCATATTAGCCTAGCCAGGCGGCTCATGGGCGTAGCGTGCTAAACTGCCGCCGTTTTCTTTCTGCCCCGCCGACACGGAACCTTCATGGCCAAACGCCAGCTCAACCGCCGCCAGAACTGGCGCATCGAAAAGATCCAGGGTGAACGCGCCGCCCGCGCCGCCAAACGCGAGCAGCACGTGTTGCAAGAGCTGGAGGGCGGCGACCTGGGGCCAGAGCAACTGGGCCTGGTGATCGCCCACTTCGGTGTGCAGGTCGAGGTCGAGGCCCAGGACGGCGAAGCCGCCGGCCAGGTCTTCCGTTGCCACCTGCGGGCCAACCTGCCGGCGCTGGTCACCGGCGACCGCGTGGTCTGGCGCGCCGGCAACCAGGGCATCGGCGTGATCGTCGCGCAAATGCCGCGCAGCACCGAGCTGTGCCGGCCGAACAACCATGGGCAGCTCAAGCCGGTGGCGGCCAACGTCGACCTGATCGTCATCGTCTTCGCCCCAGCCCCCGAGCCGCACCCCAACCTGATCGACCGCTACCTGGTGGCCGCCGAACATGCCGGCATCCGCCCGCTGCTGCTGCTGAACAAGGCCGACCTGATCGACGCCGACAACGGCCCGACCCTGCATGCCATGCTCGCGGTGTACCGTGGCCTGGGCTATCCGCTGCTGGAGGTCTCAGCGCACCAGGGCGACGGCATGCAACGCCTGCAACAGACGCTCGACGGCCATATCAGCGTGTTCGTCGGGCAATCGGGCGTGGGCAAGTCGTCACTGGTCAACAGCCTGCTGCCCGAGGCCGGCACCCGGGTCGGCGACCTCTCGGAGTGGTCCGGCCAGGGTACCCACACCACCACCACCGCGCGCCTGTACCACTTCCCCAACGGTGGCGACCTGATCGACTCGCCGGGCATCCGTGAGTTCGGCCTCGGCCACGTCAGCCGTGATGACGTCGAAGATGGCTTCATCGAGTTCCGCGAGCTCATCGGCAACTGCCGCTTCCGCGACTGCAAGCACGACCGCGAGCCGGGCTGCGCGCTGTTGAAGGCCCTCGAGGACGGCAGCGTCACACAGCAACGCATGAACAGCTATCGCTCGATCATCGCCAGCCTGCCGGAAGACAGCTACTAACCCCGCGCGAATGTAGGATGCATTACCGAGCGGCGTAAGACCGCTCCGGTTTTGCCGACACCTATTGTCCTGCTCCTGGCTTTCCTCGATGGTCATGGCTTGTCGGCCTGGATCAGGGAGGACAACGCCAATGCCGGTCTTCATCAGCTATCGCCACGCAGAGCGGCTCGACGCCTTCATTCTCAACGAACGCCTGCTGCTCGAAGGCATCCCCACGCAACTGGTGCGGTTCGACAGCCAAGGGCAGACCTTCGACGACCTGCATGGCGGCTTTTGCCAGCAGATGGCCGATGCCACGCATTGGGTCGGAGTGCTGGCCGCAGGCGACCAGGAAGGCTGGTGGACGGCTTGGCTGCTGGGCGCCGCCGCGATGACCGGCCGACGGGTGAGCTTCTATCTGGGCAGCCCGGGGGAAGTGCCTGAACGCCTGGGCAAATGGCCGGTCATGCGCGATCGCGGGCATATCGACCTATTCGTCCGGGCCTACCACGACGAGCAGACATTCGGCCGGGGGATGCAAGCAGCGCTGCCGCGGGGCAGTGCCGCGGACCGCGACAATGCCGACTTCTTCCATGCCGACCTCAAGGCCAAGATCAGGCGCGGATTCTAGTGTGGCCCCCGTAGGAGCCGGCCTTGCCGGCGAACACCGGCACAGCCGGTGTCATCCCGCGCAGCGCCTGGATGCGCCAGCACAGCTGGCGCCTACGGCGTCCTTACTGGTCCTTGGCCTCGTCCATCTTCAACACACCATCCTCGAAGATGTTCAGCTTCTGGCGCAACTCGCGCGGCTGCATCGGCGCATCACCCGCACCTGGCGCGGCTGCAGCGTCGGCAGGCGGCGCGACAGCGGCCGGCGGGGTCTTCTCTGGCGTGCCTTGCTCGCCTTCGATATCGCGCTGGGCCTTCTTGGTCAGGACGATGATATCGATGCGCCGGTTGACCGGGTTGAACGGGTTGGCTCGATCGAACAGCGACGACGACGCATAGCCGACCACCCGCGCCACCTGCTCGTCCGGATAGCCACCGGCTACCAGCGCCCGACGGGCAGCGTTGGCGCGGTTGGCCGACAGCTCCCAGTTGCCGAAGTCACCCGTGCCGGAATACGGCTTGGCGTCGGTATGGCCACTGATGCTGATCTTGTTCGGCACCGCCTTGATGGTATCGGCCATCGCCAGCAGGATGTCCTCGAAGTACGGCTGCAGGCGCGCGCTGCCCAGGTCGAACATCGGCCGGTTCTCGGCATCCATGATCTGGATGCGCAGGCCGTCCTGGGTGATCTCGAACAGGATCTGGTCCTTGAACTTCTGCAGCTGCGGATTTTCCTCGACCTTGTTCTGCAATTCTTGCAGCAACAGCTCCAAGCGTTCGCGCTCGACCTGCTCGGCCAGGGTCTCGACCTTGTCCTTGTCCAGCTGCAGGCTGGTATCAGGCGTCGGCTCGGACTTCTCTTCCGGGTTGATGGTCTTTTCCGGCGCCAGCTGCGGCGTGCCGCCCAGGTCGATGATGTACGGCGTGCCGCTCTCGGAGAAACCGATCGGGTCCTTGAAGTAGCCGGCGATGGCGATCTTCTGCTCGGGGGTGGCGGTGGACAGCAGCCACAGCACGAGGAAGAACGCCATCATCGCCGTGGCGAAGTCGGCGAAGGCGATCTTCCAGGCCCCGCCGTGGTGGCCGTCGCCAAAGCGCTTGACGCGCTTGACGATGATGGGCTGATTGTTCTCCATGGCTTAGCGACCGCGTACTGCTTGTTCCAGCTCGGCGAAGCTCGGACGGTGCGCCGGGAACAGCACCTTGCGCCCGAATTCCACGGCCAGCGACGGCGGCATGCCGGAGGCCGAAGCCACCAGCGAGGCCTTGATCGCCTCGTAGACGTTCAGCTCTTCCTTGGCGTCGTGGCGCAGGGAGTTGGCCAGCGGGCCGAAGAAGCCGTAGGCGGCAAGAATACCGAAGAAGGTACCGACCAGCGCCGCACCCACGTGCAGGCCGATGGACTTCTGGTCGCCGTCCCCCAGCGAGGCCATGGTCACCACGATGCCCAGTACCGCCGCGACGATACCGAAGCCGGGCATGCCGTCGGCGATACCGGTGACCGCGTGCGACGGGTGCTCGAGCTCTTCCTTCATGCTCAGCAGCTCCATGTCGAACAGCCCTTCGAGCTCGTGGGGTGCCATGTTGCCGGTGGACATGATGCGCAGGTAGTCGCAGATGAATGCAGTCATGCGCTCATCGCCGAGCACCGCGGGGTATTTGGCGAAGATCGGGCTGGCCGCCGCGTCCTCGATGTCGCCCTCGATGGCCATCATGCCTTCACGACGGCTCTTGTTGAGGATCTCGTACACCAGGCCCAGCACTTCCAGGTAGAAGGTGTGGGTGAAACGGGTGCCGAACATCTTCAGCGACTTCTTGATCACATGCATGGTCATGTAACCAGGGTTGGCCTGGAGGAACGCACCAAAGGCCGCGCCGCCGATGATCAGCACCTCGAACGGTTGGATCAGGGCCGCGATCTTGCCGTGGGAAAGCACGTAGCCGCCGAGCACGCTCGCGAATACGACGATGATGCCGATAATTTTAGCCATAAGTTGGAAGCACTTGCTGTCGTGGTCAGGATGGGGAACGGAAGCTTGAAAACTCTTCTTCTACTTATCGGCAGAACTGCGCCAGACTATAGCCACTCATTGCGAAAAGCCAGTTCGGACTGATGTCAATATGCCAATTGAAACCAAGGTGCCAAGTCAGGTTCCGTCGAGTCTAGAGGCCTGGGTAAAGCTGCTCGACGGGGTTCGGGTACCCGTGCCCAAAGACAGCCACGACCGTGTTCTGCAGGCCATCAACGACAGCCGTCGATCCCTGCGCGACATTGCCGAACTGATGCAGGATAGCCCCGCGCTGGTGCTGTGCGTGATGCGCGAGGCCAACCATTCGGCCAATGCCAGCCAGGCCGAGCCCGCCGAAAGCCTGGAAATCGCCCTCAACCGCCTGGGCCTGGCCCGCACCGGCCAGTTGCTGGCGCGCCTGCCCGCGCTGCCGGGCGATGACATTCCGCCGGTGTTGCGCCAGTTCCTGTTGATCAGCCAGCACGCCACGCAGCAGGCCAATGGTTTGTTCGCCAGCCGCCTGGCGCGGCTGTGGCAGGAGATCCACTGGGGCAGCCTGCTGTTCCTTTCGCCGATGTGGCCACTGGCCCTGGCCTACCCCAAGCTGCTCGACACCTGGGAACTGCGGGTCATCCACAAGGGCGAGGACGCCGCCGTGGTCGAGCAGGAGCTGTTCGGGGTGCGCCTGATGCTGCTGTGCCGCCGCCTGGCCGAACACTGGCGCCTGCCCGAGTGGGTCATCCAGGGCTATCGCCTGCTGCTCGAAGAGCGCGAGCAACTGGCCCAGGTGCTGGCCATCGCCCGCGAACAGGAGCCACTGGCGCAGCAGCAGCGCCTGGATGACGAGCCGGCCCTGCGCCGCTGGTTCAACCAGCCGCCGAACACCGTGCTGCTGGCCAACGGCCTGGCCCTGGCCGCCCAGGTCGGTTGGGACAACCCGCACCTGCTGCGCTGGCAGCTGCTCACCGCGCTGTACCTGCAAACCAGCCTGGACGACGTCCAGCAGCAGGTGCACCAGCAGGCCGCGGCGAGTGCCCGCCACCATGCCCGCCATGCCCTGTTCCACCCGGCCGAGGCACTGATCTGGCCTTGGCACCAGCGCCGCCCGCACCCGGACATGCTCACGCCACCGCCACCCAGCACCGAGGACCTCGGCCGCTGGCGCACGCTGTGCCAGGAACTGCTCGCCCAGCCGAGCCCGTTCAGCAATACCGTGCACCTGGCCACGCAGGCCCGCGAAGCGCTGCTGGCGTGCGGCATGCAGCGCCTGATGCTGCTGAGCCTGGACAAGGCTACCGACTACCTGAGGGTGCAGCAGACTGCGGGCCTGCCCAAGGAAGCCGGCGTCATTGCGTTGCCGATCGCGCAGAACAAACTCCTGCAGAAACTGATGAGCAAGGCCGGGCAATTGCGCCTGACACCGGACAACCACGCCCAGTTCACCGCGCTGCTGCCGGCGCCCTTGCGCGCGTTCTTCCGCAGCGAGCACCTGCTGCTGCGCTCGCTGGCGGTCGGCGACCAGGTGCTGATGCTGGCAGTGGCCGACCAGGACGGCAAACCGCTGGCCGATGTCAGCGTGCAGGCGTTCGGTAAAACCGTGCAATGCATCGAGCGCGCCCTGGCCCTCTTCGGCAACCGCCATTCATGATTGCCTTGCGCTACAATCGCCCCCTTTGCACCCTGGAGACCGTGGATGACTGACTTTTCCGGCTTGCCCCTGGTGATCGAAGCCGAGGACCTGCTGCCGCGCCTGGAATCGCCGCAACTGATCCTGGTCGACCTGACCAGCGTCAACCGCTATGGCAGCGGCCACATCCCCGGGGCGCGCTTCGTCGATCCCAAGCGCACCCAGCTGGGGCAACCACCAGCGCCTGGCCTGCTGCCGGCACGCGCCGACCTGGAAAAGCTGTTCGCCGAACTCGGTCATCGCGACGATGCGGTCTACGTGGTCTACGACGACGAAGGCGGCGGCTGGGCCGGCCGTTTCATCTGGTTGCTCGACGTGATTGGCCACCAGCGCTACCACTACCTGAACGGCGGCATACAGGCCTGGCCAGCGGACAAACTGTCCATCGAGGTGCCCGCCAGCATGGGCGGCGCGGTGAGCCTGCGACTGCACCCGGAGCCCACCGCCACCCGCGAATACCTGCAAAGCCGCCTGGGCGCCGCCGACCTGGTCATCTGGGACGCTCGCGGGCCGCTGGAGTACAGCGGCGAGAAGGTGCTCGCGGCCAAGGGTGGGCACATTCCCGGCGCGATCAACTTCGAGTGGACCGCCGGCATGGACCTCAACGACCACCTGCGCATCCGCAAGGACATCGCCGAAGTCCTGCAAAACCTGGGCATCACCCCCGACAAGGAAGTGATCACCCATTGCCAGACTCACCACCGCTCCGGTTTCACCTACCTCGTGGCCAAGGCCCTCGGCTACCCGCGGGTCAAGGGCTACGCCGGTTCCTGGGGCGAATGGGGCAACCACCCCGACACGCCCGTCGAAGTTTAAGGACACTCAATGAAATCCCGTTTGTTCATCATCAGCCAGTACCTGCTGCCGCACCACCTGCTGTCGCGGCTGGCCGGCTGCGTCGCCGAGTGCCGCGCGCGCTGGTTCAAGAACGCCTTCACCGCCTGGTTCGCCAAGCGCTACCAGGTGAACATGTCCGAGGCGCTGGTCGAAGACCTCAGTGCCTACGAGCACTTCAACGCCTTCTTCACCCGCGCCCTCAAGCCCGGTGCCCGGCCGCTGGACGAAACCCCTGGCGCGGTGCTCTGCCCGGCCGACGGCGCGGTCAGCCAGCTCGGCCCGATCGAGCATGGTCGCATCTTCCAGGCCAAGGGCCACGGCTACAGCGCCCTGGAGCTGCTGGGCGGCGACCCGGCCCTGGCCGCGCCGTTCATGGGTGGCGAATTCGCCACCATCTACCTGTCGCCCAAGGACTACCATCGCGTGCACATGCCGCTGGCCGGCACCCTGCGCGAGATGGTCTACGTGCCGGGCCGGCTGTTCTCGGTCAACCAGACCACCGCCGAGAACGTGCCTGAGCTGTTCGCCCGCAACGAGCGCGTGGTGTGTCTGTTCGACACCGAGCGCGGGCCGATGGCCGTGGTCCTGGTCGGCGCGATGATCGTTGCCTCGATCGAGACCGTCTGGGCCGGTTTGGTCACGCCACCGAAGCGTGAGCTGAAGACCTTCCGCTACGACGACGCCAGCCGTGCGCCAATCCACCTGGAAAAAGGCGCCGAACTGGGCCGCTTCAAGCTGGGCTCCACCGCCATCGTGCTGTTCGGGCCAGAGCAGGTGAAGTGGGCCGAGAGCCTCGGCGCCGGCTCCGCCGTGCGCATGGGTGAGTTGCTGGCGCAGCCGAGCCAGGCCTGACCATCCGCTAATAAAAAAGCCCTGCATGATTCAAGTCATGCAGGGCTTTTTTTACCTTGGGATTGCTGGGAGGGCTTCGCCCTCCTTTCGCGACGCAAGGCCGCTCCTACAGGGGTACGCGATCATCTGTAGGAGCGGCCTTGTGCCGCGAACGGGCCGCAACGCGGCCCCAGGGATCCAGATCAAGCGCGCGCTTCGCGATCACGCACGCCGAGCAGATAAAGCACACCGTCCAGGCCCAGGGTCGAGATCGCCTGCTTGGCCGACTGACGCACCAGCGGCTTGGCGCGGAACGCCACGCCCAGGCCGGCCAGCGACAGCATCGGCAGGTCGTTGGCGCCATCGCCCACGGCTATCGTCTGCTCCAGTTGCAGGCCTTCTTCGCTGGCCAGCTGCTGCAGCAAGTCAGCCTTGCGCTGGGCGTCGACGATCGGCTCGACGGCAACGCCGGTCACCTTGCCATCGACCACTTCCAGCTCATTGGCGAACACATAGTCGATGCCCAGGCGCGCCTGCACCTGCTTGGCGAAGTAGGAGAAGCCGCCAGAGAGGATCGCAGTCTTGTAGCCCAGGCGCTTGAGCTCGGCGAACAGGTGCTCGGCGCCCTCGGTCAGGCGCAGCGAGGCGCCGATCTGGTCGAGCACGCCGACATCCAGGCCCTTGAGCAGCGCCATGCGCTCCTTGAAGCTGGCGCGGAAGTCCAGCTCGCCGCGCATGGCGCGCTCGGTGATCGCCGCCACTTGCTCGCCAACCCCGGCAGCCTTGGCCAGCTCGTCGATCACCTCGGCCTCGATCAGCGTCGAGTCCATGTCGAACACCGCCAGGCGGCGATTGCGGCGGAACAGGTCGTCACGCTGGAAGGCGATGTCGATGTTCAATTCCTCGGACAGCGCGAAGAACTGCGCCCGCAGGGCCTGGGCGTCGCCTGGCTCGCCCCGCACGGAAATTTCCAGGGCCGACTTGCCCTTCTCGCTCGGCGCATCCAGCGCCACCCGTGCCGACAGGCGCTCGATGCGCTCGATGGTCAGGCCGGACTGGCTGATGATCGCGCTGACCCGCTGCAACTGCTGCGGGGTGATCCGGCGGCTGAGCAGGGTGACGATATGGCGGGCCTCGCCCTGGCTGTCGGCCCAGTGCTGGTAGTCGGCCTCGGAAATCGGCGTGTAGCGCGCCTGCAGGTTCAGCTCGTGGGCCTTGGCCTGCACGCTCTGCAGCAGCGCGGTGGCCACTTCGTTGTCGGGAATGTCGACCAGGATGCCGAACGACAGCGTGCCGTGCATCACCGCCAGGCCGATGTCGAGAATGTTCACACCGCCCTGGAGCAGGACGCCGGTGATGGCCGCGGTAAGACCTGGACGGTCTTCCCCAGTGATGTTGATCAGGACGATTTCGCGCAAGACCGGGCTCCAACTCGATGAAAATGCGCATTCTACCGATTTTCCGTGACCATCGGGTGCCAACGCCACTTTGCCGACAAAACACGTATCGCTATACTGCGCAGCAACTTTCTCGCCATGAAGAGCCGCGCTCTGTGAACCGGCCCACGCCCGTCAAACCCGACAACTTCTTCCTGATGATCTACCGAGCCCTGAGCCAGCGCCGAATCCCCCTGGCCCTGCGTATCGCCAGCCACAATATTTTCCTGGTGGCCCTGGCGCTGGTGATCTATGCCTGCGTCATGGGCCTGCAGTTCAAGCAGGCCATGCATGAGCAGGCCGACGCCGTGGGTCAGAGCCTGACCACGCAGACAGCCACCTCGGCGACCGAACTGCTGGTGTCCAACGACATCCTCAGCCTCAACGTGCTGCTCGGCAACCTGGTGAAGAACCCGCTGGTGGCCCACGCCGCCATCTACAGCGTCGACAGCCGAATCCTCGCCGAGGCCGGCCAGCGTCCGCGCAACAGCCTGCTGGGCGAAGCCGAAGGCGTGTACCAGACCAAGATCACCTTCCAGGACGTGACCGCCGGCCAGCTACGTATCAGCCTGGACATGAGCCAGTTCCAGCAGCCGATGCTGATCAGCCTGCAGAGCATGGGCATCCTTGCCGCCATTCTGCTGGCCCTGGCGCTGACCCTGAGCCTGCGCCTGGGTCGCTTCATCTCCACGCCGCTGCTGCAACTGCGCGTATGGCTGCGCGACCCACACCCCTACACCCCGGCCATCGACCGCCAGGACGAAATCGGCGACCTCGCCCGCCAACTGCATGCGCGCCTGGCCCCGCCGCCGCCGCCGGAGCCGGAAATCGAGGACGAGGAAGACGACTTCGACGACCTGCCCGCCGCCAAGCCGGCGCCGCGGGCGACGGCCGTGGCCCAGCCTCAGTCCCAGGAGGAGGACGACGACGCCTTCGCCGACCTGATGGACGCGCAGAGCGAACCGGCCAAGCCGGCCGTGGTCGAGTCCGACGAGCCGCAGCACAGCGCCGTGCTGGCCGTGCAGCTAGGTTCCCAGGAGCAGCTGCGACGCCTGCCGCGCACGCGCCTGACCGAGCTGCTGGAGCGCTACCGTGACTGCCTGGACCAGGCCGCCTCGTTGTACGAAGGGGAAATCCACACCCTCAACGACGGCAGCACCCTGCTGTTGTTCCACAGCCGTGACAGCGGCGAAGACTACCTGACCAACGCCATCTGCTGCGGCGAACTGCTGCGCGCCCTGGGTCATGCCCTGCAGATCGAGGTGGCCGACAGCGGCATCACCCTGCAACTGCAACTGGGCCTGGTGCTGGCCGACGACCTGCAGGGCCTGGACCAGGTCGAGCTGTTGATGACCGAGCAGGCTCAGGACGCCCTGGCCCTGTCGCAGCACAGCCGCAACCTGCTGCTGGTGGAGCGGCGCATCAGCGATGATGCCCTGGTACGCCAGCGCGCCCGCATCCGCCCGATCGCCAGCCCCGAGGGCGCCTGCTGCGTGGAGCGCCTGATGGAGCCGTACCCGTCGATGCTCGAGCGCCAGCTGGCGCGGATGGACGAGCACCGCGCCTGAGATTTAGAGGTTGTGCGCTCCCTGTAGGAGCGGCCTTGTGTCGCGAAAGGGCCGCAGAGCGGCCCCAGCAATCTTGGCATCAACACTGGAGATCCTGGGGCTGCTACGCAGCCCTTTCCGACCGGTACGACGCCTCGGCAAGGCCGCTCCTACAGGGGATCGTGCACAGTCCACAAAAAAGCCCGCATCGCTGCGGGCTTTTTTGTGGCTGCGGATATCAGAAGCGGAACACTTCCATATCGGTGCGAATCGGCGAGGCCATCGGGATCTTCGGCTTCTCCGGTTCTTTCTTCACCTGCACCGGCGCGGCCTGCTTGCGCGGAGCCTCTTCGGCGATGGCCGGCTGGTTGGCCAGCGGCTTGACCGCCGTGCTCAGCTGTTCGGCCAGCTTTTGCAGCAACTGCCCCTGGGCCTGGACCTGGGCCGACTCGCTGCCAGCATGCGGCTGCTCGAGGTGGACGATGCGGTTGTCACGCACCTGGCCACGGCGATCGAGCACACGCCACTGGGCGTCGAGGATTGCGGGCTGGTCCTTGCCGGAGTCCAGGCGGGTGATCGACAGCAGCACCTGCACGTCCGGGGTGAAGCCGGCGCTGGCCGGTGCCAGGACCACGCGCTGGCTGTCCAGGCGCCATGCCAGCTGGCGTACCAGCAACTGGTCGATATCCGACGAAAGGCTGCCGGCCCAACGACCGTCGGTCGCCGCGGTCAGGCTGCCATCGGTCTGGCGCTGCAAGAAGGTTTCGCGTTGCAGGTAGTCGGCCACCGACACGGGGCCAAGCACCACCGCCATGCCCGCAGCCTGGGTCGGCTGGCCGGGTTCACCGCTGTCAAGCTGATACAGGGCGACCGGCTGGTGCATGCTGCACCCGCTCAGGCCCAGCAAGCCAGTCATCAGCAGCGCAAATGGAAGGCGCAGAAATTTCATTCATCCCATCCAGGCGGTCGTCACGGACAGACCGCAGTGATACTCGTGTAGATTCAATCGGGCACTCGGCCACGCCGGCGCCGCAAGGGCACTATCATCCGCGAAATAGTCGCCAGACTCCAGCATTTCCGCCCGAAGCGGCGCCGAAAGCGCCGCTGCGGAGGGCCCATTCAATCAAGCGGGGGGGTCCACCAGCAGGGCATCGACGCGCTGGAAGCCACGTGGCAATTTGCTACCGCGCCGCCCTCGCTCACCCTTGTAATGCTCCAGGTCATCCGGCTTGAGCGACAGCGTACGCTTGCCGGCCTGCAATACCAAGGTCGCCCCCTCGCTGATCACCGCCAGGTCGGTGACATACTCTTCGCGGCTGGCCACCCGGTCGCCCGGCACGCCGATGATCTTGTTGCCCTTGCCCTTGCCCAGTTGCGGCAGGTCGGCCACCTTGAACACCAGCAGGCGGCCCTCGGTGGTCACCGCGGCCAGCCAATCCTGCTCGCGATTGGACACCGGGCGCGGGGTCATGACCTTGGCGCCATTGGGCAGGCTGAGCAGGCCCTTGCCGGCCTTGTTCTTGGCCTGCAGGTCCTCGCCCTTGACCACGAAGCCGTAACCGGCATCGGAGCCCACCACGTACAGCGCATCGTCGTCGGGCAGCAGCACGCACTCGAAGGTGGCACCCGGCGGCGGCGTCAGGCGACCGGTCAGCGGCTCGCCCTGGCCACGGGCCGACGGCAGGCTATGGGCGGCCAGCGAGTAGCTGCGCCCGGTGGAGTCGATCAGCACCGCGAACTGGTTGGAGCGGCCGGCAGCGGCGGCCTTGAAGCCGTCGCCCGCCTTGTACGACAGCCCCGTGGCGTCGATATCGTGGCCCTTGGCGCAGCGCACCCAGCCTTTTTCCGACAGCACCACGGTGACCGGCTCGGTCGGCATCAGCTCGTTTTCCGACAGGGCCTTGGCCTCGGCACGCTCGACGATCGGCGAGCGGCGCTCGTCGCCGTAGGTCTCGGCGTCCTCGAGCAGCTCGCTGCGCACCAGCTTGCGCAGCTTGGCGTCGCTGCCCAGCAGGGTGGTCAGGCGCTTCTGTTCCTTGAGCAGTTCGTCCTGCTCGCCACGGATCTTCATCTCTTCCAGGCGGGCCAGCTGGCGCAGGCGCGTCTCGAGGATGTAGTCGGCCTGGATCTCGGTCAGGTCGAAGCGGGCGATCAACGCCTGCTTGGGGTGCTCCTCGGTACGGATGATGTGGATCACTTCATCCAGGTTGAGGAACGCGGTGAGCAAGCCATCCAACAGGTGCAGGCGCCGCTCGACCTTGTCCAGGCGGTGCTGCAGGCGACGACGAACGGTGCCGACCCGGTACTCCAGCCACTCCAGCAGCAGCTGGCGCAGGTTCTTCAGCTGCGGCCGGCCGTCGAGGCCGATGATGTTGACGTTGACCCGGTAGGTGCTTTCCAGGTCGGTGGTGGCGAACAGGTGCTGCATCAGCTCGGCGGCGTCCACCCGGTTGGAGCGCGGGATGATGACGATGCGGCAAGGGTTCTCGTGGTCCGATTCGTCGCGCAGGTCGGCGACCATCGGCAGCTTCTTGGCCTGCATCTGCGCGGCGATCTGCTCCAGCACCTTGGCCCCGGAGACCTGGTGCGGCAGCGCGGTGACGACGATGTCGCCATCCTCGATGCGGTACACCGCGCGCATGCGGATCGAACCCTTGCCGCTTTCGTACATCTTCAGGATGTCGGCGCGCGGGGTGACGATCTCGGCTTCGGTCGGGTAGTCCGGCCCCTGGATGTGCTCACAGAGCTGCTCGAGGGTGGCCTTGGGCTCGTCGAGCAGGCGCACGCAGGCGCTGGCCACCTCCCGCAGGTTGTGCGGCGGCACGTCGGTGGCCATGCCCACGGCGATGCCGGTGGTGCCGTTGAGCAGGATGTTCGGCAGGCGCGCCGGCAGCACGGCCGGCTCCTGCAAGGTGCCGTCGAAGTTCGGCACCCAGTCGACAGTGCCCTGGCCCAGCTCGCTGAGCAGCACCTCGGAGTAGCGCGACAGGCGCGCCTCGGTGTAACGCATGGCGGCGAACGACTTCGGATCGTCCGGCGCCCCCCAGTTGCCCTGGCCGTCGACCAGGGTGTAGCGATAGCTGAACGGCTGGGCCATCAGCACCATGGCCTCGTAGCACGCCGAGTCGCCGTGGGGGTGGAACTTGCCGAGCACGTCGCCGACGGTACGCGCCGACTTCTTGTGCTTGGAGTCGGCGTCGAGCCCCAGCTCGCTCATGGCATAGACGATGCGCCGTTGCACCGGCTTGAGGCCGTCGCCGATGTGCGGCAGGGCGCGATCCATGATCACGTACATGGAGTAGTTGAGGTAGGCCTGTTCGGTGAAGTCAGCCAGGGAACGGCGTTCGACGCCTTCGAGACTGAGTTCGAGTGAGTCGCTCATGCGGGCCTCGTCATTTCAGGTTCTGGCGCAGCAGCATGGTGCCGCCGCGCTGGGTAAATTCAAGTTGTTTCAGGGCACTCATGCCCAGCAGCACGGCCTGGCCATCCAGGCCGGGCACCACCAGCGCGCGCACGTCGCGCAGGTGGATGTCACCCAGGCGCAGGCTGTCGAGCCGGGTGCGGTAGCCTTCGGTGCGGCCGTTGGCGGTGCTTAGTTGCACCGGTGCGCCACGGGCCAGGTCCAGGTCGCGGGCCAGGGCCTCGGGGATCGCCACGTCGGTAGCGCCGGTATCGAGCATGAAATGCACCACGCGGCCATTGATCGCGCCGTCGGCGACGAAATGCCCCTGGCCATTGCTCAGCAGGCGCACTTCGATGAAGCCGTCGCCCTGTTCGCTCTGCACCACGCTATTGGGGTTCTGCTGGCGGTCTTGCCACTGGCCGAAAAAACGCGTGGCAAGAAACATCGCCGCCGCCCAGGCGACGATCATCAATATCCTGCCCGCACGCTTGCCCGGTGGCTGGCTCACGGCTTGGCGCTCCAGCCACCTTGCGGCGCGGCGAAGCGCCAGACCACCGGCCGGGTTTCACCGTCGGCGCGCGGGCGGTCGTTGTTGTCCACGCCGATCCAGGCCCCGTCCTTGTCGATCACCAGGGCTTCGGCCAGGCCGTACGCCTGGTCGTAGCGCCGGCTGTCCTGCAAAGCCTCGGCGGCGAACGACCAGCAGCGCTCCACCGCGCCGCTGTCGACGTCACGCCGGCAGAGGCGGTAGGCATTGCGCTCGAGGGTGTACAGCTTGCCCTCGAACCAGGCCAGGTCGGCGAAATCCCGCGCTACCGGACGCGCGCCGGGAAACTGCGGCGGCTGCATCTCGACCCCGGCCTCGCTGAGCAGCACGCAGCTGCGCCCGCAGGTCCACACCGATTGCTGGCGCTGCACCGACAACAGCCCGCGGCGCTCACGCTCGGCAGCCAGCCACAGGCGGTCGCCCGCCGGGTTGATCGCCAGGCCTTCGAACAACGCATTGAAGTGCAGCAGCATGCCGCTGGCGCGCGCCTGGCGGACCATGGCCTGATCGATGCGCAGCCAGTCCGGCTCGCCCTCCACCGGCAGCTGCAGCACCGCGGCGTGGGCCTCGCTGACGATCAGGATAGTACCGGCCTGGTCACAGGTGATGCCTTCGAAGTCCAGCGCGCCGCCGCGGATATAGGACGCCGCCCAGTTGCGCGACTTCAGCCCCCAGGGCAGGCCGGTGTCCGGCGCCTCGGGCGGGGTGAAGGTCAGCGGCTGGGCACGCCAGGCGCCGGGCTCCTGGTCGAGCCGGTAGATGCGGTCGTCGTCGCGGTCGGACACCGCCCACAACGCACCACGGCAGAACGCCAGGCCCGACAGGTTGCCACCGCGCATGCCTTCGACCACGTGCTCGCCGCTCAGCTTGAGCTCCGGCCAGCTGTCCGCCTGGGCCTGCAGGGCGCACAACGCCAGGCAGGCCGCCAGCAGCAGACGCATCAAACCAGGACCTCGGCCAGGTTGCCCTTGGTCTCCAGCCAGTTCTTGCGGTCGCCCGCACGTTTCTTGGCCAGCAGCATGTCCATGATCTCGGTGGTGCCCGCCAGGTCGTCCAGGGTCAACTGCACCAGGCGCCGGGTGTTCGGGTCCATGGTGGTTTCGCGCAGCTGCGGCGGGTTCATCTCGCCCAGGCCCTTGAAGCGGGTGACCTGCGGCTTGCCGCGCTTCTTCTCGGCGACCAGGCGGTCGAGGATGCCGTCACGCTCGGCGTCGTCCAGGGCGTAGTAGATCTCCTTGCCCAGGTCGATGCGGTACAGCGGCGGCATGGCCACGTAGACGTGCCCAGCCTCGACCAGCGGGCGGAAGTGCTGGACGAACAGCGCGCACAGCAAGGTGGCGATGTGCAGGCCGTCGGAGTCGGCGTCGGCGAGGATGCAGATCTTGCCGTAGCGCAGCTGGCTGAGGTCGCTGGCGCCCGGGTCGACGCCGATGGCCACGGCGATGTTGTGCACCTCCTGGCTGGCCAGGACCTCGCCACCATCGACCTCCCAGGTGTTGAGGATCTTGCCGCGCAGCGGCAGGATCGCCTGGTATTCCTTGTCCCGCGCCTGCTTGGCCGAACCACCGGCCGAGTCGCCCTCGACCAGGAACAGCTCGGCGCGCATCGGGTCCTGCCCGGCGCAGTCGGCCAGCTTGCCCGGCAGCGCCGGGCCCTGGGTGATGCGCTTGCGCTCGACCTTCTTGCTCGCCTTCAGGCGGCGGCCAGCATTGCTGATGGCCAGCTCCGCCAGTTGCATGCCCAGCTCGGGGTGGGCGTTGAGCCACAGGCTGAAGGCGTCCTTGACCACGCCGGAGACGAACGCCGCCGCCTCGCGGGAGGACAGGCGCTCCTTGGTCTGGCCCGAGAACTGCGGTTCCTGCATCTTCATCGACAGCACGAAGCTGATGCGCTCCCAGACGTCCTCGGGGGCCAGCTTGACCCCGCGTGGCAGCAGGTTGCGGAATTCGCAGAACTCACGCATGGCATCCAGCAGGCCCTGGCGCAGGCCGTTGACGTGGGTGCCGCCCTGGGCGGTAGGGATCAGGTTGACGTAGCTTTCCTGAATGCTGTCGCCGCCCTCGGGCAGCCACAGCAGGGCCCAGTCCACGGCTTCCTTGTTACCCGCCAGGCTGCCGCAGAACGGCTCGTCAGGCAGGCGCAGGAACTCGCTGACCGAGTCGACCAGGTAGGAGCGCAGGCCGTCCTCGTAGTGCCACTCGACCTTCTCGCCGGTGCCCTTGTCCTCGAAGCTGATCGACAGCCCCGGGCACAGCACGGCCTTGGCCTTGAGCACATGCTTGAGGCGGCTGATGGAAAATTTCGGCGAGTCGAAGTACTTCGGATCGGGGGTGAAGTACACGCTGGTGCCGGTGTTGCGCTTGCCGACGCTGCCGACCACTTCCAGCTCGCTGGCCTTGAAGCCGTCGGCGAAGGTCATCTGGTACTCGTTGCCATCGCGCTTGACGCGCACGCGCACCTGGCTCGACAGGGCGTTGACCACCGAGATGCCGACGCCGTGCAGGCCACCGGAGAACTGGTAGTTCTTGTTGGAGAACTTGCCGCCGGCGTGCAGCTTGGTGAGGATCAGCTCGACACCGGACACGCCCTCTTCGGGGTGGATGTCCACCGGCATGCCGCGGCCATCGTCGCTGACTTCCAGCGAGTGGTCGGCGTGGAGGATGACCTGTACCGAACGGGCATGGCCTGCCAGGGCTTCGTCGACACTGTTGTCGATGACTTCCTGGGCCAGGTGGTTCGGCCGGCTGGTGTCGGTGTACATGCCCGGCCGCTTGCGGACCGGATCAAGGCCCGAGAGGACTTCGATGGCGTCTGCGTTATAGGCGCTAGCGCTGGGATTGGCCATGGGGTCTCGTCGTCAGTCTGGTGAGTGCAAAAGTCAAAATACAGAAAAATCCAGCGCCGCATACTGCCCGCGGGCAATACCGGCGAAGGCCAGCAGGGCCGGCAATTGCCTGGCGAAGCCCTGGTAGCTGTGGTCGCCTGCGGCCTGGATACGCAGGGCGCAGGCACGGTAATAGCGCTCGGCCTGGCGATAGTCCAGGGTTTCATCGGCGGTCTGCAACCACACTTGATAGCGTGCGGCATCCTGGGGCGGCGGCACTTCCAGCTCGGCCAGGGCGTCCACGTGGTCGTGGGTCAGCTCCCAGGCCTCGTCGGTATAAAGGTTGCGCTGGGTGCCGAGGTAGCCGTCGAACAGCCGGTGCGGGGCCACCGCCGGGTTGACCAGCAAAGCCTTGAGCCCGTGGCGCTCGGCAAGATGGGTGGCATAGTAGCCGCCAAGGGAGCTGCCGACCAGCAGCGGCGCGCCCAGCTCACCGATGGCTGCCTCCAGCTGGGCGATAGCCTGGCGCGGGTGGTGGTGCAGCGCCGGGACGCGCAGTTGAGCGGCCAGGCCGAGCTGCTGCATCAGCGTCTCGAGCTGACGGGCCTTGGTCGACAGCGGCGAGCTGTTGAAGCCATGGATATAGAGGATGGAACCCGACATGCTGCCCCCGGACGCAAAGACGCGCAGTGTAGCGTGTTCGATGGTCATTGGCGCAGCCTGGGGATTTTCGCAACAAATTCTTCAAGCAGCCGGGGCACGATCTCTGTGGGAGCGGCCTTGTGTCGCGAAAGGACCGCAAAGCGGTCCCCCGACTCAGTAGCCCGGGCTGTCGAAATCCAGCTTCACCACGAAGTCCCGCGCCCGCTCCACTCCGGTCTCCAACCGCCCGTCGGCATGCAGCCGCAGCCAGCGGTAGCCCGGCTGCTCTTCGCTCACCTTGAAGTCCTCGCTTCGCGGCGCGAACTGGATGCAGGTCGAAGGCGTGGCGAGAAAACGGATACCGTCACGCACCTCGTCCCACTCCTGGTGAATATGCCCCCACAGCAGCGCCTTCACCTGTGGATAACTGCGCAGACGCCGCAGCAGCTCATCGGCATTATGCAGCCCGATCGGCGCGATCCAGGCGCAGCCGATATCCACCGGCTGGTGATGGCAGCACACCAGGCAATGGCGCTCGCCCGCACCGCTCAGCGCCTGGTCCAGCACGGCCAACTGGTCATCGGCCAACAGGCCGAAGGTGGCACCGATCACTGCCGAGTCGAGCATGACGATGCGCCAGGCACCGATATCGGTCACTGACTGCACCAGTTCCGGCGCCACCTCGGCCATGACCCGCGCCTCGTCATGGTTACCCGGCAGCCAACGTGCTGGCGCACCGAGCGTCGACGTCAGTTCGCGAAAGGCTGCGTAGGATTCGCCGCTGGCATCCTGGGAAAGATCGCCCGTGCACAGCAGCAGGTCGATGCGCGGTTGTTCGCGGCGAACCTGGCCGACCACGTGCCCGAGGCTGGCGCGGGTATTGAGGCCCAACAAGGTGCCCGCCGGGTCGGCGAACAGATGGGCATCGGTCAGTTGCACCACATGGACGGGTGACGGGAAATGGGGTGGCTGCGGCAACGGCCGGCTCCTCGAACGGATTCAGCAGCGATTATGGCGGCGGATCGGTTTGGCGCAAACACACGAAACCGACACAGGTCACATTTCAGCGCACCGCTTCGAGCTCGTGGCCGCAGGCCAGGCAGTGGCTCAGCCATTCACCCAGGAACAGGTTGAGCTGGGCCTTCTCGTCCGGCTGGTGCATCGCCGTGTTCGGATACGGGTAGATGCTGCGCAGGCGGCGGGTGTGCTCGGCGCTGACCACCTCGGCCATGCGCGCGTCGTGATACACCTGCACTTCCAGCTCAGGCACCGGCAGCCAGGGCAAGCTGTGCTCCTGGCGCACCTTGAGGGTGGTGGTGTAAGGGCAGGCCAGGAGCACCTCGAGCACCAGCACGCCGAGCATCTGGTCGCCCTGGGTCATGCCGATGCGGCGCGAACTCTGGGTGGTGCGCATGTCCGGCAGCAAGCGCATGAGCCGGGCATAGTTGGCCTCGCAGGCCGATTGCAGCCCGACCAGGTCGACCCGATAGCGCTCGCGCAGCAGGTTCACTTCCACATACCTCGGACTTCATCACGGTTGAGCGCCAGCCATTGCAGGCCGATGATCGCCGCGGCGTTGCAGATGCGCCCATCGCGCACGGCCTGCAGGGCATCCTCGAACGACCATACGCGCACGCGAATGTCCTCGCTCTCTTCTTCCAGGCCATGCAGGCCACCGGCGCCCAGGCTGACGCAGCGGCCCAGGAACAGGTGGACGTACTCGTCGCTGCCGCCCGGTGAGGGGAAGTACTTGGTCATTGGCCACAGCCCCGAAAAGCTCAGGCCGGCTTCTTCCTCGGCTTCGCGATGGGCGACTTCTTCGGGCTGCTCGTCCTTGTCGATCAGGCCGGCGACCATCTCGATCAGCCACGGATTGTCGATCTTGCCCACGGCCCCTACACGGAACTGCTCGATCAGCACCACTTCGTCGCGCTGCGGGTCGTAGGGCAGCACGCACACCGCGTCATGGCGCACGAACAGCTCGCGAGTGAATTCGCGGCTCATGCCGCCGGCGAACAATTCGTGGCGCAGGTGCAGCTTGTCGAGCTTGTAGAAGCCCTTGAACAACTGCTCCCGCCGCGCGATCTCGACCTGCGTCGGTACTGAATTCAACGTGTCCGTCATGCCAACTCCTTGATACCTCGTTTACCGCATCGCGCAATCCTACTCTGCGAACCGCCCGGTTTCATCCCTTTCCGTCGACCGTTCGGGCGGCCGGGACAGGCGCGGCGCTCTCTGTTAGCTTAGTGGCGAACCGAAGGCCGCGCAGGCGGTCCAAGGCCGATCATCACTGCCCCGCAAGGATCAACATGAGGCTAGTCAAACTGACTTCCGTGGCCGTTCTGGCACTGGCGCTCGGCGCCTGCCAGAGCCTGTTCACGCCCAACTACCGGGCTCCGCTCGAGGTCAAGCGCGAGGCCTGGGAGCACGTGAAACCCGGCTGCAGCGAAAGCGACTGCCCGCTGGTGAACATCGACACCGTGCACTTCCCGGCCCTGCCGAAACTCGACGCCATCGTCGAGAAACGCCTGCTGCAACTGACCGAGGACAACCAGCGCGGCACCCCGCCGGCCTCGCTGCAAGCCTATGAACAGGCTTACCTGGCCCGCGCCGACAAGCGCAACAGCAGCTACCTGCAGGCCAAGGTACGCGAACAGCATGACGGGCTGGTGATCGTCGAGCTATCCAGCTACCTCGACAGCGGCGGCGCCCACGGCATGCCGGGGCGCGGCTTCATCAACTACTCGCGCAAGCTGGACAAGGTGCTGACCCTGGACGACATGCTGCTGCCCGGCCAGGCCGCGACCTTCTGGAAGACCGCCGAGGAGTCCCACCGCGCCTGGCTGATCAGCACCGGCATGGACAAGGACCCCGAGTTCGTCAAGACCTGGCCGTTCAAGCAATCGCCGCACATCGCCCTGACCTACGGCGCGGTGGTGATCAAGTACGAGGTCTATGCCATCGCGCCCTATGCCATGGGCCACGTCGAGCTGAAGATCCCCTACCCACGCCTCAACGGCGTGCTCAAGCCCGAGCTGTTTCCTGGCCGCGGCTGAGCGCCAGCAACCGGTATAGCCCCCCTGCCAGCAGCAGTGCCGGCAGGGTCGCCCCCAGCTCCGGCGCCTGGGTCGCCATCAAGTGATAAGCCGCCACCCCCGCCGCCCAGGCCAGCAATGCCTGCCAGTGCAGCCCCTGAACCACGGTCGGCAAGCGCCTGCGGCGCACCACGAAGTGGTCCACCAGCACCACGCCGAACAGCGGGGCGAATACCGAGCCGATCAGCAGCAGGAAATTCTGGTACTGCGCCAGCGGTGCCAGCAGGGCGATCAGCGTACACAGCACACCAATGGCCAAGGCCAGGTGCTCGACCTTGAGCCGCACCAACAGGCCACTGGACACAGCTGCCGAATGAATATCGGCAAAGGCGTTCTCCGACTCGTCGAGCAAGATCAGCAACAGCGGGATACCCAGCCCGGCGCCGGCCAGCGCCAGCAGCAGCGCATTCACGTCACCGCTCGGCGCGAACGCCAGGGTGTAGGCCACGCCCAGGCTCATCAGCCAGGTGTTGCCGAGGAAAAAACCCAGCGCCGTGCCGCCGAACACCCGGCTGGCACGCTGGCCAAAGCGCGAGTAGTCGGCGATCAGCGGCAACCATGACAGCGGCATGGCAATCACGATGTCGAAACCCAGCGCCAGGGACAGCGAGCCATCGCCCGGGCGGCGCCACAGCGCGGCCAGGTCGGCCTTGGCGAACAGGTTCCAGGTCAGCCACAGGCAAGCGCCGAGCAGCAGCCAGATCCCCCACTTGCGCAGCACCTTGCGCACGAATGCCAACGGCCCGCTGACCGCCAGCAGGGTGGCCAGGGCGCCGAAACACAGGGTCCACAGCAGCGGGCTGCTCCAGTCGCTGGCGTCGCCAAAGGCGCGCGCGCCGAGCAGGCTGGCGGCGTCGCGCATGACGATGATCTCGAACGAGCCCCAGCCGACCAGTTGCAGTAGGTTGAGCAGCGCCGGCAGGCGCGCGCCGTGACGGCCCAGGGTCAGGCGCAGGCTGCCCATCGCCGACAGGCCGGTGTCACTGCCGATCACCCCAGCCGCGGCCAGCAGCAAGACGCCCACCGCGCTGCCAAGGGTGACTGCCAGGATCGCTCCTGCCAGGCCCAGCCCCGGCGCCAGCAGGCCACCGACCTGCAGGACCATCAGGCCGATACCGAGGGAGAACCACAGCGAGAACAGGTCGCGGGCGCCGAACTGGCGATGGTGGCTGGGGACCGGGTGGTCGGGGGAGAAGTGGCTGGAGGTTGTCATGGGGGCTCGCCGAAGTATGGGGTTGTGGCTGGCGAGGACTGCGTCCTCGTTTCGCGACGCAAGGCCGCTCCCACAGGTTCCGCGCATGGCTTGAGCCATACAGAGGACCTGTAGGAGCGGCCTTGTGTCGCGAAAGGGCCGCAAAGCGGCCCCCAAGGTCTACTTAAACCTTCTGGTACAGCTGGCTGCCTTCCTGGCGGAACCGCTCGGCCTGCTCGCGCATGCCCTGCTCGACCGTGACGTCCACGGTTTCGATCTTGGCGGCGTATTCACGTACTTCCTGGGTGATCTTCATCGAGCAGAACTTCGGCCCGCACATCGAGCAGAAGTGCGCGACCTTGGCCGATTCCTTGGGCAGGGTCTCGTCATGGAAGGCGCGCGCGGTGTCCGGGTCCAGGCCCAGGTTGAACTGGTCTTCCCAGCGGAACTCGAAGCGTGCCTTGGACAAGGCGTTGTCGCGAATCTGCGCGCCCGGATGGCCCTTGGCAAGGTCGGCGGCATGCGCGGCGATCTTGTAGGTGATGATGCCGGTCTTGACGTCATCCTTGTTCGGCAGCCCCAGGTGCTCCTTGGGCGTCACGTAGCAGAGCATGGCGCAACCGAACCAGCCGATCATCGCCGCGCCGATGCCGGAGGTGATGTGGTCGTAGCCCGGCGCGATGTCGGTGGTCAGCGGGCCGAGGGTGTAGAACGGCGCCTCGTCGCAGCACTCCAGCTGCTTGTCCATGTTTTCCTTGATCAGTTGCATCGGTACGTGGCCGGGGCCTTCGATCATGCACTGCACATCGTGCTTCCAGGCGATCTTGGTCAGTTCGCCGAGGGTCTCCAGCTCACCGAACTGCGCCGCGTCGTTGGCATCGGCGATCGAGCCGGGACGCAGGCCGTCGCCCAGCGAGAAGCTGACGTCGTAGGCCTTCATGATTTCGCAGATCTCGTCGAAGTGCGTGTACAGGAAGTTTTCCTTGTGGTGCGCCAGGCACCACTTGGCCATGATCGAGCCGCCACGGCTGACGATGCCGGTGACCCGCTTGGCGGTCAGCGGCACATAGCGCAGCAGCACGCCTGCGTGGATGGTGAAGTAGTCCACGCCCTGCTCGGCCTGTTCGATCAGGGTGTCGCGGAACAGCTCCCAGGTCAGGTCCTCGGCGACGCCATTGACCTTTTCCAGGGCCTGGTAGATCGGCACGGTGCCGATCGGCACCGGCGAGTTGCGGATGATCCACTCGCGGGTCTCGTGGATGTGCTTGCCGGTGGACAGGTCCATGACCGTGTCCGAGCCCCAGCGGATGCCCCAGGTCAGCTTGGCCACTTCTTCCTCGATCGAGGAACCCAGGGCGCTGTTGCCGATGTTGCCGTTGATCTTCACCAGGAAGTTGCGGCCGATGATCATCGGCTCAAGCTCGGTGTGGTTGATGTTGGCCGGAATGATCGCGCGGCCTCGGGCGATCTCTTCGCGGACGAACTCGGGGGTGATCTCTTTCGGGATGCTCGCGCCGAAGCTGTGGCCGGCGTGCTGCTGGCTGAGCAGGCCGGCGGCGCGGGCCTCCTGCAGCTTCATGTTCTCGCGGATGGCGACGTATTCCATCTCGGCGGTGATGATGCCCTGACGGGCGTAGTGCATCTGCGTGACGTTGGCGCCGGCCTTGGCCCGACGCGGGTTGCGCACGTGGGCGAAGCGCAGCTTGGTCAGCTCGGCGTCGGTCAGGCGTTGCTGGCCGAAGTGCGAGCTCAGGCCCTCGAGGCGCTCGGTGTCGCCCCGGGCGTCGATCCATGCCGAACGCACATCGCCCAGGCCCTTGCGCACGTCGATGATGACCTCGGGGTCGGTGTAGGGACCCGAGGTGTCGTACACCAGCACTGGGGCGTTCTGCTCGCCACCGAAATCGGTCGGGGTGTCGTGCAGGCTGATCTCGCGCATGGGCACGCGGATGTCGGGGCGCGAACCCTGGACATAGACCTTGCGCGAATTGGGCAAGGGTTGCACGGACTGCTGATCGACTTGCGCCGACTCGCTGAGGTGGATCGATTTTTCTTGTTTGCTCATCACAGGCTCTCCAGACAGCTTCCAGCGGTGGAATGTCGGGGTGAACCTGAAAGGCGTGGACGCACTCGGGGTGACGAGTGCAGTGCCGGATGTGGGGTGCCGTGGGCTGCAAGCAGCTGTGGCGATCCCGGACCTGGCACAAGAGGCTCCCGGGACTGAGAGCAATCTTGTTCCCTACGCAGGCGCTAACCTGATCAGGTTCAACGGGATCCGCACCTCTGCGATCTCAGCCTTTGCTTCAAGGCACCCCGACAAGAACATGCGCAGTCTAGACTGGAGTGGTCGGCAAAGCCAAGCGGGTATATCCAGGCGCGATAAATGGCGCAAGCAGCGGATTGTTGGCGAAAGCGCGCGGCACTACACTGGCCCATCGCTCGATACCCGACAGTACAGTAAATAAATCTTGATCAAGGATTGCCCTATGCTGCGCAAACTCTCACTGGCGATTGCCGTGTCTTGTGCGTCCAACGGAGTGGCGTGGGCGGTGGACACGCCCACGACGGTGAAAACCGACCTGGTCAGCGTCTACCAGGAAGCGGTCGACAACAACGCCGACCTGGCGGCCGCCCGCGCCGACTACGGTGCTCGCCGCGAAGTGGTGCCCCAGGCCCGTGCTGGCCTGCTGCCCAACCTCTCGGCCGGCGCCGAGATGATGAACACCCGCACCAAGCTCGACGAACCTTCGATCACCTCCAACCGCAGCGGCAATGCCTGGAGCGCCACCCTGGCCCAACCGATCTTCCGCGCCGACCGCTGGTTCCAGCTGCAGGCGGCCGAAGCGGTCAACGAGCAGGCCGCGCTGGAACTGTCGGCCACCGAACAGAACCTGATCCTGCAAACCGCCGAGAACTACTTCGCGGTGCTGCGCGCCCAGGACAACCTGGCCTCGACCAAGGCCGAGGAAGCCGCCTTCAAACGCCAGCTGGACCAGTCCAACGAGCGCTTCGACGTCGGCCTCTCGGACAAGACCGACGTGCTGCAATCGCAAGCCAGCTACGACACCGCCCGGGCCAACCGGATCATTGCCGAGCGCCAGGTGCAGGATGCCTTCGAAGCCTTGATCACCCTGACCAACCGCCAGTACTCGGCGATCCAGGGGGTGGTCCACAGCCTGCCGGTGCAGGTGCCGATCCCCAACGACGCCAAAGCCTGGGTCGAGACCGCCGGGCGGCAGAACCTCAACCTGCTGGCCACCAACCACGCCGTGGCCGCGGCCGAAGAGACGGTGCGCCAGCGCAAGGCCGGCCACGCACCGACCCTGGACGCAGTGGCCAAGTACCAGAAAGGCGACAACGACAACCTGGGCTTCACCAACCCCTCGCAGAACGGCGTGCGCTATGGCGGTGACGTCGAGCAGACCAGCGTCGGCCTGCAACTGAATATCCCGATCTACAGCGGCGGCCTGACCAGCTCCCAGGTGCGCGAGGCTTACTCGCGGCTGACCCAGAGCGAGCAGCAACGCGAGAGCCTGCGCCGCCAGGTGGTGGAGAACACGCGCAACCTGCACCGCGCGGTGAACACCGATGTCGAACAGGTGCAGGCGCGCAAGCAGTCGATCATCTCCAACCAGAGCGCGCTGGAGGCCACCGAGATCGGCTACCAGGTCGGCACCCGCAACATTGTCGACGTGCTGGATGCGCAGCGCCAGCTGTACACCTCGGTGCGCGACTACAACAACAGCCGCTACGACTACATCCTCGACAACCTGCGCCTCAAGCAGGCCGCCGGCACCCTGAGCCCGCAGGACCTGCAGGACCTGGGCCGGTACCTGAAGGCCGACTACAACCCGGACAAGGATTTCCTGCCACCGGACCTGGCGGCGGCGGCGGCGAAGAACTTCGAGCGCCGGCCTTGAGCCAAGGGCGTACGCAGGCGGTGTAGGAGCGGCCTTGTGTCGCGATGGGGCGCGCAGCGGCCCCAGGTTTCAGCTGCGCCGTATAGATCGCCGGGGCCGCTTCGCGGCCCTTTCGCGACACAAGGCCGCTCCTACAGGGGTCGCTGCCTTTCACGGATCAGCGGATCAACGCAGCCAAGCCATCCAGCAACCGCTGCAACGCCCCCTGGTTGGCCTGCATCACCGCCCTGCCCGCCTCGCCCACGCGCCGCGCATCCTGCGGCAGCTCGATCAACCGGCGCACCGCGCCGGCCAGCCCTTCGGCATCGTCAACCTGCTGCAACGCCCCCGCCTGGCGCAGCATCGCGCTGATTTCGAGGAAGTTGAACACATGCGGCCCCATGATCACCGGCAGCGCCAACGCCGCCGGCTCCAGCGGATTGTGCCCGCCGGTGGGCACCAGGCTGCCGCCGACGAAGGCGATATCGGCCAGGGCATAGAGAAACAGCAGTTCGCCCATGGTGTCGCCGAGCAACACCTGGGTGCTGGCCTCGACCGCCGCAGCGCCGGAGCGGCGAACCGTGGCGAACTGCCCGGCGCACAACGCCTGCACGGCATTGAACCGCTCGGGGTGGCGCGGCACCAGGATCAACAACGCGTCGCTGTGCACCTTGAGCAGCTCACGGTGGGCCTCGAGCATCAGTGCATCTTCGCCTTCATGGGTACTGGCAGCGATCCACACCGGCCGCTGCGTTGCCCCCCACTGCGCACGCAGCGCCTGGGCGCGGGGCAGCAGCTGGTCGTCGATCTTCAGGTCGAACTTGATCGAGCCGGTCACCTGCACACACTCATTGCGCGCACCCAGTGCGCGGAAACGCTCGGCCTCGGTGGCCGTCTGCACGGCGATCAGGCTCATCTGCTCGAGCATCGGCCGGGTCAGGCCGGCGAAGCGGGCGTAGCCACGGGCCGAGCGCTCGGACAAGCGGGCATTGGCCAAGGCCACTGGAATGCCGCGCTTGGCGCATTGGTGGATATGGTTGGGCCACAGTTCGGTTTCCATGATGATGCCCAGCCGTGGACGCACATGGTCGAGGAAGCGCCCGGCCGCCCAAGGCAGGTCATAGGGCAGGTAGCAGTGCTGCACCCGTGGCTCGCCCTCGAACATCGCGCGAATGCGCTCGGAGCCGGTCGGGGTCATGCAGGTCAGGGTGATCGACAGGTCCGGGTACTGCTTGAGCAAGGCGCGGACCATCGGTGCGGCGGCGATGCTCTCGCCCACCGACACCGCATGCACCCAAATGCCGCCCTGGCGCATGGCCGGCAGCTGGCAGGCGAAGCGCTCGCCGATGCGCTGGCGGTACGCCGGCGCCTTGCGCCCGCGCAGGAACAGGCGCAGCGCGACCAGCGGCAGGCCCAGGTGAAACAGCAAGGTATAGAGGGTTCTGTTCATGGCGGCGAAGTTTACTAGGAACTGGATGAAAAGGCCTGTCAGCCGATCGCGCGCAGGTGCATGGCGAAGCGCTCGGCCAGCCACTGCGCCGCCGGGCCCAGGGGTTCGTCTCGGCGCCAGGCCAGTTCCGCCACCAACGCCGGCGGGCGCCACTCGCTGTCGAGCTCGACCATCTGGGTCTGGTAGGTGGGGTACTGCACCACATGCCGCGGCAACCAGGCCCAGCCCAGGCCCCGCATGAGCAGCTCGGCCATGGCGTAGAAACTGTCGCAGCGCCAGACCTGCGGGCTGATCGCCTCGCCGCCGGGGTAGCCGCTCTGCTGCGGGGTGATCAACAGTTGCCTATGGCGAGCCAGTTGCTGGCGAGTGACCTTGGCCAGGTGCGCCAGGGGATGGTCGATGGCACAGACCGTGACCATTTCCACGCTGCCCAGGGCGCGCCGCTCCAGCGAAGCCGGAATGCGCTCGTGGTGAAAGAACAAGCCCAGGTCGGCGCGCCGCTCCACCAGCTTGCGCGCCACATCGCCCTGGGCGCCGCTGGCCAGTTGCACTTCCAGGTATGGATAACGCGCGGCGAGTTCGTCGAGGCTGTCGATCACCGGCTGGTAAGGCATGGCTTCATCCTGGGCCACCCGCAGCAGGGCCTCCTGGCCCCGCATCAACGCCAGCGCGCGACCGTCCAGGCGCTCGCACTGGCGCAGCAGTTCGCGGGCATCCTCGAGCAGCGCACCACCGCGCTCGGTCAAGCGCGGCTGGCGGCCGCTGCTGCGCTCGAACAGGGTCACGCCCAGGTCGGCCTCGAGCAGCGCGATGGCATTGCTCACCGCCGACTGCGCCTTGCGCTGTTCGCGGGCCACGGCCGAGAACGAACGCAGCTCGGCGGTGCGCACGAATAGACGAAGCTGCTCCAGATTCCACTGCTCGGCCATGGCCACCTATCTCCATTACAGATAGGAAATGACTTTACCGCATCCAGGGATCCCCTAGAATGCCCGACCAGCAACGGAGGACCCGCACCATGAACGCCTATACCTATCTCGCCATCGCCATCTGTGCCGAAGTCATCGCCACGGCGTCCATGAAGGCGGTCAAGGGCTTGAGCACACCCTTGCCACTGCTGCTGATGGTATGCGGCTATGGCGTGGCGTTCTGGATGCTGACCCTGGTGGTGCGCAGCATCCCGGTGGGCATCGCCTATGCCATCTGGTCGGGCCTGGGGATCGTGCTGATCAGCGTGGCGGCGCTGGTGATCTACGGGCAGAAGCTGGATGTGCCGGCGATGCTGGGCATGGCCATGATCGTTGGCGGCGTGGTGGTGATCCAGGTGTTTTCCAATACTGCCGGGCACTGATGCTCCCCTGAGGATTTTGCGGCCGATCTGAGGCCTTGGCCGTCCCTGTAGGAGCGGCCTTGTGTCGCGAAAGGGCTGCGCAGCGCCCCAGGATCGCCAAGCCCATGCCGGCACGACGCGGTATACTGCGCACCTGTCCCAGCTTTCGAGGTGCCCGCATGCCATCTGCCATTTCCACTGACGTGCTGATCGTCGGCGCCGGGGTCGCAGGCCTCTGGCTCAACGCCCGCCTGCGCGGCCAGGGCTACTCGACGGTGCTGGTGGAGCGCGCCAGCCTTGGCGGCGAACAGACCATCAAGTCCCAGGGCATCATCCATGGCGGCACCAAGTACGCCCTGCACGGCGCCCTGACCGGCGCCTCCGAGGCCATCGCCGACATGCCGCGGCGCTGGCGCGAGGCCCTGGCCGGCAACGGCGAGCTGGACCTCACCCACACCCGCCTGTTGTCCGAGGCCCACTACCTGTGGTCGCCCGGCACCCTGGCCGGCAACCTCACCAGTTTCTTCGCCAGCAAGGCCGTGCGCGGCCGGGTCGACCAGGTCAAGGGCGAGCAACTGCCGCCGGCCCTGCAGGACCGCGCGTTCAAGGGCAAGGTCTACCGCCTGGCCGAGTTGGTCATCGACGTCCCCAGCCTGCTGGCCAACCTGGCCCAACTGGCCGGCGACAGCCTGCTGGCCGGCGAGCGCATCGAGCCGCTGCGCGAAGGCGATGAGCTGGTCGGGCTGATCGTCGATGGCCGCCAGATCCGCGCGCAGCGCATCGTCCTCAGCGCCGGTGGCGGCACCGAAGCGCTGCTGCGCGCCCTCGGCCTCAGCCAGCCAGCCATGCAGCGCCGGCCACTGCACATGGTCCTGGCCAAGGGCCCGAACCTCAAGCCGCTGTACGCCCATTGCCTGGGGGGCGGGCCCAAGCCGCGCATCACCGTGACCACCCACCCGGCCGCCGACGGCCAGTGGGTGTGGTACCTCGGTGGCGACTTGGCCGAGGCCGATGGCGTGGCCCGCGAGCCTGCCGCGCAGATCGCCGCGGCGCAAAAGGAAGTCGCCAGCCTGATGCCTTGGGTCGATCAAAGCCAGATGCGCTGGGCAACCCTGCGTATCGACCGCGCCGAGCCTGCGCAATCGGGCCTGGCGCGCCCGGACAACGCCTTCCTCGCCGAGCAGCAGCGCCTGCTGGTGGGCTGGCCGACCAAGCTGGCCCTGGCGCCGGACTTCGCCGACCGCGTACTGGCCAGCTTCGAACGCGACGGCATCCGCCCAGCCGCGCAAGCGCAGCTCGCCGACCTGCCCCGCCCGGCGCTGGGCGTGCCGGCCTGGGAGCAACTGCTGCCATGAGCCTGCCAACCCTGCACAATCATCACCGCCCGCTGGGCAACACCGGCCTGCGGGTTTCGCCACTGGGCCTGGGCACGGTCAAGCTGGGCCGCGACCAGGGGGTGAAATACCCCAACGGCTTCACCATTCCCGATGACGATGCCGCCCGCCTGCTGCTGGCCCAGGCCCGCGAGCTGGGCATCAACCTGATCGACACCGCCCCCGCCTACGGTCGCAGTGAAGAGCGCCTCGGCCCATTGCTGCGCGGCCAGCGCGAGCAGTGGGTGATCGTCAGCAAGGTCGGCGAGGAGTTCGACGCCGGCCAGTCGCACTTCGACTTCAGCGCCGCCCATACCCGCCGATCGGTGGAGCGCAGCCTCAAGCGCCTGGAAACCGACCGTATCGAACTGGTGCTGGTGCACTCCGACGGCAACGACCTGGCCATCCTCGAGCAGCAGGGCGTGTATGAAACACTGGCGGCGCTGAAGCAGGAAGGCAAGATCCTCGGCTATGGGCTGTCCGGCAAGACCGTCGCTGGCGGCCTGAAAGCGCTGGAGCAAGGTGATTGCGCCATGGTCACCTACAACCTCAACGAGCAGGCAGAGCGCCCGGTGCTCGACTACGCTGCCGAACACGGCAAGGCCATCCTGGTGAAGAAGGCGCTCGCCAGCGGGCATATCTGCCTGGCGCCCGGGGTCGACCCGGTGCAGGCCAGTTTCGAGTTGCTGTTTGCCCACCCCGGCGTGAGCAGTGCCATCGTCGGCACCATCAATCCGCTGCACCTGGCCCACAACGTGGCCACCGTCGCCCGCATTCTCGATCGGCACTGAGCCGCCGGGGCGGGGATTCAATGCAAGGAGGAGCCTCGTGCCGCGAACGCTGATCCGCAAGAATCCGAGCAATTTCAAGACCCTGCCGCTGCATGTCGAGGCCAGCCCCGAGGGCCTGAGCTACCAGAGCATCGGCATGCCGCTGAACTTCGCCCAGACCCTGCAGCGGCGCAAGGCCATCCAGCTGGCCGACCCGCAGCGCTTCGTGGTCGAACTGGCCAACCTCGGCGTGTCGGTGCGCCTGACCTTGCACTGGCAGGGCCGCGACTACTGGGTGCTGGTGCGCCAGCGCCGCCAGGACCGCGGCGACGTGGTGCTCAAGCTGATCTCCGGCTACGTGCCTGCCCACGAGTTGAACCTGCCGCTGCACACCGCCATCCAGGAAGTGGCCGAGGAGTGCCTGCTGGAAACCCCGGAGGGCTGGCTGGGCGGGCGCTTCAACGACACCTGGCTGCCGGCGCCCTACGCTGCCGCGCTGCACTACCGCGAAGCCCTGCCCTTCGTGCTGACGCCGGCGTCCGGCGCCGCTCGTCCGGTGCACTGCGCCAACCTGATGCTATTGGAACGGCCACGGGCCTATGTGCACCTGCCCACCGCATCGCTGCAACTGATCTACGACCTGCGCCTGCAGGTGCCCCGGGAGGCCAAGGGGCTGAGCCTGTTCCATGTCGACGAACGGCTCGAAGGCGATCAACTGGTGGCGCGGCTGAACCGCAAGCGGCCGGATTTGTACCTGATGCCGTTGCAGGATGGTCAACCGCTGGCTGAGCTGTACACCCTGAAGAAGGACCAGTTGGTGCAGGCGAGCACCCGCGGCCTGTGGCTGGCCGAGAGCTTTGCGCCACAGGATGGCTGGGTGGTGCGGGATGAGCGGGTACGCTGGAAGGATTGGCTGAAGCTGCAGGGCCTGGTGGAGCGCAAGCGCGAACCGGCGTCGCACCTGGAGCGGTTCGGTGACAAGGCCAAGAAACTGCTCGCCCGCGTCCTGTAGGCGCCGGCATTGCCGGCCAATACCGCGGCGCCTGGTTCGCCAGCAAGGCTGGCTCCTACGGGCGATGGGGGCTGTAGGAGCCGGCTTGCCGGCGAACACCGGCACAGCCGGTGCCAGGCACCACGATGAGCCGCCTCAGTGCTTGCGGATCTTCTCGACGATCGCCGTGGTCGAGCTGTTTTCCACCAAGCCCAGCACCTTCACCGTGCCGCCATAGGCCTTGACGATATCGGCGCCGACCACCTGGTCAATGCCATAGTCGCCGCCCTTGACCAGCACATCAGGCTTCACCTGGCGCAACAGGTTCTGCGGGGTGTCCTCGGGGAAGCTGATCACCCAGTCCACCGCACCCAGGCCGGCCAGCACCGCCATGCGCCGGTCGACGCTGTTGATCGGCCGGCCAGGGCCTTTCAGGCGGCTGACCGAGGCATCGTCGTTGATCGCGACGATCAGGCGATCACCCTGGGCGCGCGCCTGTTCCAGATAGGTGACATGGCCAGCATGAAGGATGTCGAAACAGCCGTTGGTGAAGACGATCTTCTCGTTGTGCGCGCGGGCATCGTCAATGGCCAGCAACAACTGCTCCAGGCCCAGCACGCCGCGCTCGGAACCTTCCTCGCGCTGGATCGCCCGGCGCAGCTCGGGCGCGCTGATGGCCGCAGTACCCAGCTTGCCCACCACGATGCCGGCGGCCAGGTTGGCCAGGGCCACCGCGTGGGGCAGGTCCTCGCCGGCGGCGATGGCGGCGGCCAGGGTGGAAATCACGGTGTCACCGGCACCGGTGACATCGAACACCTCGCGGGCTCGGGCCGGCAGGTGCAGGGCCGGATGGCCGGTGCGCAGCAGGGTCATGCCGTGCTCGCCACGGGTCACTAGCAAGGCGCCCAGGTCCAGCTCCTCGAGCAGCTTCAGGCCTTTGCCGACCAACTCGGCCTCATCGGCGCAACGACCGACAATGGTCTCGAACTCGCTGAGGTTCGGGGTGATCAGGCTGGCGCCGCGGTAGATCGAGAAGTCCTTGCCCTTGGGGTCGGCCAGCACCGGGATGCCCTTGGCACGAGCGGCCTGGATCAGCGCCTGGTGGTTCTTCAGCGCACCCTTGCCGTAGTCGGACAGCACCAGCACCTTGACGCCTTCGAGCAGGCCGTCGACCTCGGCGCCCAGCGACAGTGGGTCGGTGGCGAAGGGCTCTTCGAAGTCGATGCGCAGCAGTTGCTGGTGACGGCTCATCACCCGCAGCTTGACGATGGTCGGTTGGTGGGCGATGCGCTGGAAGATCGAGCGCACGCCTGCGGCTTGCAGGCTGTTGGCAAGGCTGTCGGCCGCCTCGTCCTGGCCAGTGACGCCAACCAGCGCCGCCGGGGCGCCGAGGGCGGCGATGTTCAAGGCAACGTTGGCCGCACCGCCGGGGCGGTCCTCGATCTGATCGACCTTGACCACCGGCACCGGCGCTTCAGGCGAAATACGTGAAGTACCGCCATGCCAGTAGCGGTCGAGCATGACATCGCCGACCACCAATACGGGGGCTTGATCGAAACGCGGCATGGACAACTTCATGGGCAACCCATATTGAAAAAGTGAACAGGGGCGGGATATTAGCACAGGGCCAATGTCACCACTTCAACTGCCGATCCGGCGCACCCAGAACAGCTCATGGCGGCGCACCGCCTTGCGGAAGAACTCGTTCTCGCCACTGGCCGGCCAGCGACGCCCGGCCAGCCAATGCTGGAGCCAACGGCGCAAGCGACGCTTGAGCGGAAGTGGTCCCTGCAAGTCGTGCTGCATGCCCAGGGCCATGGCCTTGTCCACCTGCTGCGCCTGGTCAAGCCATGGGCTCCACAAGCGATCGGCCGGCAACGCCTCGATCGCCGGCGGCAAAGCGATGCCCATGCCCGCCGGGCCCATCGGCCAGCGGTCGTTGTCATGCAGGTGGTTGGCATAGAACAACGCGGTGTCCGGTTTGCAACTGCTCAGGGCGATGGCCTGGATAATTGCCTGGGTGGTGGCGACATGGTCAGCATGGGGGTCCAGTTCGGGGTGCGGGGTAATCACCACCTCGGGCCGATAGTGCTCCAGCAGCGCCACCAGGTCGGCCACCAGGTTGTGCCAGGTGGGCGCGCCATCCTGGTCGCCCGGCAACAGCAGCGGGTTGTGCTGGCGCACGCTGCGGATATCGCTTTCGCCAGACTCGCGGGAGCCGAACGCCTGCGCCGGCTGGGCAGCCATCTGCGGCAGTTGCAGGCAGTAGTAGCCCAGTTGCACGCAGTGGCTGGCCGGCACCCCGCCCCACAACGGCACGGCCAGGCTGTCCCAACTGCGCAGGCGGCCCTTGAGCCGTGCGGCCGCGGCTTGCGACAGGCCCAGCCGCTGGTAGGCCTCGGCCTCGATCTCGCCCTGGGTCAGGGTGACGATGGCCACGTCGGCGCAGCGGCTGTAGTAGCCAAACGCAGCCAGCTCGGCATCGTCGGCATGGGGCGCCAGGATCAGCGTGCGCTGACGGCTGTAGTCCGGGCTGCGCATCACATGCAGTTCGCCCTCGCCGGCCAGTCGGCAACGCCGGCCACGCAACGCCAGCTCCCCCCTGGCCAGGCGCTCGCGCTGCCCGGACAGGTTCAGGTAGCGCAGCCCGTTCACGCCACGCTCGAAGTCCTGGCGGTCGTCACCCACCTCGACGAACGGATCCAGCCAGCGCCCCAGCCAGCCATGACGTACACGCAGCGCCAGCACCAGGGTTTCGCCCTCGGCCAAGGCGCCGGACAAGCGCACCCGTCCACCGACAATGCTCACCGCCTGGCTGGCGGCATCGTCAGGAAAGGCGTACTGGTAGTCGTCGCTGCCGCGATAGAACAGGTGATCGGCGAACCATGCCTCATGGGCCACCCAGCCCAGCCCCAGCAGCAGCAGGACCAGCCACCAGGCCAAGGTCACCCCCACCACCAGCAACGCCAACAGGGCCACCAGCAGGGCGATGCGCTTGGCGCGTCGGTGTTTTTTCAACAGCAGTTGCTTGCGTGCGCTCATGGTTCACACCTGATAGACCGGTACGGTGCGACACCAGCGGTCCTTGTATTCGCGATCGGCACGCCCGAACGAGTAGCGCAGCGGCTTGCCCACGGCCCTGGCATCGGCCCAGGCCTGCTGGGTATTGACGAAGCTGAGCACGCTGCCGGGGCTGAACTCGCGGCTTTGCGGATCGACCCCGCCATTGATGTATTCCAGCGACACCCAGCCCGGCGCTTCGACACGGTACAGCACCTGGATCGCCACCGGCACATCCGCCAGCAGCGCCACCGACCCGGTCATGAATTCGCGCAGCAGGGTGAACACCTCGACCAGGCCTTGCTTGCCCGCCACCTCGAACCCCCAGCGGCGCTCGAACAGCTCGGTGTACATGGCCGCCTGCTGGGCGGGGGTGAAGTCCGCCATCGGGCGCAGCACCCCGCCAGCCTCTTCGAGCAGGCGCAGTTCGCGGCGCTGGTTGTAGCGGAACTTCTTTGAATAGTCCTCCGGCTCACGGGCCAGGGCCAGGCCTTCGGGCTGGCTGCGCAGGGTGGCGATGCGCCCGGCATTGAGCTCGGACACATAGCGCATGCGCTGGCGCACCGGCACCTGCTGTGCTTCGGCCACCGGCAGGATGATCTCGGCGTTGCCCAGGTCCAGCAGGTGGCGCTTGCCTTCGCGCTTGAGCACTTCCTTGGCCAATGCCAGGTAGCGCCCGGAACACGGCATCGCGGCCAGCAACTGGCCATCGACGTGCCAGCCGAGGTAGCGCACCGGCAACCCGACGAACGCCGACAGCCGCGCCACTACCTCGGGGTGGGTGGCGAAACTGCCGCCAAACTGGTGCCAGGCCCTGGCGTAGTCTGCCTGGTCGATCTCCTGCCAGCCCCGCTCCCGCCATACGCGTAACAGGCTCAGCATGCATCGACCGCTTGTGCAGGTTGACCGTCGTCGTCCTCGAACTCACGCGCATGCAAGCGGGCGTAGTGGCCATTGCGCGCCAGCAACTCGCTGTGCGAACCGCGCTCGACGATCCGCCCTTCCTCCATGACCAGGATCAGGTCGGCTTTTTCGATGGTCGACAGGCGGTGGGCGATGACCAGGGTGGTGCGGTTTTGCATGACATGGTCCAGCGCCGCCTGGATATGCCGCTCGGACTCGGTGTCCAGCGCCGAGGTCGCTTCGTCGAGGATCAGCAGCGGCGCATCCTTGAGCAAGGCGCGGGCAATGGCCAGGCGTTGACGCTGGCCGCCGGACAGCAACACGCCGTTTTCGCCCACCAGGGTGTCGTAACCCTGCGGCATCTTGCGGATGAACTCATCGGCATAGGCTTCGCTGGCAGCCTTGTGCACCGCCTCGAGGGGGGCGCCGGCCAGGTCGCCGTAGGCAATGTTGTTGGTCACGGTGTCGTTGAACAGGGTGACTTGCTGGCTCACCAGGGCGATGTGCCGACGCAGGTTGCGCAGGGTGAATGCCTGCACCTCGTCGCCATCGAGCAGAATCTGCCCTTGCTCATGCTGATAGAAGCGCGGGATCAGCCCGGCCAGGGTCGACTTGCCGCTGCCGGAGCGACCGACCAGCGCCACCATTTGCCCGGGCTCGACCACGAAGCTGATGTCGTCGAGCACCTTCTTGTCGGTGCCGGGGTATTCGAAACTGAGGTTGCGCACCTCCAGGCGACCCTGCACGCGCTCACGCTCGATGCTGCCGTTATCCACCTCGGGCGCTTCGTCGAGCTGCTCGAAGATGCTTTCGGCGCCAGCCACGCCACGCTGGATGGTCGAACTGACTTCAGACAGCTGGCGAATCGGCTTGGGCAGCAGGCCGGCCATGGTGATGTAGGCGACCAGGTCGCCGGCCGAGGCCTCGCCACGCAGCAGCAGCACCAGGAACATCACCACCGCCATGGCGCTGTAGGTCACCAGTTGCAGGGTCGGGGTGTAGACCGCACCGGTCTTGGTCATCGACAGCTGCTTCTCGGTGTTGCTCTGGCTGGCCTGCTGGAAGCGTGCCTTCTCGTAGCTTTCACCGCCGAAGCTGCGGACCACCCGATAGCCATGGATGGTCTCGGACGCCACATGGGTCACGTCGCCCATGGACACCTGGATCTTCTTGCTCTGCTTGCGGAACTTGCGGCTGGTGCTGCTGACCATCAGGGCGATGATCGGCAGGATCGCCACCATCACCAGGGTCAGCTTCCAGTTCATCCACAACAGCGTGCAGAACAGGAACACCACGGTCATGCCCTCGCGGATCACCACCTTGATGGCGTCGGTGGCCGCACCGGTGACCATGGTCACGTTGAAGGTGATGCGCGAAATCAGGTGCCCGGAGTTGTGTTGGTCGAAGTAGCGGTTGGGCAACTCGAGCAGCTTGTTGAACAGCACCACCCGCAGGTCGTGCACCAGGCCCAGCGAAACCCGGGCCAGGAAGTAGTTGCCCAGATACGAGCCGACGCCCTGCCAGGCCGCGATGGCCACGATCATCAACGGCACCGCCTGCAGCAGGCGCAACTCGCCCAGGTACGGGTTGTTGGGGAACAGCACCGCATCCGGGTTGGCCAGGCCGTCGACGAAATACTTGAGGATGTAGGCCAGCATCGGCTGCGTCGAAGCGAACAGCAGGAAGCCGGCAATACTGAGCAGGAACAGCCCGAGGTAAGGGCGCACATACGTCAGCAGGCGGAAATAGATCGCCAATGTGGACTGGGGGCGAGGTTCAGGACTGCTCATGGGAATCCGCACACGAAAATGAGGAGGCGATCATAACACAGGGTGTTTTTCGCCTATGGAACCGAGCACGGGCCAGGTCGCGACAAGTCGGCTAAGATAGCCGGCCTGTCGATCGGAGGTTACGCATGCAAGCAATGGATCACCCCACCTACCTGGCCCTGCGCGAGGGCGCCCAGGTGCTGGAAGCCGATGGCTCCGGCGACAAGGTGCTGCGCTTGCGTGACGGGTTGATGCTCAAGCTGTTCCGGCGCAAGCGCCTGCTCAGCTCGGCGCTGCTGTTCCCCTACGCGGGGCGCTTCGAGCGCAACGCCCGGGCCCTGTCTGGCTTGGGCATTCCCTGCCCCGAGGTGCTGGCCACCTACCGCATCGCCAGCATCGAGCGCGACGCCGTGTACTACCGGCCATTGCCCGGGGACACCCTGCGCCAGCTGCTGGACGATCGAGCCCAGGCCCAGCCATTGCGCAGGCAACTGGGGCAGTTCGTCGCGCGCCTGCACGAAGCTGGGGTGTATTTCCGCTCGCTGCACCTGGGCAACGTGGTGCTGACCCCCGACAATCAACTGGGGCTGATCGACATCGCCGACCTGCAGCACCAGCGCCGACCCCTGCGCGACAGCCAGCGCGAGCGCAACTTCCACCATATGCTGCGCTACCCCCAGGACCGTCAATGGCTGCTGGGCGAGGATGGCGGTGCCACCTTCCTGCAGGGTTATTGCCAGGAACTGGAGCGGGGCCAGCATAAACCCCGCCCGCGCCTGCTGAACAACCTGCGTCAGCTGCTCGGCTGAGCCGTCAGCGACCGATCACCACGAAGGTCGCTTTCTTGCGGTTGGCAAAGCTGGCCAGCACGCGCATCTGGTGCTGCTCCAGCCAGGCCGTGAGCCAGGGCTCGTCCGGCCGCGCCTCGAAGACGAAGTAGCTGTACTGCGCCGCCTGCGGCCCCTCAAGTACCTGCTGGCGTGCGGACGGCGAAGGATAACCCCGTCCCGCGTAATAGCTGACCCGGCTGTCTTCGAAGTAGACCTTGGCTTGCGGGTCGACGTTGGCGGCGACCCAATGCCCCGCTTCGATGATGTGCGGCTTGCCGGCGCCGGTGGAGATCACGTTGGCCAGCATGACCAGCATGGCCACCGCCGCCAGCGCCTTGCCCAGCCGCGGGAAGCGCTGGGCAAACAGCATCGCGCCCACCGCCAGCAACGGCACTGCCGCAAGATTGAGGAAGCTCAGGTAGCGTCCGTTCATGAACTGCTGGGCGATGAAGAACAGCAGCAGTACCAATCCGTAGACCAATGCCGTCCACGCAAAGGGACGGAATTCGCGAAGGTAGGTACGCACCGCCTGCCAGGTGCCACGCCGCAGGAACGGCAGGCCAAACGGCCCGCTCAGGGCCACGAACTTGATGACCAGGGCAGCCAGCAGGCCGAAGAACACGATCCGCCCTGCCTCGTCACGGGAGTACTTGTGCTTGAGACTGTCGCCGAACTGCTCGGCCAAAGCCTGGAAGGCGGCCAGCACCTTGCGCGGGTCGACCAGGCTGAGGAAGTAGTCCACCCGCCCCGAAGACAACCCACCCTTGGCCAGCAGCACCATGGCGGCCACCACGACGGCCAGCAGCGGCATGCTGACGAACTGGACGAACGCCATGCGATTGCCGCGTTCGCGCAAACCGCACAACAGCCAAAGCCCCAGCGCCCCCTCGAGCATCACGGCCTCCAGGCGGAACAGCACGGCGCCCACAATCGCCAGATGAATGCTGGTCGCCCGCCACCAGCCACCACGCACCTGCCACTGCAAGGCCAGCCACAAGGTCAGCACACTGAAGAACCAGAAGCCGTACTCGCGAATGATATCGTTGCGGAACTGGTTGACCGCCGGCATCGCCAGGACCACCAGCAGCGCCCAACCGGCGGCGGCCGGCACACGCTGGCGTACCGCATCGACCAACAGGGCACAGGTACCCGCCATGAACAGTGCACACCACAAGTAAGCGCACCACTCCATTGGCAATTGGGTAACGCCATGGGTCGCGGCCAGCAGGAATGTGAACCAGGGCCAGTCGAACGCCTGCCAGGCCACTTGCGGGCCTTCGACGCTGATGCGTTGAGCGATGCTCATGTAGAAGGCCGCGTCGCGACCCAGGGCGCTGGTCCCCAGCACGGCGATCAACGAAAGCAACAAACTGCCGATAAATGCCAGTCGTACCGGATAGGTCGCGACCATCCTTGAAACGTAAGAACCCACCGCGTTTCCCATCCCGTTCAGCAATAAAGTGTGATTGTGTCAGGCCTTGAGCAAACGCAAGGCCTTGCGCAAATAGGCCCAACGCGCGGCCTGCACAGGGCTCAGGCGCAGGGCCTTGGCATAGAAGCGCCGTGCCGAGCGGCGGTCGCCAGCCAGCAACGCGGCGCGGAACAGCGACAAGTAGCGCTGCGCCGTATAGCGCCGACGCAGTACCTGGCACTCGGCAGGCAAGCTGGCGAACACTTCCCGGACCATGCCCAGGGCGTATTCTTCCTCGTTTTCGCGGCTGTGGCGCAGGCTGTCGGCATGCTTGTGGATGCGCGCCAACGGCTGATTGGTCAATGCGACCTGGGCATTGACCAGCAGGTAGGCGAACACCGGAATATCCTCGCCGGTACGCAGCCCTTGTGGGTACGGACGACGCAGGAGCAGCTCACGGGCGAACAAGGTGCAGCAATGCGAAATGGAAATACGCTTTTCCAGCAGGTAACGGCGCGCCAGCGCCAGGGCCCCGGCACGCGGCACGGGCGTCGGCAGGCGCAGACGCTCCTCGCCGTCGGGGAACACCGAGATCTGCGCCCCCAGCACCAGCCCGGCCTGCGGGTTGGCGGCCAGCACCTCGCGCAGGGTGGCAATGGCGTCCGGAGTCAGTTCGTCGTCGGCATCCAGCAGCAGCACATAGGCACCGCGCGCCTGCGCGATGCCATTGTTGCGCGCGGCTGCCGCGCCCGCGTTGGCCTGGTCGAGCACCTGCAGCTGCGGATGGCGCGCGGCATAGCCGGCCAATACCTCACCGGTGTTGTCCGTGGAGCCATCGTTGACCACGATCAGCTCCAGGTCATCCGCCCACTGGCACAACACCGAATCCAGCGCCCGTGGCAGCAGGTTCGCGTAGTTGTAGGCCGGCATGACCAGGCTGATCAGCACCTCAGGCGTCGGCATACGCCGGCGCACCGTCTTTGACCACCAGGATGTCTTCCATGATCAGGTACTGCAGGTCCGAGCCGAAGAACATGTTCAGGGCATCGGTCGGCGAGCAGATCATCGGTTCGCCACGGCGGTTCAGCGAGGTGTTCAGCGACACGCCGTTGCCGGTCAGGTTCTCGAGGGCCTTCATCATGTCGTAGTAGCGCGGGTTGTACTCACGCTTGAGCACCTGGGCACGGGAGGTGCCGTCCTCGTGGACCACTTCCGGCACGCGGCTCTTCCACTCTTCAGCCACTTCGAAGGTGAAGGTCATGAACGGTGCCGGATGATCGATCTTGATCATCTGCGGCGCCACGGTATCGAGCATCGACGGGCAGAAAGGCCTCCAGCGCTCGCGGAACTTGATCTGGTGGTTGATGCGATCAGCCACGCCTGCGACGCTCGGACAGCCGATGATCGAACGCCCACCCAGGGCGCGCGGGCCGAACTCCATGCGGCCCTGGAACCAGGCCACGGGGTTGCCGTCGACCATGATCCTGGCGATCTGCTCGGGCATGTTCTCGAGCTTGCGCCAGGCAGGCTGGTTCGGGTGACGGGCACAGGCGGCGATCACGTCCTCGTTGGAGTACGCAGGGCCGAGGTAGACGTGTTCCATCTTCTCGACCGGCACGCCACGGGCGTGGGAGACGTAGGCCGCGGCACCGACCGCGGTGCCTGCGTCGCCGGACGCCGGCTGGACGAACAGCTCCTTGACGTCGTCGCGGGCGATGATCTTCTGGTTCAGCTTGACGTTCAGCGCGCAGCCGCCGGCGAAGGCCAGCTTGCCGGTCTCTTTCAGGATGTCGCCCAGGTAGTGGTCGATCATCTGCAGGGCCAGCTTCTCGAACAATGCCTGCATGCTGGCGGCATAGTGGATGTATGGCTCGTCGGCGATGTCGCCTTCGCGTTTCGGGCCCAGCCATTCGATCAGCTTGGGCGAGAAGTAGAAGCCCTTGCCCTGCTCTTTGTAACGGCGCAGGCCGATGACGTTGGCGTACTCGGTGTTGATCACCAGCTCGCCGTTTTCGAAGCTGGCCAGGCGCGAGAAGTCGTACTTGCTGGCGTCGCCATACGGCGCCATGCCCATCACCTTGAATTCGCCGTCGAGCATCTCGAAGCCGAGGAACTCGGTGATCGCGCCGTACAGGCCGCCCAGCGAGTCTGGGTCGAAGAATTCCTTGATCTTGTGGATCTTGCCGTTTTCGCCGTAGCCAAAGAAGGTGGTGGCGTACTCACCCTTGCCATCGATGCCGAGGATCGCGGTTTTTTCCTTGAAGCCCGAGCAGTGGTAGGCGCTGGAGGCGTGGGCCAGGTGGTGCTCGACCGGCTCGATCTTGATCTTCTTCGGATCGAAGCCCAGTTGCTCCAGGCACCAGACGATCTTCTTGCGGTAGCGCTTGTAGCGGCGATTGCCCATCAGCAGCGCGTCGAGGGCGCGGTCCGGGGCGTACCAGTAGCGCTTGGCGTAGTGCCAGCGGGCCTTGCCAAACAGGCTGATGGGAGCGAACGGAATGGCGACCACGTCGACGTCGGACGGCTTGATGCCGGCCTGTTCCAGGCAGAACTTCGCCGACTCGTAGGGCATGCGGTTCTTCGCATGCTTGTCACGCACGAAGCGCTCTTCTTCGGCGGCGGCAATCAGCTTGCCGTCGATGTACAGGGCCGCGGAAGGGTCATGGCTAAGGGCGCCGGACAGGCCAAGAATCGTCAGTGCCAAGGGTCTAGCCTCTCAAATCGGTATGAAGTGCGCCACCGGCCACTCGGGCGGATGGCGGCTAAAGGGCGGGATTATAACGCAAAGATCGCGGACACACCGCCCCCTTGTAGGAGCGGCCTTGTGTCGCGAAAGGGCCGCGTAGCGGCCCCAGGTTTCCGTTGTGTCGCGGGGATTGCCGGGGCTGCTTTGCAGCCCTTTCGCGACACAAGGCCGCTCCTACAGGGGGCGCGCGACTTACTCGGCGATCAGCCAGTCCATGCGGTAGCTGCCGGCGGTCTGCGCCAGCTCCTTGGCCAGCCACGGCAGCAGCGTCTTGAGCTCGTCCTCAAGCCCCCACGGCGGGTTGGCGATGGCCAGGCCCGAGCCGTTCAGGCCCTGGGGGCTGTCCTGGTGGTGCACGTACAGCTCGACCCGCAGCAGCTTTGGCGCGCCAGTGCTGGTGAGGTCCTGGTAGAAGCGGGTCAGCGAGCGCTGGTCCTTGATCGGGTACCAGATGGCCGCGACGGTCTGGCGCATGCGACCGATCGCCTCCTTCATCGCCACGGTGCAGCGCTTGAGTTCGTCGGCCTGCTCGAACGGCGGATCGATCAGCATGATCGCGCGCTTTTCCTGCACCGGCAGCAGCGCCCGCGGGATGTGCCAACCCTCGCCTAGGTGCACGGTGACACGCGGATCCTTCTTCATGTTCTCTTTGAGCAGCACGCCGTCTTCAGGGTGCTTTTCGTTGAGCTGGGCGCGGTCCTGCTCGCGCATCAGGCGCCGGGCCAATTCAGGCGAGCCTGGGTAGTAGCGCAGTTCGCCGTTCTTGTTCAGGCGCTTGATCACGCCCAGGTAATCGGCGGTGACGGCCGGCAGGTCGTCGCGATTCCACAGACGTGCGACGCCTTCGAGATATTCACCGGTACGGCTCGCCTGATCGCCCTGCAGGTCGTACAGGCCAAGGCCGGCGTGGGTGTCGATGTAGGCGAACGGCTGCTCCTTGCGCGACATCAAGGCGATGAGGCGGGTGAGCACGATGTGCTTGAGGACGTCGGCATGGTTGCCGGCGTGGAAGGCGTGACGATAGTTCATGGCGGCTCCTGCGAAGGCGGCAAGTTTACCTTGCCTTGGCGGCCGCCAAAAGCATCGCGGGGCAAGCCCGCTCCCCGCCCCTTGTAGAGGCTGCGTGGGAGCGGGCTTGCCCCGCGACAGGGACAGCGCCGAATCAGCAGGTATTACTTGTCGGCGTGATACTGCGCATCAGCGGTTTCAAAGCGCGAAACCATGCTGTTCGACGGGCTGCCCAGCTTGCTCACCACAAAGATGGCGATGCTGGCGAACAGGAAGCCTGGGATGATCTCGTACAGGCCGAGGCCGACGTAGCTTTTCCACAGGATCACGGTCAGGGCACCGACGATGATGCCAGCCAGGGCACCGTTGCGGGTCATGCCTTTCCACAGTACCGAGATCAGCACCACCGGACCGAAGGCGGCACCAAAGCCAGCCCAGGCGTAGGCCACCAGGCCCAGCACGCGGTTCTCAGGATTGGCGGCCATGGCAATGGCGATCAGCGCGACGGCCAGCACCATCATGCGCCCGACCCATACCAGCTCCTTCTGCGAAGCGTTCTTGCGCAGGAAGGCCTTGTAGAAGTCTTCGGTCAGGGCGCTGGAGCACACCAGCAGCTGGCAGCTCAGGGTGCTCATCACCGCCGCCAGGATGGCCGACAGCAGCACACCGGCGATCCACGGGTTGAACAGGATCTTGGCCAGCTCGATGAACACACGCTCGTGGTTCTCGGTGACAGGGCCCGCCAGCTCAGGATGCGCCGAGAAGTAGGCGATGCCGAAGAAGCCCACGGCGCAGGTACCGGCCAGGCACAGGATCATCCAGGTCATGGAGATGCGACGGGCGTTGGCGATCGACTTGACCGAGTCGGCGGCCATGAAGCGCGCCAGGATGTGCGGCTGGCCGAAGTAGCCCAGGCCCCAGCCCATCAGCGAGATGATGCCGATGAAGGTGGCGCCCTTGAACATGTCGAAGTGCGCCGGGTTGACCACCTCGATGGCCGCGAAGGTCTGGTCGAAGCCACCGGTGGAGATCAGCACGATCACCGGGGTCAGGATCAGCGCGAAGATCATCAGCGAAGCCTGCACGGTGTCGGTCCAGCTCACCGCCAGGAAGCCACCGACGAAGGTGTAGGCGATGGTCGCCGCGGCACCGGCCCACAGGGCGGTCTCGTACGGCATGCCAAAGGTGCTTTCGAACAGGCGAGCGCCGGCGACGATGCCGGAAGCGCAATAGATGGTGAAGAACACCAGGATGACGATGGCCGAGATGATGCGCAGCAGGCCGGTCTTGTCTTCGAAGCGGCTGGCGAAGTAGTCCGGCAGGGTCAGGGCGTCACCGTTGTGCTCGGTCTGCACGCGCAGGCGGCCGGCGACGAACAGCCAGTTCAGGTAGGCGCCGACGGTCAGGCCGATGGCGATCCAGGCCTCGGAAAGGCCCGCGAAGTAAATGGCGCCCGGCAGGCCCATCAACAGCCAGCCGCTCATGTCCGATGCGCCGGCGGAAAGCGCGGTGACCACGCTGCCGAGACTACGGCCGCCGAGAATATAGTCAGAGAGGTTCTTGGTGGAGCGATAGGCGGCGAAGCCGATCAGCACCATTGCCGCGATGTAGATCACGAAGGTGATCGTTAGTGGATTGCCCATGAGTTGTGCCCTGGCGTTGTTTTTATCTCTTGCAGCCGCCATGCAGCAGACGGTTGCACCCAGGCGGCGCATCCTATGCAACAACATGAATCAGGTGCAACCATTTTTCATTTGCAAGTTGCACCCGACCCTGCATTTTCAGAAAAAACCCTTTTCTTGCTCCCTTTCGGAGCAAAAACAGCCTTCTTCATACTTAAATGCACCAAAAACGACCTTTTCGGCTGTTCAGAAACCCCCTTCAGACGAGTTGCACCCAAGGCGCGAAAAATTCGGGTTGCACCCGGTTGCACCCCGATTGTCCTACAGGCTAATCTTGCCCACAGCTTAGGCCACATCCGTGGCCAATAACGAGGATAAGAAATGGCGACGACCACCCTTGGGGTCAAACTCGACGACCCGACCCGTGAGCGACTCAAAGCAGCTGCGCAGTCCATCGACCGCACGCCGCACTGGTTGATCAAGCAAGCGATCTTCAACTATCTCGAGAAGCTCGAGGGTGGCGCCACCCTGAACGACCTCAACGGCCACGCCAGCGCGGCCGGCGACGACGCCGGCGAAGTGCCAGCCGACCACGCCCACCAGTGCTTCCTGGAATTCGCCGAAAGCATCCTGCCACAGTCGGTGCTGCGCTCGGCGATCACCGCCGCCTACCGCCGCCCCGAGCAGGAAGTGGTGCCGATGCTGCTGGAGCAGGCGCGTCTGCCGGCCGCGCAGGCAGACGCCACCAACAAGCTGGCCGCAGGCCTGGCCGACAAACTGCGCAACCAGAAGAGCGCCGGCGGCCGTGCCGGCATCGTCCAGGGCCTGTTGCAGGAGTTCTCGCTGTCCTCGCAAGAAGGCGTGGCGCTGATGTGCCTGGCCGAAGCCCTGCTGCGCATCCCCGACAAAGGCACCCGCGACGCGCTGATCCGCGACAAGATCAGCACCGGCAACTGGCAGCCGCACCTGGGCAACAGCCCGTCGCTGTTCGTCAACGCCGCCACCTGGGGCCTGCTGCTGACCGGTAAGCTGGTCAGCACCCACAACGAAGCCGGCCTGACCTCCTCGCTCACCCGCATCATCGGCAAGAGCGGCGAACCGATGATCCGCAAGGGCGTCGACATGGCCATGCGCCTGATGGGCGAGCAGTTCGTCACCGGCGAGACCATCGCCGAGGCCTTGGCCAACGCCAGCAAGTTCGAAGCCAAGGGCTTCCGCTACAGCTACGACATGCTCGGCGAAGCCGCGCTGACCGAGCACGACGCGCAGAAATACCTGGCCTCCTACGAGCAGGCGATCCACTCGATCGGCAAGGCCTCGCACGGGCGTGGCATCTATGAAGGCCCAGGCATCTCGATCAAGCTCTCGGCCCTGCACCCGCGCTACAGCCGCGCCCAGTACGAGCGCGTGATGAACGAGCTGTACCCGCGCCTGCTGTCGCTGACCCTGCTGGCCAAGCAATACGACATCGGCCTGAATATCGACGCAGAGGAAGCCGACCGCCTGGAGCTGTCGCTGGACCTGCTCGAGCGCCTGTGCTTCGAGCCGTCGCTGGCCGGCTGGAACGGTATCGGCTTCGTCATCCAGGCTTATCAGAAGCGCTGCCCGTACGTGATCGACTACGTCATCGACCTGGCCAAGCGCAGCCGCCACCGCCTGATGATCCGCCTGGTGAAGGGCGCCTACTGGGACAGCGAGATCAAGCGCGCCCAGGTCGAGGGCCTGGAAGGCTACCCGGTGTACACCCGCAAGGTGTACACCGACGTTTCCTACGTCGCCTGCGCGCGCAAGCTGCTGGCCGTGCCAGAAGCCATCTACCCGCAGTTCGCCACGCACAACGCCCACACCCTGTCGGCCATCTACACCATCGCCGGGCAGAACTACTACCCGGGCCAGTACGAGTTCCAGTGCCTGCACGGCATGGGCGAGCCGCTGTACGAGCAGGTTGTAGGCAAGGTCTCCGAAGGCAAGCTGAACCGTCCGTGCCGCGTGTACGCCCCGGTCGGCACCCACGAAACCCTGCTGGCCTACCTGGTCCGCCGCCTGCTGGAAAACGGCGCCAACACCTCGTTCGTCAACCGCATCGCCGACCATTCGATCTCGATCCAGGAACTGGTCGCCGACCCGGTCGCCAGCATCGAGCGCATGGGCGCCCAGGAAGGCAGCATCGGCCTGCCGCACCCGCGCATTCCCATGCCGCGTGAGCTGTATGGCAACGAGCGGGCCAACTCGGCCGGCATCGACATGGCCAACGAACACCGCCTGGCGTCGCTGTCCTGCGCCCTGCTGGCAACCGCGCACAACGACTGGAAAGCCGCTCCGCTGCTGGCCTGCGCCGCCAGTGAAGAGGCCGCCGCGCCGGTACTCAACCCTGCCGACCACCGCGACATCGTCGGCCATGTGCAAGAAGCCACCGTCGCCGACGTCGACAATGCCATCCAGTGCGCGCTGAACGCCGCGCCGATCTGGCAGGCCACCCCGCCCGCCGAGCGCGCCGCGATCCTCGAACGCGCCGCCGACCTGATGGAAGCCGATATCCAGCCGCTGATGGGCCTGCTGGTGCGCGAAGCCGGCAAGACCTACGCCAATGCCATCGCCGAAGTGCGCGAGGCCGTGGACTTCCTGCGCTACTACGCGGTGCAGGCACGCAACGACCTGCGCAACGACAACTGCCGCCCGCTGGGCCCGGTGGTGTGCATCAGCCCGTGGAACTTCCCGCTGGCGATCTTCTCCGGCCAGGTGGCTGCGGCCCTGGCCGCCGGCAACCCGGTACTGGCCAAGCCCGCCGAACAGACCCCGCTGGTCGCCGCCCAGGCCGTGCGCCTGATGCTCGACGCCGGCATCCCCGAAGGCGTGCTGCAACTGCTGCCCGGCCGCGGCGAAACCGTCGGTGCCGGCCTGGTGGGTGACGAGCGCGTCAAGGGCGTGATGTTCACCGGCTCCACCGAAGTCGCCCGCCTGCTGCAACGCAACATCGCCGGACGCCTGGACAACCAGGGCCGGCCGATCCCGCTGATCGCCGAAACCGGCGGCCAGAACGCGATGATCGTCGACTCCTCGGCACTGACCGAGCAGGTGGTGATCGACGTGGTGTCCTCGGCGTTCGACAGCGCCGGCCAGCGTTGCTCGGCGCTGCGCGTGCTGTGCCTGCAGGAAGACTCCGCCGACCGCGTGATCGAAATGCTCAAGGGCGCCATGGCCGAAAGCCGCCTGGGCAACCCGGAGCGCCTGCCAGTGGACATCGGCCCGGTGATCGATGCCGAAGCCAAGGCGGGTATCGAGAAGCACATCCAGGGCATGCGCGACAAAGGCCGCGCCGTCTACCAGGTAGCCATCGCCGAGGGCGAAGAGATCAAGCGCGGCACCTTCGTGATGCCGACCCTGATCGAGCTGGAGAGCTTCGACGAGCTCAAGCGCGAGATCTTCGGCCCGGTACTGCACGTGGTGCGCTACAACCGCAAGGACCTGGACCAGTTGATCGAGCAGATCAACGCCTCCGGCTACGGCCTGACCCTGGGCGTGCACACCCGCATCGACGAGACCATCGCCAAGGTGGTGGACAACGTCAACGCCGGCAACATGTACGTCAACCGCAACATTGTCGGCGCCGTGGTCGGCGTACAGCCGTTCGGCGGTGAAGGCCTGTCGGGTACCGGCCCGAAAGCCGGCGGCCCGCTGTACCTGTACCGCCTGCTGTCGACCCGCCCGGCCGACGCCATCGCCCGCCACTTCCAGGCCGACGACGCGCGGGTTGCCGCCGACACCACCCTGCGCGACCAGCAGCTCAAGCCGCTGAACACGCTGAAGACCTGGGCTGCCAGCAGCCAGCTGAGCGACCTGGCCGCCCTGTGCGAGCAGTTTGCCGAGCAGTCGCAGAGCGGCATCAGCCGCGTGCTGCCAGGCCCGACCGGCGAGCGCAACACCTATACCGTGTTGCCACGCGAGCACGTGCTGTGCCTGGCCGACAACGAGGCCGACCTGCTGGCACAGCTGGCGGCGGTATTGGCCGTGGGCAGCACTGCACTGTTCCAGGATGGCGAGCCGGCCAAGACCGTGCGCGCTCGACTGCCCAAGGAGCTGCAAGCGAAGATCAAGCTGGTGGCCGACTGGAGCAAGGACGAGGTGGCCTTCGACGCCGTCATTCACCACGGTGATTCGGACCAACTGCGCGGTGTCTGCGAGCAGGTGGCCAAGCGCGCCGGCGCGATCGTCGGCGTGCACGGGCTGTCCAGCGGTGACCACCAGATCGCCCTGGAGCGCCTGGTGATCGAGCGTGCGGTGAGCGTGAACACGGCTGCCGCGGGCGGTAACGCCAGCCTGATGACCATCGGCTGACGCTGTCGGTCGTGGAACGAAAAAGGAGAGCTCAGGCTCTCCTTTTTTGTGAGCAACTGTCTTGCTGAGATTTCGACCTGGCACGCTCCCTGTAGGAGCGGCCTCGTGTCGCGAAAGGGCTGCGCAGCAGCCCCGGGATTTCAGCGTTGTTGCAAAGATCGCCGGGGCTGCTTTGCAGCCCATCGCGACACAAGGCCGCTCCTACAGGTTTGTCACCATCTTCAAGTCTCCCGCAGGGCTTGCCCGCGAAGAAGCCGGCACTGACAGCACAGATCTCAGTGCTCCATGCCAAGCTCGGCATCATCCATCAGCGCCTTGGCCAGGGCGCTCAGATAATGCGACGCACAGAGCAACTGGGCTTTTTATCCATGATCACGGTGATGCTCAGGTCACGCGCGTTGGCAGGGGATGCCGGGTTCGATGCAGAACAGCGGGTCGGTCATGCCTTCACCCTGGTAGTACTGGGTCTTTCCGCCCAAAACCTTACCTTTTAAACCCATATCACCCGGACCAATTAACCTGTCCCCTGCCCAGCCCCCCACCTAGACTGGCGACATCCCGAACCAGGAATGCCGCCATGTCCGAGCAACTCCTCAGCAGCCGCAACCTCGCCTTCGAGCTCTACGAAGTCCTCGACGCCGAGGCCCTGACCCAGCGCCCGCGCTTCGCCGAGCACAGCCGCGAGACCTTCGACGCGGCACTGGCCACCGCCCGCACCATCGCCGAAAAGTACTTCGCCCCGCACAACCGCAAGGCCGACGAAAACGAGCCGCGCTACGTGGACGGCCGCGCCGAGCTGATCCCGGACGTGAAACCTGCGGTGGATGCCTTCCTCGAAGCGGGCTTCCTCAATGCCAACCGCGACTTCGACGTCGGCGGCATGCAGTTGCCCAGCCTGCTATCGCAAGCCTGCTTCGCCCACTTCCAGGCCGCCAACGCCGGCACCACGGCCTACCCGTTCCTGACCATGGGCGCGGCCAACCTGATCGAAAGCTTCGGCAGCGACGAGCAGAAGCGGCTGTTCCTGCAGCCGATGATCGAGGGCCGCTATTACGGCACCATGGCCCTGACCGAGCCCCATGCCGGCTCGTCGCTGGCCGATATCCGCACCCGCGCCGAACCCGCAGGCGACGGCAGCTACCGGCTCAAGGGCAACAAGATCTTCATCTCCGGCGGCGACCACGAGTTGTCGGAGAACATCGTGCACATGGTGCTGGCCAAACTGCCGGACGCACCGCCCGGGGTGAAGGGCATCTCGCTGTTCATCGTGCCCAAGTACCTGGTCAACGCCGACGCCAGCCTGGGCCCGCGCAACGACGTGGTGCTGGCCGGGCTGTTCCACAAGATGGGCTGGCGCGGCACCACCTCCACCGCGCTGAACTTCGGCGACAATGGCCAGTGCGTCGGCTACCTGGTCGGCCAGCCGCACCAGGGCCTGGCCTGCATGTTCCAGATGATGAACGAGGCGCGCATCGGCGTCGGCATGGGCGCGGTGATGCTCGGCTATGCCGGCTACCTGTATTCGCTGGACTACGCCCGCCAGCGCCCCCAAGGGCGCCTGCCGGACAACAAGGACCCGCACAGCCCGGCAGTGCCGATCATCGAACACAGCGACGTGAAACGCATGCTGCTGGCGCAGAAGGCCTACGTCGAAGGCGCCTTCGACCTCGGCTTGTACGCCGCCCGGCTGTTCGACGACAGCCACACCGCGACGGATGCCGACGCCCGTCGCCAGGCCCAGGAGCTGCTCGACCTGCTCACCCCCATCGTCAAGTCTTGGCCCTCGGCCTACTGCCTGAAGGCCAACGAACTGGCGATCCAGATCCTCGGCGGCCACGGCTACACCCGTGAATACCCGGTCGAGCAGTACTACCGTGACAATCGCCTCAACCCGATCCACGAAGGTACCGAGGGCATCCAGTCCCTCGACCTGCTCGGGCGCAAGCTGGCGCAGAGCGACGGCGCCGGCCTCAAGCAGCTGATCCGCCATATCGCCGCCACCTGCGAGCGTGCCAGCCGGCACCCCAGCCTCGACCCGCTGCGCCAGCCGCTGGAACAACTGGTCAACCGCCTGCAAGGCGTGACCCTGGCCCTGCTCGGCGACCTGGCCCAGGGCAAGGTCGCCGGCGCCCTGGCCAACTCGGCGCTGTACCTGAGGGTGTTCGGCCACTGCGTGATCGGCTGGCGTTGGCTGGAACAGGCCATCCATGCCGAGGTTGGCCTGCTCAAGGGCAGCGACCGCGACTTCTACCAGGGCAAGCTGCAGGCCGCGCGTTATTTCCTCACCTGGGAGGTGCCGGGCTGCCATAATGACCTCGCGTTGCTCGAGGCCCGCGACGACACTTGCCTCGCAATGCAAGAGGGGTGGTTCTAGGGGGAGCCACCGCGCACACGGAGGTTCCCGCATGTTCGATTCCAGCGCCCTGCTGCGCCAGCGCTTCGCCGCGCTGCGCAGCACGGCCGAAGTGTTCTCGCTTCGCCATGTGAAGCAATCGCACCAGTCCCTGTCGGTTCGGCGCAACGTCGCCGAACCGCCGTACTTCAGCCGCGACGAGGGCGCCATGCTCACCGTGCGGGTCGCGGGCGTCGAGGCCTACGCAGCCACCGCCGACCTGTCGCAGGGCGGCCTGCAAAGGGCCTTGCAACAGGCCGAGGCACTGGCCCGGCAGATCAAGGCCCACAGCCTGCTCGACCTCAGCGGCCAGCCCGCGCCGAGCGCGCGCCACGACCATGTCTCGCCCAACTTCGAGCAAGCCCTGCCCAACCTCGCCGACTGCCTTGAGCTGCTCGCCGCCGAATCGGCCAGCGTGCCCAAGGACGTACGCCTGGTGGACTGGCAGGCGAGCCTGGGCATCAGCCTGGTCGAACAGACCTACCTGAACTCCGCCGGCGCCGAGCTGCGCCATGCCCAGCGCTTCATCTACCCAGGCCTGGGCGTCACCGCCAGCAATGGCCAGGACAGCCAGAGCCGTACCCTGGGCCGCGACAACTTCGGCCAGCAGGGTGGTTTCGAGGTGATCGAGCGCTGCGGCCTGATCGGCGCGGCCCGACGCGTGGCTGACGAGGCCTTGCAACTGCTGCTGGCACCGAACACCCCGAGCGGCCGCCGCGACCTGCTGTTGATGCCCGACCAGATGATGCTGCAGATCCACGAATCCATCGGCCATCCGCTGGAAATGGACCGCATTCTCGGCGACGAGCGCAACTACGCCGGCACCAGCTTCGTCAAGGCCAGCGACTTCGGCCACCTGCAATACGGCTCGAAACTGCTCAACGTGACCTTCGACCCGACCATCCACGAGGAACTGGCCAGCTACAGCTTCGACGACGACGGTACCCCGGCCAGCAAGCAGTTCCTGATCCGTGATGGCCTGCTGGTGCGCCCCCTGGGTGGCGCCCTCTCGCAACTGCGCTCGGGCCTGGACGGCGTCGCCAACAGCCGCGCCTGCAGCTGGAACCGCGCGCCCATCGACCGCATGGCCAACCTCAACATCGAGCCGGGCGAGCAGTCGCTGGAGCAACTGATCGCTGGTATCGAACACGGCATCCTCATGCGCACCAACCGCTCCTGGTCCATCGACGACGCACGCAACAAGTTCCAGTTCGGTTGCGAGTGGGGCCAACTGATCGAAAACGGCGAGCTCAAGGGCATCGTCAAGAACCCGAACTACCGCGGCATCTCCGCCGACTTCTGGCGCAACCTGTCGGCGGTCGGCGATCGCAGCACCTTCCAGGTGCTCGGCACACCCAACTGCGGCAAGGGCGAGCCCAACCAGGTGGTGCGGGTCGGCCATGCCTCGCCGGCCTGCGTATTCCGCCAGATCGACGTATTCGGGGGAGACGCCTGATGAGCACTTATCAACAACGTTTCGAAGAACTGCTCGGCGCCCTGCGTGGCGCCGTGGCGGCAGATGAACAGTTCACCCTCGGCTACAGCGCCGAGCACTCGCAGTTCGTGCGCCTGAACCACGCCAAGGTGCGCCAGGCCGGGCTGGTCAGCCAGGCCAGCGTACAGCTGCGGCTGGTGCGCGAAGGCCGCCAGGCCGAGCAGCACATCACCCTGGGCGACGATGCCAGGCTCGACCGCCAGCGCCTGCAGGAGGGCCTCGAGCAACTGCGCCAGACCCTGGCGCTGCTGCCGCTCGACCCCTACCTGAGCCTCGACGAAAGCGCCTGGCACAGCCACAGTCTGCTGCAGCCGACGCTGCCTGAGCTAGACGAAGTGCTGGCCTTGATCGCGCGCGAAGCCGGCGACCTGGACCTGGTCGGCATCTATGCCGCCGGCCCCATCTGCCGGGGTTTCGCCAGCTCCTTCGGCGCCTTCGGCTGGCACCAGGCCAACAGCTTCAACATCGACTGGAGCCTGTTCCATGGCAATGGCCAGGCGGTCAAAGCCAACTATGCCGGCCAGCACTGGAGCGCCGAGGCCTTCGTCGCGCGCCTGCGCCAGGCCCGCGAGCAGCTTGCGCATCTCGGCCGCCCGGCGATCACCCTCAAGCCCGGCAGCTACCGCGCCTACCTGGCCCCGGCGGCGATGGACGAGATTGCCGGCATGCTCGGCTGGGGCGGCTTCTCGGCCCAGGCCCTGGCCACCGGCAACAGCCCGCTGCAGCGCCTGTACAACGGCGATGCGCGGCTGAGCCCGCTGGTGAGTTTCAGCGAACAGGTCAGCGGCTCGCTGAGCCCGGCGTTCTCCGATGAAGGCTCGCCGCGCCGCGACTTGCCGCTGATTGGCGAGGGCCAGGCGCGGGAGCGTCTGGTCAGCGCCCGCAGCGCCGCCGAGTTCGCCCTGCAGGCCAATGGCGCCGACAGCTACGAATCGCCCTGCGCGCTGAGCCTGGCGCCGGGCAACCTGGCCAGCAGGCAAATCCTCGAGCGCCTGGGCACCGGCCTGTACATCAGCAACCTCTGGTACCTGAATTACTCGGACCTGCCAGCGGCACGCATGACCGGCCTGACCCGCTTCGCCACCTTCTGGGTGGAGAACGGGCAGATCCAGGGGCCGGTGAGCACTATGCGCTTCGACGACAGCCTGTACAACCTGCTGGGCAGCCAGCTGGAGGACCTGACCCAGGAACGCGAGATGATCCTGTCGAGCAGCACCTACAGCGAGCGCAGCACCGGGTCGAGTCATCTGCCTGGGGCGCTGGTCAAAGGGCTGACCCTGACCTTGTGATCGGCAGGATCGAGCTGTTCGCCGGCAAGCCGGCGAACAGCTCGGAACGCACAACAGGAGAGGCCAATGCCCGATCGTGCCCCGCTGGACCCCGTCACCGCCCGCTGGATCCCCTGGGTGGTGGCCATCGCCTTCTTCATGCAGTCGCTGGACGGCACCATCCTCAACACCGCGCTGCCGGCCATGGCGCGCTCGCTGGCCGAGGACCCGCTGCGCATGCAGGGGGTGATCATCGCCTACATGCTTACCGTGGCCCTGCTGATCCCGGCCTCGGGCTGGATCGCCGACCGCTTCGGCACCAAGCGCATCTTCTTTTGCGCCATCCTGCTGTTCAGCTTCGGCTCGCTGCTGTGCGCCATGGCCAACAGCCTCGGCTTGCTGATCTTCGCCCGGGTGGTGCAAGGCCTGGGCGGCGCGCTGATGCTGCCGGTCGGGCGCCTGGTGGTGTTGCGCGCCTACCCGCGCAGCGAACTGGTGCGGATCATGAGCTTCATCACCATCCCCGGCCTGCTCGGCCCGTTGCTTGGCCCGACCCTCGGCGGCTGGCTGGTGGAGATCCTCACCTGGCACTGGATCTTCCTGCTCAACCTGCCGGTGGGTGCCCTGGGCTGCTATGCAGTGTGGAAGTTCATCCCCGACCTGCGCGGCAGCGAGCGCACCCGTTTCGATACCCCCGGCTTCCTGCTGTTCGGCGCGGCGATGGTGCTGATCACCATCGCCATGGAGGGCCTGGGCGAACTGCACCTGCCGCACCTGCGGGTGATGCTGCTGCTGTTCGCCGGCATGGCCTGCCTGGCCGCCTACTGGCTGCGCGCCGGGCGTGATCCGGAGCCGCTGTTCTCGCCGCAGTTGTTTCGCGTGCGCACCTTCGCCATCGGCATCCTCGGCAACCTGTTCGCGCGCCTGGGCAGCGGCGCGTTGCCGTTCCTGGTGCCGTTGCTGCTACAGGTGGCGCTGGGTTACTCGCCGGCCCAGGCCGGCATGAGCATGATCCCGCTGGCGGCGGCGGCGATGCTTGCCAAGTCGGTGGCCAGGCCGCTGATCGAGCGCCTGGGCTACCGCATCGTGCTCACCGGCAACACCCTGCTGCTGGGCATGCTGCTGGCCAGCCTGGGCCTGGTCGACGGGCAGACGCCCTATGCCGTGCTGCTGGTGCAATTGGCGCTACTGGGGGCAGTGAACTCGATGCAGTTCACGGCGATGAACACCGTGACCCTGATCGACCTGGACGACGCCAGCGCCAGCAGCGGCAACAGCCTGCTGTCGGTGGTCGCGCAACTGTCGCTGAGCCTGGGCGTGGCCTGCGCCGGCGCGCTACTCGGGGGGTTCACCGCCGCCGGCAGCGCCGAAGGCGTGGAAAGCACCCTGGGGGCGTTCCAGCTGACCTTCGTCACCATCGGCGTAATGGCCATGCTGGCGGCGGCGATCTTCCTGCAACTGGCGCCGACAGACGGAAGGCGCGCCCGTCGTCCGGAACATCACGTCGAGTCGTAGGGCGAATGGCCATGAGGCTGGTAGACTGTGCGGCATTTTTCGCTTCGCAGCAGGCCCGCCTCGTGACCGTTGAAACCACCGCCTTTGCCACCCTCCCGCTGTCCGCCGCCATGCTGGCCAACCTGGACGCCCTGGGCTATGCCTCGATGACGCCGATCCAGGCCCAGAGCCTGCCGGTCATCCTCAAGGGCCAGGACCTGATCGCCCAGGCCAAGACCGGCAGCGGCAAGACCGCGGCCTTCGGCATCGGCCTGCTCAACCCGATCAACCCGCGCTACTTCGGCTGCCAGGCCCTGGTGCTGTGCCCAACCCGGGAGCTGGCCGACCAGGTGGCCAAGGAACTGCGCCGCCTGGCCCGCGCCGAGGACAACATCAAGATCCTCACCCTGTGCGGCGGCGTTTCGCTGGGCCCGCAGATCGCCTCGCTGGAGCACGGCGCGCATATCATCGTCGGCACCCCAGGGCGCATCCAGCAACACCTGGACAAGGGCACCCTGGTGCTCGACGGGCTCAACACCCTGGTGCTCGACGAAGCCGACCGCATGCTCGACATGGGCTTCTTCGACGCCATCGCCGCGATCATCGGCAAGACCCCGTCGCGCCGCCAGACCCTGCTGTTCTCGGCCACCTACCCAGCCGGCATCGAGCAATTGGCCAAGGACTTCATGCGCCAGCCGCAGCAGGTCAAGGTCGAGGCGCTGCACAGCGATAGCCAGATCGAGCAGCGCTTCATCGAGATCGACCCACAGCAGCGCCTGGAGGCGGTGACCCGCGTGCTCGGCCACTACCGCCCGCAGTCCTGCGTGGCGTTCTGCTTCACCAAGCAACAGTGCGAGGACCTGGTCGCCCACCTCACCGCCAAGGGTATCGTCGCCCAGGCCCTGCACGGCGACCTGGAGCAGCGCGACCGCGACCAGGTGCTGACCCTGTTCGCCAACCGCAGCAGCTCGGTGCTGGTGGCCACCGACGTCGCCGCCCGCGGCCTGGACATCGACGGGCTGGACCTGGTGATCAACGTCGAGCTGGCCCGTGACGCCGAGATCCACGTGCACCGCGTCGGCCGTACCGGCCGCGCCGGCGAGAAGGGCGTGGCGATCAGCCTGGTGGCCCCGGCCGAGGGCCACCGCGCCCAGGCCATCGAGGACCTGCAGAACAAGCCGCTGCGCTGGGAACAGCTGGACAACCTCAAGAGCAAGGGCGGCGAGCCGCTGCTGCCACCGATGACCACCCTGTGCATCGGCGCCGGGCGCAAGGACAAGCTGCGCCCGGGCGACATCCTCGGGGCGCTGACCGGCGATGCCGGGCTGCCGGGCAAGCAGGTGGGCAAGATCGCCATCTTCGACTTCGTGGCGTTCGTGGCTGTGGAGCGGGCGGTGGCCAAGCAGGCCATGCAGCGCCTGAACAGCGGCAAGATCAAGGGCCGGGCCCTGAAAGTCCGTATCGTCTGACCTATTTTGGGGTCGCTTCGCGACCCTTTCGCGACACAAGGCCGCTCCTACAGGGGATCGCATATTCCTGTAGGAGCGGCCTTGTGTCGCGAAAGGGCTGCACAGCAGCCCCGGCAATTCCGAAGAGGTAACACCGTGCATTCCACCGACGTGATCATCCTCGGCGCCGGCGCCGCCGGCCTGATGTGCGCCCTGCTCAGCGCCCAGCGCGGGCGCCGGGTACTGGTGCTCGACCACGCCAACAAGCCGGGCAAGAAGATCCTCATGTCCGGCGGCGGGCGCTGCAACTTCACCAATATGTACACCGAGCCCGCCAACTTCCTCTCGCACAACCCGCACTTCTGCAAGTCGGCGCTGGCCCGCTACACCCAGTGGGACTTCATCGAGCTGGTAGGCAAGCACGGCGTGCCGTACCACGAGAAGAAGCTCGGCCAGCTGTTCTGCGACAACAAGTCCAGCGACATCCTCGACATGCTCCTGGCCGAGTGCGACCAGGCCGGCGCCGAGCTGCGCATGAACACCAGCATCGACAAGATCGAAAAGACCGAGGCCGGCTACACCCTGCAGACCAGCGCCGGGCCATTCGCCTGCCAGTCGCTGGTGATCGCCACCGGCGGCCTGTCGATCCCCACGCTTGGCGCCAGCGGCTTCGGCTACCAGGTGGCCCGCCAGTTCGGCCACGAACTGCTGCCGACCCGCGCCGGGCTGGTGCCGTTCACCATCACCGAGCCCCAGCTCAAGGCACTGTGCACCGAGCTGTCGGGCACCTCGCTGGACTGCGTCGCCAGCTGCAATGGCACGAGCTTCCGTGAAAACCTGCTGTTCACCCACCGCGGCCTGAGCGGCCCGGCGATCCTGCAGATCTCGTCGTTCTGGGAGGCCGGCGACACCGTTGAGATCAACCTGCTGCCCGACCGCGACGCGCTGGAGTGGCTGCAAGGCCAGCAGGCCGAGCGCCCCAACAGCGAGCTGAAGACCGTGCTGGGCGAGGTGTTCACCCGCAAGCTGGCCAACCTGCTGGCCGAGCAGTGGTTCGTTTCGAAACCGCTGAAGCAGTACACACCGGCAGAATTGACCCAGGTCGCCGAGCAACTGTCGGCCTGGCAGGTGGTCCCGGCCGGCACCGAAGGCTATCGCACCGCCGAGGTCACGCTCGGTGGCGTGGACACCCGCGAAGTGTCGTCCAAGACCATGGAATCGCTGAAAAGCCCGGGGCTGTACTTCATCGGCGAGGTGCTGGATGTCAGCGGGCACCTGGGGGGCTTCAACTTCCAGTGGGCCTGGGCATCGGCCAACGCGGCGGCGCAGTTCGTCTAAGGTAGAATCCATTCAGCAGCACGGAACGCTTCTTGCTGGTCTGTGCTGGAGCGCCATTTTTTGGGGCTGCTGCGCAGCCCTTTCGCGACCCAAGGCCGCTCCTACAGAGGGACCCGATCTCCTGTAGGAGCGGCCTTGGGCCGCGAAAGAGCCGCACAGCGGCCCCAAGCGGCCTCGAAGGTATTCAACCGATCTCAGCCCAGGGCCATCATGTCATCGAGCTCGTTCCGCCATTCATTGCGTCGCCTGTGGGGCCAAGACAAGTTCAGCTACGCCATCCGCGTGACCATCGCCCTGACCGGCAGCATGGCCTGGTGCTGGTACCAGAACGAGATGAGCCTGTTGATCCCGTTGTTCCTCGGCATCATCGCCAGCGCCCTGGCCGAGACCGACGACGGCTGGCAAGGCCGCCTGAGCGCCCTGGCCGTGACCCTGGTGTGCTTCGCCATCGCCGCGCTGTCGGTGGAGTTGCTGTTCCCCTACCCCTGGATCTTCGCCGTTGCCCTGGCCCTGGCGGCCTTCGGCCTGACCATGCTCGGCGCCCTGGGCGAGCGCTACGGGGCGATCGCCTCGGCCACGCTGATCCTCTCGGTGTACACCATGATCGGTGTCGACCAGCGCGGCGGCCAGGTCAGCGACTTCTGGCACGAACCCTTGCTGCTGGTGGCTGGCGCGGCCTGGTATGGGCTGCTGTCGGTGTTGTGGCAGGCGCTGTTCTCCAACCAGCCGGTGCAGCAGAGCCTGGCCAAGCTGTTTTTCGAGCTGGGCAGCTACCTCAAGCTCAAGGCCAGCCTGTTCGAGCCGGTGCGCACCCTCGACGTCGAGGCCACTCGCCTGGAGCTGGCCCGGCAGAACGGCAAGGTGGTGGCGGCGCTCAACGCCGCCAAGGAAATCATCCTGCACCGGGTCGGCAACAGCCAGCCCAACTCCAAGGTCAGCCGCTACCTCAAGCTGTATTTCCTGGCCCAGGACATCCATGAACGGGTGAGCGCCTCGCACTATCCGTACAACGCCCTGACCGACGCCTTCTTCCACAGCGACGTGATGTTCCGTTGCCAGCGCCTGCTGCGCAAACAGGGCGCGTCGTGCCAGGAGCTGGCCCGCTCGATCCGCCTGCGCCAGCCGTTCGTGCTGGCCAGCGGCTACCCCGAAGCCCTGGAAGACCTCAACGCCTCGCTGGAACACCTGCGCACCCAGCACAACCCGGCCTGGCGCGGCCTGCTGCGCTCGCTGCGCGCCCTGGCCGCCAACCTGTCGACCCTGGACCGCCTGCTCAGCGCCGCGAGCAACCCCGACAGCCTGGCCGACGCCAGCGACAGCAGCCTGCTCGATCGCTCGCCGCGCACCCTCACCGACGTGTGGAAGCGCCTGCGCACCCAGCTGACGCCGACCTCGCTGCTGTTCCGCCACGCCCTGCGCCTGTCGCTGGCGTTGTCGGTGGGCTACGGCATGGTGCACCTGATCCACCCCACCCAGGGCTACTGGATCATCCTCACCACGCTGTTCGTCTGCCAGCCCAACTACGGGGCGACCCGGCGCAAACTGGTGCAGCGTATCTTCGGCACCGCCGTTGGCCTGACCGTGGGCTGGGCGCTGTTCGACCTGTTCCCCAACCCGCTGGTGCAATCGGCGTTCGCCGTGGTGGCCGGCGTGGTGTTCTTCGTCAACCGCACTACCCGCTACACCCTGGCCACCGCCGCGATCACCCTGATGGTGCTGTTCTGCTTCAACCAGATCGGCGATGGCTACGGGCTGTTCCTGCCACGCCTGTTCGATACCCTGGTCGGCAGCCTGATCGCCATCCTCGCGGTGTTCCTGTTCCTGCCCGACTGGCAAGGCCGCCGGCTCAACAAGGTATTGGCCAACACCCTGGCCTGCGCCAGCGAATACCTGCGCCAGATCATGCAGCAATACGCCCACGGCAAGCGCGACGACCTCGCCTACCGCCTGGCCCGGCGCAACGCGCACAACGCCGATGCGGCGCTGTCGACCACCCTGGCCAACATGCTGATGGAGCCCGGGCACTTCCGCAAGGAGGCCGACGTGGGCTTCCGCTTCCTGGTGCTGTCGCACACCCTGCTCAGCTATTTGTCGGGGTTGGGCGCGCACCGCGACACCGCGCTGCCGGCAGAGGTGCACGAGCAGTTGCTCGATGGCGCCGGGAAGACCCTGGCGTCGAGCCTCGACGAGATCGCCAATGGCTTGGCGGCGCGGCTACCGGTGGCGATCTACAGCGATGCCGAGGAAGCGCTGGCCAACGCCCTGGAACAGATGCCGGAGGAGCTGGACGAGCATCAACGGCTGGTGCAGACGCAACTGGCGCTGATCTGCCGGCAGTTGGGGCCATTGCGCACCCTGGCCGGGCACCTGATCAAGGAAAACACCGCCAGCTGAATACGCCCTGCCGGGGCCAGCCTTGCTGGCGAGCGCCGGCCCGCTCAGAAGCCATGTTGGCGCAGCAACCGGGCGTAACTGCCATCGGCCTTCATCGTGGCGATGGCCTTCTCGAAACGCGCCACGATCTCCTGGTGCTGCGGGTGCTTGAGGCTGACCAGGATGTGCAGGCTGTTCTCCCCTAACGGCGGCTCGACGAATGCGACGCCTTCACGCACCTCCTGCGGCTCGCGCTGCAAGTTGTAGCGGGCCACATACTCATCCTCCACCGCCAGGTTGACCCGCCCGGCCGCCAGCATGCGCACCGCCGACGAGAAATTGCGCACCGCCACCTTGTTCAGGCGCGCGTCGCTGTCGAACTCAGGGGAATAGGCGTAATCGCGCACCACCGCGATGCTGTAGGGATACAGATCGGCCTGGTGCTGATAGGCGAACGTCTCGCCCTGGCGCTTGAGCAGGCGAATGCGATTGACCAGGTAAGCGCCGGAGAACTGGCCGATCCGCTTGCGCTCATCGTTGTACCAGGCGTTGATCAGCACGTCGTAGCGCCCTTCGCCGACGCCCATCAGCGCCCGGGCCCAGGGCACTTCCTCGAACTCGCTGGCATAGCCGGCGCGGCTCAGCGCCGTGGTGACGATGCTGGTGGCCAGGCCGCCGCCGGGCATTGCGCTGTCGGTGAACGGCGGCCAGCTATCGGCCACCAGCCGCAGCTTGCCCTGGGCCATGGCCGGCCCCACGCATAACAGTCCCAGTAACCCAAGAACGCAAAGCAGTGGCCGCATGCTCAAATCCTTTCGCAGTTGGGGGTCCACGCTGGTGACGGCGATCTCTAGCAACAACCTTTGCAGATTACACAAGCCGCATCCTGGCGACAGCAGACGATAGTGTCATTTAGCCTCTATTTTGGCCGAGCCGGGTACGCAGCATTGGCCCTCGTCGGGCCGGGCCGGATTTGCGATGATCGACGGTCAACCCAAGGAGTCACTGTCCATGCCTATCGAGTGGATCTGCAAGCACCATACCGACCTCACCAAGGAACAACTCTACGCCATCCTGCAACTGCGCACCGAGGTGTTCGTGGTCGAGCAGCGCTGCGCCTACCAGGAGGTCGACGGGCTCGACCTGCGTGGCGACACGCTGCACCTGATGGGCTGGGACGGCGAGCGGCTGGTGGCCTACCTGCGCCTGCTCGACCCGCAATCACAGCACGGCGAGGTGGTCATCGGGCGGGTGGTGACCGCCGCCGAGGTGCGCGATCAGAAGTTGGGGCACCCCCTGCTGCTCAAGGGGTTGGAGGCGGCCGAGCATTGCTGGCCCGGCACACCGGTGTACTTGTCCGCGCAGGCTCATCTGCAAGCGTTCTACGCCCGGCATGGTTTCGTGGTGGTGGGCGAGGAGTACCTGGAGGACGACATTCCTCATATCGGCATGCGCAAGGGTTGAAAGCGCCGGGGCGCATCGCCTACCGGCCTGTTGCAGGAGCGGCAAGACCGTTGCCCCCACCGCGACCACGCAGAGATCACGGATAGCCCAGCACATCCCTGATCTGGCGCAGGTGCTGGATGATCCACTGCTTGTCGATCGCCCCCCAGTCGCGGATCCGGTAATGCCCGGCGTGGTTGCGCGCCCCGGCCTGCTGTTCGAACTCGCAGACGATGTCCAGGTCGGCCAGGGCGGCGATGGTGTCCTGGGCGGTACGTCGCGGCATGCCGGTGGCCTCCATCAAGGCCGGCACGCTGGCGGCGGTCTGGCTGTCGATCAGCCAGGCCACGTACAGGCGGCGGTAAAAGCTGCTGCGAGTCTTGCTCACTTCCGTGGTCATGGGGTGCGTGTCCCTCAGGTGTTGCCCGGCAGCTCCCGATAGGTCAGGTAGACGCGCAGGTCGAATTCCAGTTGATGGTAGTCCGGTTCCATGTGCTGGCAGAGTTGATAGAACGCCTTGTTGTGGTCGCGCTCCTTCAGGTGCGCCAGTTCATGCACCACGATCATGCGCAGAAACTGCGGCGCCGCCTCCTTGAACAACGAGGCGATGCGGATTTCCTTCTTGGCCTTGAGCTTGCCGCCCTGCACCCGCGACACCGCGGTATTCAGGCCCAGGGCGCGGTGGGTCAGGTCCAGGCGGTTGTCGAACAGCACCTTGTCCAGCGGCGGCGCACTGCGCAGGTACGCCTGCTTGAGTTCCTGGGCATAGCTGTACAGCGCCTTGTCGCTCTGCACTCCATGCCCCTCGGGATAGCGTTGGCGCAGGTAGTCGCCCAGGCGATCGCTGGCGATCATCTGGCGCACCTGTTCCTGGAGGTGGGGCGGGTAGGCTTGCAGGTAACGTAGGGCAGTCATGGCAGGCGGGTCGGCACAAGGAGACGCGAGTTTAGCCAATCACGAGGTCCATGGGAAAACCGCCGGGAAGTTGCCAGCATCCGCGGCGGTCATCGGCCGCGCCACCAGGAAGCCTTGCACGTAGGCGCAACCGTTGTCCTTGAGCCATTCGGCCTGGGCCTGGGTCTCCACCCCTTCGGCGATCACGGTGATGCCATAGGCCGCGCACAGGCCGATGACACTGCGTGCCAGGGCGATGTCGGTGGCCGAGCCCGGCAGGCGCGCCACCAGGTGGCGGTCCAGCTTGAGGGTATCGATGGGCAGGTCGCGCAGCATGCGCAACGAGCAGTCGCCGGCGCCGAAGTCGTCCAGTGCCACGCGGATACCCAGATCACGCAGGCGGTGCACCTGTTTCACCGCCGCGTCGATGTTGTACATCAGCGAGGTCTCGGCCACCTCCACCTCGAGCTGCGAAGGTTGCAGTTGTTGCTCATCGATCACCCGCGCCAATTCGTCCACCAGCCCGGGCATGGTGAACTGGGCGCGGCTGAGGCTGATGCCCAGCACCAGCTCGGGGCCGAAGCGCTCGCCCCAGAGCCGGCGCTGGGTCGCGCCCTTGCGGTAGATCCAGCTGGCCAGGCGGTTGATCAGGCGGGCCTCCTCCAGCAATGGGATGAACAGCCCTGGCGGCACATCGCCGACACTCGGGTGCTTCCAGCGCAGCAACGCCTCGAAGCCCCGCAGCCGGCCATCGCCGAATGCCACCTGGGGTTGGTAGACCAGGCTGAAATCGTTCTGCTCGATGGCCGTGCGCACGCTGTCTTCGAGCATCAGCCGCGAGCGGGCGCGACCGTTGAGCTCCTGGTCGTAGAAGCGATACTGCTGGCGCCCCGCCTGCTTGGCGGCGTACATCGCGGCATCCGCCGCGCGCAGCAGCCCTTCGACATTGGCCCCGCAATCGGGGTAGGTGGCGATGCCGATACTGACCCCCAGGCTGACTTCCAACCCGTCCACCTGCTGAAAGCTCGACATGCGCTCCAGCAACTTCTCGGCGTAGCGCCCGGCCTGCTCGGGGTACGGCAGGCCATCGAACAGCGCGGTGAACTCGTCGCCGCCCATGCGCGCCAGCAACGCCTCGCTACCCAGGCACTCCTTGAGCTGCTCGGCGACCCAGCGCAGCACCTTGTCACCGGCATCGTGGCCCAGCAGGTCGTTGATCCGCTTGAAGCCGTCCAGGTCCATGTACATCAGGGCCTGGGCCTTGTCCGAGCGTTCGCTGCGCAGCAACGTGCTCTCGGCGGCCTGGTAGAAGCCACGACGGTTGAGCAGCCCGGTCAGCGGGTCGGTCACCGCCTGGTATTCCAGCTGCTGGTGCAGGCTGCGCACCACCGACATGTCCAGCACCGTCACCACCATGGCCTTCTGCTCGGCCGGCAACGGCGCGCAGGACAGCGCCACCGGCACCAGTTGCCCGGCCAGGGTGCGCAACTGGGCGTCATGCACGCGGAATATCTGCCGCCCGAGGTAGGCCTGGTAGAAGTCCGACTCGTGCCACCGGTTGGCGCAGGGCAACTGGATCAGGTCCAGCACATGGGCACCCTGCAGTTTATCCACAGGCGCATCGAGCAGCCGCGAGATGGCTGGGTTGGCGAAACCTATGGTGCCCGCCTCGTCCACCACCAGGATGCCCTCGGCGGCGTTCTCCAGGATCGAGGCGTTGAACGCCCGCGCCGCCTCCAGCTCACGGGTCAGCCGCTGCAGCATGCGCCGGTTGCGCTGCTGTTCCAGCAGGGCCTGGACCTTGGGCTTGAGAATCTGCGGGTCGAAGGGCTTGAACAGGTAGTCCACCGCGCCACTGGCGTAACCCTTGAGCACCGCGGCGTCGGATTGTTCGTTGGCGGTCAGGAAGATGATCGGGGTCAGCCGTGTGCGCTGGCTGCCGCGCATCAGCCGGGCAACCTCGAAACCATCCATTTCGGGCATCTGCACGTCGAGCAGGACCAGGTCGACGTCGTGTTCGAGCAGGGCGCTCAGGGCTTCCATCCCTGAGCTGGCAGTCACGACCTGCCAATCCTGGCGGGACAGCAAGGCCCGCATGCTGATGAGGTTCTCCGGGTAGTCGTCTACGACCAGCAGCACCGAACTGCTTTCCGGGGTATGTGAATAAGCGCCATCCATGTTGCTTCTCTGAGTAAGTCCGACTGCGACTTGCGATTGGATCCGATGGTTACTCTAGCCCCGGCGGGCAAAGACGCAATGGCTGCAGATGGCTATAAGCCATGCATGATGGTGTTAGCCGACTAACGGTAGAACTGCGCTGGATGGCATCGACGGGCCAGGTGCCCAGGCAAAAAAAAACCCGCATCACTGCGGGTTTTTTCGAGCGCTGCCGGATCAGTTGATCTTGGCAGCCAGTTCGCCCTTGGCGTAGCGCTGGAACATACCTTCCAGGGAGATCGGCTTGATCTTCGAGGCGTTGCCGGCAGTGCCGAAGGCTTCGTAGCGGGCGATGCACACGTCACGCATGGCCTTGACGGTTTCGGCGAAGAACTTGCGTGGGTCGAACTCGCTCGGATGCGCGGCCATGTAGCGGCGAATAGCACCGGTGGAGGCCAGGCGCAGGTCGGTGTCGATGTTGACCTTGCGTACGCCGTACTTGATGCCTTCGACGATTTCTTCGACCGGCACGCCGTAGGTTTCCTTGATGTCACCACCGAACTCGTTGATGATCTTCAGCCATTCCTGCGGTACCGACGAGGAACCGTGCATCACCAGGTGAGTGTTGGGGATGCGCTTGTGGATTTCCTTGATGCGATCGATCGCCAGGATGTCGCCGGTAGGCGGTTTGGTGAATTTGTAGGCGCCATGGCTGGTGCCGATGGCGATGGCCAGGGCATCGACCTGGGTCTTCTTGACGAAGTCGGCGGCTTCTTCCGGGTCGGTCAGCATCTGGCTGTGGTCCAGGATACCTTCGGCGCCCACGCCGTCTTCTTCACCGGCCTGGCCGGTTTCCAGGCTGCCCAGGCAGCCCAGTTCGCCTTCCACCGATACCCCGCAGGCATGGGCGAAGGCCACGGTCTGCTGGGTTACGCGCACGTTGTAGTCGTAGTCAGATGGGGTCTTGCCGTCTTCCTTCAGCGAGCCGTCCATCATCACCGAGCTGAAGCCCAGCTGGATGGAGCGCTGGCACACGTCAGGGCTGGTGCCGTGGTCCTGGTGCATGCACACCGGGATGTGCGGGAACTCTTCGATGGCCGCCAGGATCAGGTGGCGCAGGAACGGGGCACCGGCGTACTTGCGGGCGCCGGCCGAGGCCTGGACGATGACCGGGGAGTCGGTGGCGTCTGCGGCTTCCATGATGGCGCGCATCTGCTCGAGGTTGTTGACGTTGAAAGCCGGCACGCCGTAACCGAACTCGGCGGCGTGGTCCAGCATCTGGCGCATGCTAATGAGTGCCATGGTGTATCTCTCTCCCGACAAGCGTCGTTTGTTTCATGCAAGCCTGCCGCAGGGGCGGTTGCTGTTCAAGTAGTGTGGGCCACCTGCGCGGCCCGGCCAGTCACGGTGCCTTGCAGCCCCGCCCAATCAGATCGTTGGTGGCTACCCAGTACACCAGGCCTTCCTCGCCCTTGGTGTGGAAGGCCAGCATGCCATCGCTGTACAGCGCGCCCGAGGCGCCCGGCTCGGCCTTGAGCCGGTAGACCTGGTCAGCGCCGCCAAGGCGCACGTCGACCGTGTCCTGCTGTGCGTCGGCGAAGCGCCAGAGCACTTCGGCCTGGCTGTCGCAGACCCAGCGGGTCCAGTTATCCGCCGGGGCGGGTTTGGCCGGTTGCAACAGCGAGCAGCCTGCCAGGGGTGCCAAGGCCAACAGGGCCAGTAGCGCTTTCATCCGCTAAACCTCGTCGGGGGTCGCGACGCGACCCCAATGTCCAAGACCACAAAACCCGCGTTAGGTTGCCAATGCCCCGATCAAGGGCAACCCGGCGCCTTGCGCTGGTGTTCGTCGTCGTACTTTTCCAGGCCATCCGGGCCCAGGCGCTTGTTGATCACCGGCACCGTCTCGGCCTGCCACTGGGACTGGTAGCAGCCCCCCTTGGGCGGCTGCGCCGGATCGGCGTCGCTGCCCTTGCTGCTGGAGCAAGCGCCCAGCAGCACGGCCACGATCATCACAGGCAATTGCTTGACCATCAGGTCGCTCCCTTTGCCAGGCGCCGTCACACTCAGGCCTTGGCCCGTTCTTCCAGGATTGCCACGGCGGGCAGAACCTTGCCCTCGACGAACTCGAGGAACGCGCCGCCACCGGTAGAAATGTAGGAGATATCGGCACCGACACCATACTTGTCGATGGCGGCCAGGGTGTCGCCACCACCGGCGATGGAGAACGCGGCGCTGTCGGCGATGGCCTTGGCCAGGACCTTGGTACCGTTGCCGAACTGGTCGAACTCGAACACGCCGACCGGGCCGTTCCACAGGATGGTCTTCGAGGTCTTCAGCAACTCGGCGAAGTGCTCGGCGGTTTTCGGGCCGATGTCCAGGATCATGTCGTCGGCCGCCACGTCGGCAATGGCCTTGACGGTGGCTGCGGCGCTCTCGGCGAATTCCTTGGCGACCACCACGTCCACCGGCAGCGGCACGCTGACCTTGGCGGCGATGGCCTTGGCGGTCTCGACCAGGTCAGGCTCGTACAGCGACTTGCCCACCGGGTGGCCGGCAGCGGCAAGGAAGGTGTTGGCGATACCGCCACCGACGATCAGCTGGTCGCAGACGCTGCTCAGGCTGTTCAGCACGTCCAGCTTGGTCGACACCTTGGAACCGGCGACGATGGCGGCCATCGGCTTGGCCGGAGCCTTCAGGGCCTTGCCCAGGGCGTCCAGCTCGGCGGCCAGCAGCGGGCCGGCAGCAGCGACCTTGGCGAACTTGGCGACACCATGGGTCGAACCTTCGGCGCGGTGGGCAGTGCCGAAGGCGTCCATGACGAACACGTCGCACAGGGCGGCGTACTGCTGCGCCAGCTCGTCGGCGTTCTTCTTCTCGCCCTTGTTGAAGCGCACGTTTTCGAACAGCACCAGCTCACCGGCCTCGAGCTCGACGCCGCCCAGGTAGTCGGCCACCAGCGGCACGTCGCGGCCCAGGGCCTTGCTCAGGTACTCGGCGACCGGCTTAAGGCTGTTCTCGGCCGAGAATTCGCCTTCGCTCGGGCGGCCCAGGTGCGAGCAGACCATTACCGCCGCGCCCTTTTCCAGGGCCAGCTTGATGGTCGGCAGCGCTGCCAGGATACGCGCGTCGCTGGCTACCACACCGTCCTTCACAGGCACGTTGAGGTCTTCGCGGATCAGTACGCGCTTACCTTGCAGGTCGAGGTCGGTCATCTTCAACACGGTCATGAATGCAGTCCTTCAGGGCTGTTTGCTGCGGGTTGGGTGAACGACGCGCAGATAGTGCTCCGCGACGTCGAGCATACGGTTGGCGAACCCCCATTCGTTGTCGAACCAAGCCAGCAGGTTCACCAGGCGTGGGCCTGAGACGCGGGTCTGGCTGGCATCGACGATGGCCGAATGCGGGTCATGGTTGAAATCACAACTGGCGTGGGGCAGCTCGGTATAGGCCAGCAGGCCTTTGAGCGGGCCATCAAGGGCGGCCTCGCGCAGCACCCGATTGACCTCGGCCGCGCTGGTGTCGCGGGCGGTCTGCAGGGTGATGTCCAGGCACGACACGTTGACGGTCGGCACGCGTACCGCTTTGGCCTGGATTCGCCCGGCAAGTTCCGGCAGCAGGCGTTCGATACCACGCGCCAGACCAGTGGACACCGGGATCACCGACTGGAACGCCGAACGGGTGCGGCGCAGGTCTTCGTGGTGATAGGCATCGATCACCGGCTGGTCGTTCATCGCCGAGTGGATGGTGGTGATCTGCACGTACTCGATGCCGAACGCCTGGTCCAGCACCCGCAGCAGCGGCACGCCGCAGTTGGTGGTGCAGGAAGCGTTGGACACCAGCCGCTCGCTGCCGGTCAGGCAACCCTGGTTCAGGCCGTAGACCACCGTGGCGTCGACATCCGCCGCGCTGGCCATGGGCTGGGAGAACAACACCCGCGGCGCGCCGGCGTCGAGGAAGCGCTGGCCGTCGGCGCGGGTGTTGTAGGCGCCCGAGCACTCCAGCACCAGGTCGACGTCCAGCGCGGCCCAGTCGATGCCCTCGGGGGTGGCGCTGCGCAGCACTTTCACGCAGTCGCCATTGATATGCAGACAGTCGCCGTCGACCTTCACCTCGCCGGGAAAACGCCCGTGGGTGGAGTCGAAGCGGGTCAGGTATTCCAGGCTGGCCTGGTCGGCCAGGTCGTTCAGCGCGACGATCTCGAAACCAGCCTTCGCTCCCCGCTCGAACAGTGCGCGCAGGACACAGCGGCCGATGCGGCCGTAACCGTTGAGTGCAACTTTGTAGGGACGCGGGTGGGGCATTGATTCGCTCGCTAACGCATGATGGCTGTTGGGGCCGCGTGCGGCCCATCGCGACACAAGGCCGCTCCTACAGGGCACGGTGTACGCCATACCTTGTAGGAGCGGCCTTGCGTCGCGAAACGAGGGCAACGCCCTCGCCTCGCACAGTCTGAATCAGTCTTCCAGCAGCTCTTCGGCGGTGCCCAGGATGTTGTCCAGGGTAAAGCCGAACTCCTCGAACAGCGCGCTGGCCGGGGCCGATTCGCCGTAGGTGGTCATGCCGATGACCCGGCCTTCGAGGCCGACGTACTTGTACCAGAAGTCGGCATGGGCCGCTTCGATGGCGATGCGCGCACCGACTTCCAGCGGCAGTACCGACTGCTTGTAGGCTGCGTCCTGGGCGTCGAACACGCTGGTGCTCGGCATCGACACGACGCGGACCTTGCGGCCCTGCTCGGTCAGCTTGTCGAAGGCCTGGACCGCCAGGCCCACTTCGGAACCGGTGGCGATCAGGATCAGCTCAGGCTCGCCGGCGCAGTCCTTCAGTACATAACCGCCACGGGCGATGTTGGCGATCTGCTGGGCGTCGCGATCCTGGTGCTGCAGGTTCTGGCGCGAGAAAATCAGTGCCGATGGGCCGTCCTTGCGCTCCAGGGCGTGCTTCCAGGACACCGCGGATTCCACCGCGTCGGCCGGGCGCCAGGTGTCCAGGTTCGGCGTGCTGCGCAGGCTGGTCAGTTGCTCGATCGGCTGGTGGGTCGGGCCGTCTTCGCCCAGGCCGATGGAGTCGTGGGTGTAGACGTGGATCACGCGCTGCTTCATCAGTGCCGACATGCGCACGGCGTTGCGGGCATATTCCATGAACATCAGGAAGGTGGCGCCGTAAGGCACCAGGCCGCCGTGCAGGGCGACGCCGTTCATGATCGCGGTCATGCCGAACTCGCGCACGCCGTAGAACACGTAGTTGCCGCTGGCGTCGTTGGCTTCGACGCCCTTGCAGCCCTTCCACAGGGTCAGGTTGGAACCGGCAAGGTCGGCCGAGCCACCGAGGAACTCAGGCAACAGCGGGCCGAAGGCGTTCAGGGTGTTCTGGCTGGCCTTGCGGCTGGCGATGGTCTCGCCCTTGGCGGCGACTTCGTCGATGTACTGCTGAGCCTTCTCGGAGAAGTCGGCCGGCAGGTCACCGGCAGCGCGGCGCTTGAACTCGGCAGCCAGCTCGGGATAAGCCTTGGCGTAGGCGTCGAAACGCAGGTTCCACTCGGCCTCGACCTTGGCACCGTTGGCCTTGGCGTCCCACTCGGCATAGATGTCGGCGGGGATTTCGAACGGGCCGTGGTTCCAGTTCAGCGCTTGACGGGCCAGGGCGATTTCGTCGTTGCCCAGCGGCGCGCCGTGGCAGTCTTCCTTGCCTTGCTTGTTCGGCGAACCGAAGCCGATGATGGTCTTGCAGCAGATCAGGGTCGGACGGTCGCTCTTGCGCGCGGTCTCGATGGCCATCTTGATCTCGTCGGCGTCATGCCCGTCGACGTTGCGAATCACCTGCCAGTTGTACGCCTCGAAGCGCGCCGGGGTGTTGTCGGTGAACCAGCCGTGGACCTCGCCGTCGATGGAGATGCCGTTGTCGTCGTAGAAGGCGATCAGCTTGTTCAGGCCCAGGGTGCCGGCCAGCGAGGCGACTTCGTGGGAGATACCTTCCATCATGCAGCCGTCGCCGAGGAACACGTAGGTGTTGTGGTCGACGATGTTGTGGCCTTCACGGTTGAACTGCGCGGCCAGCACTTTCTCGGCCAGGGCGAAGCCCACGGCGTTGGCGATGCCCTGGCCGAGCGGGCCGGTGGTGGTCTCGACGCCCGGGGTGTAGCCGTACTCGGGGTGGCCTGGGGTGCGGCTGTGCAGCTGGCGGAAGGCCTTGAGATCGTCGATGTTGACGTCGTAGCCGGTCAGGTGCAGCAGCGAGTAGATCAGCATCGAGCCGTGGCCGTTGGACAGCACGAAGCGGTCACGGTCGGCGAAGCTTGGGTTGCTCGGGTTGTGTTTCAGGTAGTCGCGCCACAGCACTTCGGCGATATCCGCCATGCCCATGGGGGCACCTGGGTGGCCGCTGTTGGCCTTTTGCACGGCATCCATGCTGAGGGCACGAATGGCGTTGGCACGTTCACGACGGCTGGGCATCGCTGAGTCTCCTGAGGCTTGAATAGGTGGTGAAGCGAAAAAAGGCGTCCATTTTCGCCCACTGGGGGGCCGGGGGCAATGATGGATAGGCGCAGTCGGGCATTTTTCCTGTGTTTTGCCGGCAAAAAAGGTGAAACCGTGGGCGCGCGCCCTTCACCGGCCCTCTTGCCTGTCCACCGATCAGTCAATATCAAAACTTTTTGATATTGACCTTGCGAGGGCAACACCACCTGACTAGACTGCCGCGTCATGAACCTTCGCGCGCAATCGATTCCCCAGCCAAGCGAAACACTGGCCGCCCTGTGCAAGGCCAGTGGCGACGAGCTGCGCCTGAACGTATTGCGCGCGCTGGCCAACGACTCGTTCGGCGTGCTAGAGCTGGCGCAGATCTTCGGCATCGGCCAGTCGGGCATGAGCCACCACCTCAAGGTGCTGGCCCAGGCCGAGCTGGTGGCCACCCGCCGCGAGGGCAACGCGATCTTCTACCGCCGCGCCCTGCCCGACAGCCAGCGCCTGGGCGGCCGCCTGCACACGGCGCTGCTCGAGGAGGTCGACGGCCTCGCCCTGAGCCATGACGTGCAGGCACGTATCGCCCAGGTGCAGCAGCGCCGCGCCGCCACCAGCCAGGACTTCTTCCTCAAGGTCGAAGAGAAGTTCCGCGCCCAGCAGGACTTGATCGCCGGCTTGCCGCAGTACCGCGAAAGCCTGCTGGCGCTGCTCGACAAGCTGAGCTTCGAGGCCGGCGCCAGCGCCCTGGAGGTCGGCCCCGGCGACGGCGGTTTCCTGCCCGACCTGGCCCGGCGCTTCGCCCAGGTCACGGCCATGGACAACAGCCCGACCATGCTCGAGCTGGCCCGCCAGGTCTGCGCGCGCCACGCCCTGAATAACGTAAACCTGCAGTTGGCCGATGCACTGGGTGCAACGGATGTGCAAGCCGACTGCGTTGTGCTGAACATGGTCCTGCACCATTTCAGCGACCCGGCCCTGGCCTTGCGCCTGCTGGCCAAACGGGTGAAGGCAGGCGGCAGCCTGCTGGTCACCGAGCTGTGCAGCCATGACCAGGGGTGGGCCCGCGAAGCCTGCGGCGACCTGTGGCTTGGCTTCGAGCAGGACGACCTGGCCCGTTGGGCCAACGCGGCGGGGCTGACCCTTGGGGACAGCCTCTACGTGGGCTTGCGTAACGGTTTCCAGATCCAGGTCCGGCATTTCCAGCGGGCCACTGGCGACACACACATCGGTAAATTTTAGGAACCCCTCGAGATGAGCGAATACTCCCTTTTCACTTCCGAGTCCGTGTCCGAAGGGCATCCGGACAAGATCGCCGACCAGATCTCCGACGCGGTCCTGGACGCGATCATCGCCCAGGACAAATACGCCCGCGTGGCCTGCGAGACCCTGGTCAAGACCGGTGTCGCCATCATCGCCGGTGAAGTCACCACCTCGGCCTGGGTCGACCTGGAAGACCTGGTGCGCAAGGTGATCATCGACATCGGCTACAACAGCTCCGACGTCGGTTTCGACGGCGCCACCTGCGCGGTGATGAACATCATCGGCAAGCAGTCGGTGGACATCGCCCAGGGCGTCGACCGCTCCAAGCCGGAAGACCAGGGCGCCGGCGACCAAGGCCTGATGTTCGGCTATGCCAGCAACGAGACCGAAGTGCTGATGCCGGCGCCGATCTGCTTCTCGCACCGCCTGGTCGAGCGCCAGGCCGAGGCGCGCAAGTCCGGCCTGCTGCCGTGGCTGCGCCCGGATGCCAAGTCCCAGGTCACCTGCCGCTACGAAAACGGCAAGGTGGTCGGCATCGATGCCGTGGTGCTGTCGACCCAGCACAACCCTGAGGTCTCGCAGAAAGACCTGCAGGAAGCGGTGATGGAACTGATCGTCAAGCACACCCTGCCGGCCGAGTTGCTGCACAAGGGCACCCAGTACCACATCAACCCGACCGGCAACTTCATCATCGGCGGCCCGGTGGGCGACTGCGGCCTGACCGGCCGCAAGATCATCGTCGACTCCTACGGCGGCATGGCCCGCCACGGCGGTGGCGCGTTCTCCGGCAAGGACCCATCCAAGGTCGACCGCTCCGCCGCCTACGCCGGTCGCTACGTAGCCAAGAACATCGTTGCCGCCGGCCTGGCCGAGCGTTGCGAGATCCAGGTGTCCTACGCCATCGGCGTGGCCCAGCCGACCTCCATCTCGATCAACACCTTCGGCACCGGCAAGGTGTCCGACGACAAGATCATCCAGCTGGTGCGCGAGTGCTTCGACCTGCGTCCGTACGCCATCACCACCATGCTCGACCTGCTGCACCCGATGTACCAGGAAACCGCCGCCTACGGCCACTTCGGCCGCGAGCCGCAGCAGAAGACCGTCGGCGACGACACCTTCACCACCTTCACCTGGGAGCGCACCGACCGCGCCCAGGCGCTGCGTGACGCTGCCGGCCTGTAAGCCTTCAGCTGCAGCAGTGGAAAGCCCCTGCCGAGCGATCGGCTGGGGCTTTTTAACATCTGGCACAAAAGGCAGGATGCCCAGAAACATCGCGAAATAACTGACCCTGGGCAAGAAACCGCTACCCAGGGTTTATAAACCGGAAAAACCAAGGCAGGATTTGCCCCAACTTTTTTTGCCGCTCGCCCCGTCAAGGAGGCATTCATGCAACGCACATCCATTCTCGCCGTACTGGCAACCGTCGGCCTGTTCACTGGCGTCGCGCAGGCCGCCCAACCCGATCCCGGCCTGACCGGTTGCGCCGCCAAGCGCAGTGCCATCGAGAACCAGCTGAAAATCGCCCGCGACCACGGCAACAGCAATCAGGTGGCAGGGCTTGAAGAAGCGCTGCGCGGGGTCGAGCACTGCACTGACAGCGGCCTGCGCAAAGAGCGCGAGCAGAAGGTGCTCGATGCCCGTCACGAAGTGGCGCAGCGCGAGAAAGACTTGAAAAAAGCCGAGAAGAAAGGCGATTCCGAAAAGATCAACAAGCGCAAGGACAAGCTGGCCGAGTCGCGCAAGGAACTGCAGGAAGCAGTGGACGACCTCGACCGCTGAGCCCCGCGCCGATCCGTGTAGGAGCGGCCTTGTGTCGCGAAAGGGCCGCGCAGCGGCCCCGGCGATTTATGCATCAAGGCTGAAATCCTCGGGCCGCTGCGCGGCCCCATCGCGACACAAGGCCGCTCCTACAGGGATCTAGGCCAGTGGCGGGATATCGAGAGCGCTCGCGCCAAGATGCCATCAATGATTGCGGAACTCGCTATGACAGGCCTTGCACGCCGCCTCGACCTTGTCCATCGGCGCTTTGAGCTGCGCGGCGTCCAGTGGCTGGCTGCGGGTCACCGCGACCAGCTCGCCGGTGACGCCCTCGAGCTGCCGGGCCAGGTCATGGAAGCGCGCCTGGCGCTCCCAGACCTCCACCCGCGCACTGCTGTCACCCTCGTCGCGCACCTGCGGGAAGTGCTGCCAGGGCTCATGGGCCAGGCCATCGAGCCGTTGCGCCCCGTCGGCGAACTTCGCCCCGTCGAACGGCAGGCGCCCGCGCAACATCCCGCCCAGGTCCTCGCTGGTCTTGAGCATCTGCTTGAAGATTGCCTTGCGCTGGCCCAGCGGCGAGTTGGGATCGACGCCGTCACAGGCGCTCAAGGCAAGGGCAGCGAGCAGTACTACGGTCAATCGCTTGTACATCACGGTCTCTTTGGCCAGGAAAACGGGCGGCCAGTATCGCCCCGCACCGGGCAAAGACCAATAGCCACACAGAAAACAAGGGCGAATATTCATGTTTCGTCCCACACAGGACCGACCCGATGAAATCTGCATTGCGCCATCTCGCCTGGGCCCTGCCGGCCTTGGCGCTACTGGCCGGCTGCAACGGCGGCGAAAGCGCCAAGCCGCAACCTCACGCCATCGCCACCTACGTACCGGCGACCTGGAACGACCTGCCCGCGGTCAGCGACGACGACTTGCTGGCCGGCTTCTACGCCTGGCGCAGCGGCTGCGAAAAGCTCAAGCGCGACCCAGTATGGGCCGCCACCTGCGAGGCAGCGGGCAGCGCCACGGCAAGCGCCGCCCAGGTGCGCACCTTCCTCGAGCAGAACCTGCAGGTGTATGGCCTGCGTTCGGCCGAGAACAACGCCAACGGCCTGATCACCGGCTACTACGAACCGGTCTACCCCGGTAGCCTGGCACGCACCGAGGCGGCGCAGGTACCGGTGTATGGCGTGCCCGAGGACATGATCGTGGTCGACCTGGCCAGTGTGTACCCCGAGCTCAAGGGCAAGCGCCTGCGCGGGCGCCTCGACGGTCGGGTGCTCAAGCCCTACGACACTGCCGAGGTGATCAACCGTGATGGCGCCAAGGCCCCCGTGCTGGCCTGGCTGACCGACCCGATGGACCTGCAGTTCCTGCAGATCCAGGGTTCTGGGCGTATTCAACTGGACGGCGGCCGGCAGCTGCGACTGGGCTATGCCGACCAGAACGGCCACCCCTACCGCCCGATCGGGCGCTGGCTGGTGGAACAGGGCCAACTGCCCAAGGAACAGGTGACCATGGGCAGCATCCACGCCTGGGCCCAGGCCAATCCGCAGCGGGTCCCGGAGCTGCTGGCGAGCAACCCCAGCTATGTCTTCTTCAGCACCCGCCCGGACAGCAACGAAGGCCCGCGCGGCTCGCTGAACGTGCCGCTGACCGCGGGCTACAGCGTGGCCATCGATCGCAAGGTGATTCCGCTGGGCAGCCTGTTGTGGCTGTCGACCACACGGCCAGACGGCTCGCCGGTCGTGCGCCCGGTCGGCGCCCAGGACACCGGCGGCGCGATTACCGGCGAGGTGCGTGCGGACCTGTTCTGGGGTACAGGGCCCGAGGCCGGCGAGTTGGCGGGAAACATGAAGCAGCAGGGGCAGATCTGGATGCTGTGGCCCAAGGGCCAGCCGTTGCCAGAGGTGCCTAAAGTCCTTTGACGTTACGCGGGCCCTGTGGGAGCGGCCTTGCGTCGCGAAAGGGCTGCAAAGCAGCCCCGCAGTGCTGGCGCCTAGCGCATCAATCTGGGGTCGCTTCGCGGCCCTTTCGCGACGCAAGGCCGCTCCCACAGTTCAGATCGACACCACGAAGAACGCCACGATCAGCGCCACCCCGGCAAACCACACCAGCGACCGCAACGCCGCCCAGTCCGCCAGGTAGCAGATGATGTAAAGCAAGCGGCTGGTGATGTACATCACCCCCAGTACATCCTGGGTCACCTGCTCGGCATTGCCGACGATATCCGCCACCAGCACCGCCGCGGCAAACGCCGGGAATGCCTCGTAGCCATTCTGCTGCGCGGCATGGGCACGCCGTGGCAGGCCCGCCAGGGTATCAAGGAAGGCGCGAGGATCGTGATTGTCCTTGAGGCCGAACCTGCCGCTGCTCACCTTGGCGATCAAGGCACACAGCGGGTTCAGCAGCAGCGCGATCAGGATGCACCACAGGGCAACGGTCATGCTCAGGACTCCTTGTTCAAGAATGGGTTAGAGCTTCATCACCAGCATGCCAGCCAGGACCAGCCCGCAAGCTAGGAGTCTCGGCCCGCCAAAAGGTTCTTTGAGGTAGCGCATGCCCAACAGTACCACCAGGATCACGCTCAACTCGCGCAACGCTGCCGCCTCGGCCACCGAGCCCAGGTGCATGGCCCAGAGCACCAGAGCGTAGCTGAACAATACGCAGAACCCGACGGCCAGGCCCAGCGTCCATTGGGTTCTCCAAAACAGCACTAACGGCCCTCGTCGAGCCACAACGGCCAGCAGCGGGAACGGCCAGGAACTGAGCAGGCTCAGCCACACCAGGTAATCCCACGGTTTGCCCCACAGGCGCACGGCCTGGCCGTCGAACCAGGTGTAGCAGCCGATGCACAGGCCAATCAGCGCCACCACCGGCAGCATCGACCAGGGCAGGCGGTCGCCGCCGCCGCCCTGCCAGAGCAGGCACGCCATGCCACAGGGGATCAGCAGGATGCCGATGATCTGCTGCTGGCTCAGCGATTCGCCGGCAAAGGCCAGGGTCAGCCCCAGCACCACCAGCGGCGACAGACCGCGCATCAGCGGATAGACCAGGCCCAGGTCGCCGACCCGGTAGGCCTGGATCAGCAGGAAGCGGTACAACTGCTCGGCCAGCGCTGAAGCCAGCAGCCAAGGCCAGATCTGGGCAGGCGGGAACTCGGTGAAGGCCACGGCACACACGGCGAACAGCAGCGCCACCAGGTCCATGCTGGCGATCACCAGCAGGCGCTCGGCGCTGAATTTGATCAGGGTGTTCCAGGTGGCATGGAGCAAGGCTGCGACCAGTACCAGGGAAGTTGCCAGCACGCGGGATTCCTTGCGCAAGAGACCAGGCGACGCAGGGCACTATAGCGGTTTGCAGAGACCTTAAACATGCCCTGCCGATCGCTGTCGGGGCCGACGAACACCGACAAGGCTGGCTACGGCCCGTAGCCGTTGTAGGAGCCGGCCTTGCCGGCGAACACCGACGTAGCCGGTGCCATCCACCGCGTTGCCTGCTTCGCCAGCGAGGCTCCTACAGCTCAGGTAGAGGAACGAATTCAACAAAACCGGTCATAAGGTGTGTCCCGAATGCCGCGCCAGATCATCAAAGAACTGCCCGAGCCACTCGGGTAACGACTTGGAAGCCACTGTCACAGGATTCGGGATGCTTGAATTAGTTGCCGCGTTTATCTGCCTCACCACCCTCCTCACTTATGTGAACTACCGCTTCATCGGCCTGCCGCCGGCCATCGGCGTGATGGTCACCGCCTTGCTGTTCTCCCTCATCCTGCAGGGCTTGAGCCTGATCGGCTTCCCTGGCCTGGAAGCACGCGTCGAAGGCCTGATGAACCAGATCGACTTCAACGACCTGCTGATGCACTGGATGCTGTCGTTCCTGCTGTTCGCCGGCGCATTGCACGTCAACCTCAGCGATTTGCGCAGCTACCGCTGGCCGATCGGCCTGCTGGCCACCCTTGGCGTGTTGATCGCCACTGTGGTGATCGGCTACCTGGCGCACTGGGTGTTCGCCCTGTTCGGCTGGCAGGTGCCGCTGATCTATTGCCTGCTGTTCGGCGCGCTGATCTCGCCGACCGACCCGATCGCCGTGCTCGGCGCCCTGCGCACCGCCAACGCCTCCAAGCCGCTGAAGACCACCATCGTCGGCGAGTCGCTGTTCAACGACGGCACCGCGGTGGTGGTGTTCACCGTGCTGCTGGGCATCATCCAGCTGGGCGAGACGCCGAGCGTGGCCGACACCGCCATCCTGTTCGCCCGCGAAGCCATTGGCGGCATCGCCTTCGGCGGCCTGATCGGCTATGCCACCTACCGCATGATCAAGAGCGTCGAGCAGTACCAGGTCGAGGTCATGCTGACCCTGGCGCTGGTCATCGGCGGTTCGGCGATGTGCTACGAGCTGCACGTGTCGGCACCGATCGCCATGGTGGTGGCCGGCCTGATCATCGGCAACCTGGGGCGCAACCTGGCGATGAACGACATGACCCGTCGCTACATGGACGGGTTCTGGGAACTGATCGACGACATGCTCAACGCCCTGCTGTTCGCCCTGATCGGCCTGGAGCTGTTGCTGCTGCCGTTCAACTGGCTGCACCTGGCGGCCGGTGGCGTGCTGGCGGTGGCGGTGCTGGCCTCGCGCCTGCTGACCGTGGCCCCGGCGATCGTCCTGCTGCGCCGCTGGCGGACCGTGCCGCAAGGCACCATCCGCGTGCTGACCTGGGGCGGCCTGCGCGGTGGCGTGTCGGTGGCCCTGGCGCTGTCGCTGCCACAGGGCGAGGAGCGCGACCTGCTGCTGTCGATCACCTATATCGTGGTGCTGTCGTCGATCCTGGTGCAGGGTCTGACGGTCGGCAAGGTGGTGCGCAAGGTCAGCACACAGCCTTGAGGTTCTGGGGCCGCTGCGCGGCCCTTTCGCGACACAAGGCCGCTCCTACAGTGGGTCGCGTGCTCTGCAGGAGCGGCCTTGTGTCGCGAAAGGGCTGCACAGCAGCCCCTGTATCGTCACTCCACAGCAGAATCCGGGAACTGGTCCTGGATGTACTTGATCTCGGTACGCCCGTGCGCCGCCGGCAGACCGTCCTCGCCGAGGTTGACGAAGACCATCTTGTCGACCGTGAGGATGGCCTTGCGGGTGATCTTGTTGCGCACCTCGCACTTGAGGGTGATCGAGGTGCGGCCGAACTCGGTGGCGGTGATGCCCAGCTCGATGATGTCGCCCTGGCGCGAGGCGCTGACGAAGTTGATCTCCGAGATGTACTTGGTCACCACCCGCTGGTTGCCCAGCTGGACGATGGCGTAGATCGCCGCCTCTTCGTCGATCCAGCGCAGCAGGCTGCCACCGAACAAGGTGCCGTTGGGGTTGAGGTCTTCGGGTTTTACCCATTTGCGGGTGTGAAAGTTCATCTGTACTCCTGACCGGCTTGGCTAACGTGCGCTCATGATGGCAGACCGCTTGGTCACGCTCCATTGAACATCGACTATCGTCTCGATTAATCGACAGAAAGTCTTGGGTGTGTCACATGCCCACGGCTATAATCCCTGCCGATTCAAGTGGCCCCCGCAGTGGCGGCCATCCCGCCACCCGACCGAGGGGCGCTGCAGCAGGTTCGTCCTGTCAGGCTCGGTTGGGGCGTTGTCCGCCAAGCGGACGCTCAACGCACAACGGCGCCCATTCGCACACTACGAATGGAGGCTCTCGATGAGCGCTGTAAACACGCCTGCTGGTTTTTCCGACTTCAAGGTCGCCGACATCTCCCTGGCCGACTGGGGCCGCAAGGAAGTCATCATCGCCGAATCGGAAATGCCGGCACTGATGGGCCTGCGCCGCAAGTACCAAGCCGAGCAACCGCTCAAGGGCGCGAAGATCATCGGCTGCATCCACATGACCATCCAGACCGCCGTGCTGATCGAGACCCTGGTCGCCCTGGGCGCTGAAGTACGCTGGTCGTCCTGCAACATCTTCTCGACCCAGGACCAGGCCGCGGCCGCCATCGCCGCCGCCGGTATCCCGGTGTTCGCCTGGAAAGGCGAAACCGAGCAGGAATACGAGTGGTGCATCGAGCAGACCATCCTCAAGGATGGCCAGCCATGGGATGCCAACATGGTGCTCGACGACGGTGGCGACCTGACCGAAATCCTGCACAAGAAATACCCGGCCATGCTGGACAAGATCCACGGCGTGACCGAAGAGACCACCACCGGTGTGCACCGCCTGCTGGACATGCTGGCCAAGGGTGAGCTGAAAGTCCCGGCGATCAACGTCAACGACTCGGTCACCAAGAGCAAGAACGACAACAAGTACGGCTGCCGTCACAGCCTGAACGATGCCATCAAGCGTGGTACCGACCACCTGCTGTCGGGCAAGCAGGCCCTGGTGATCGGCTACGGCGACGTGGGCAAGGGCTCGGCCCAGTCGCTGCGCCAGGAAGGCATGATCGTCAAGGTCACCGAGGTCGACCCGATCTGCGCCATGCAAGCGTGCATGGACGGCTTCGAAGTGGTCTCGCCGTTCAAGGACGGCATCAACACCGGTACCGAAGCCGGCATCAACAAAGAGCTGCTGGGCCGTATCGACCTGATCGTCACCACCACCGGTAACGTCAACGTCTGCGACGCCAACATGCTCAAGGCCCTGAAAAAGCGCGCCGTGGTCTGCAACATCGGCCACTTCGACAACGAGATCGACACCGCCTTCATGCGCAAGAACTGGGCATGGGAAGAGGTCAAGCCGCAGGTGCACAAGATCCACCGCACCGGCGCTGGCGTATTCGATCCGCAGAACGACGACTACCTGATCCTGCTGGCCGAAGGCCGCCTGGTCAACCTGGGCAACGCCACCGGCCACCCAAGCCGCATCATGGATGGCTCGTTCGCCAACCAGGTACTGGCGCAGATCTTCCTGTTCGAGCAGAAGTTCGCCGAACTGCCAGCCGCCAAGAAGGCCGAGCGCCTGACCGTGGAAGTGCTGCCGAAGAAACTCGACGAAGAAGTGGCCCTGGAAATGGTCCGCGGCTTCGGCGGCGTGGTCACCCAGCTGACCCCGCAGCAGGCCGAGTACATCGGTGTCACCGTCGAAGGCCCGTTCAAGCCGGACGCCTACCGCTACTAAGCGGCGGGTTGCCAGTGCCCGGCGTCACGCCTGGCACTGGCAGGCAACGTTTCGAACCGATGTCCGAGCCAGGCCGGCCCCCACCGTCCTGGCTTTTATTTGCAGGCTGCCGCCCCCGGGCGCGCTGCCGAAGGAACCCGAGATGTCACAAGAACGCCGCTACAGTTTCGAATTCTTCCCGACCAAGACCGACGCCGGCCACGAAAAACTGATGGGCGTCGCCCGCCAGCTGGCCAACTACAACCCGGATTTCTTCTCCTGCACCTATGGTGCCGGTGGTTCGACCCGCGACCGCACGCTGAACACCGTGCTGCAGCTGGAGAACGAAGTGAAGGTCCCGGCCGCCCCGCACCTGTCCTGCGTGGGCGACAGCAAGGACGACCTGCGCGCCCTGCTGGCCGAGTACCAGGCCGCCGGCATCAAGCGCATCGTCGCCCTGCGTGGCGACCTGCCTTCGGGCATGGGCATGGCCAGCGGCGAGCTGCGCTACGCCAGCGACCTGGTCGAGTTCATCCGCCAGGAGACGGGTAGCCACTTCCACCTGGAAGTCGCCGCCTACCCGGAGATGCACCCGCAGGCACGCAACTTCGAGGCTGACCTGGCCAACTTCGTGCACAAGGTCAAGGCCGGTGCCGACAGCGCCATCACCCAGTACTTCTTCAACGCCGACAGCTACTTCTACTTCGTCGAGCGCGCGAGCAAGCTGGGCGTGGACATCCCGGTGGTGCCGGGCATCATGCCAATCACCAACTACAGCAAGCTGGCCCGCTTCTCCGACGCCTGCGGCGCCGAGATCCCCCGCTGGATCCGCAAGCAGCTGGAAGCCTATGCCGACGACACCGCGAGCATCCAGGCCTTCGGCGAGGAAGTGATCAGCCGCATGTGCGAACAGCTGCTGCAAGGCGGCGCGCCAGGGCTGCACTTCTACACCTTGAACCAGGCCGAGCCGAGCCTGGCGATCTGGAACAACCTGAAGCTGCCCCGCTGATGGCCGCGGGCAGGGCATTGGCTGCGGCCATTGCCTTGCCCGTGCCAACTCCCAGCGACAAAAGCCCACTGGTCTTGCCTGGGCTGCCAGCGTAATCTCGCGCCATGCGCCTGCTGATGCCCTCCCTCCTGCTGTTGCTGCTCGCTTGCCTGAGCCCGCTGGCACAGGCGGAACGCCTGCGCATCGTCAGCGACGACTGGGCGCCCTACCTGTTCCAGGCCAACAACCGGCCCCAGGGTATCGACTACGAGGTGACCAACGAGGTGTTCCGGCGCCTGGGCATCGAGGTGCAGTGGCAGTTCCTGCCCTGGCGGCGCTGCCTGGCCATGGTCGAGCAAGGCCTGGCGGACGGGGTGATGGATATCTTCCAGGTCGAGTCGCGCCGCGACTACCTGGTCTACCCGGACGAGCCGATGTCGCAGGTCGAATTCGTCCTGTACCAGGCCCGCAGCCGGCCGCACCCAGTGCGGCGCCTGGAAGACCTGGCCGGGCTGACCGTGGGCACTTCGCCAGGCTATACCTATAACCCCGCCTTCAGCGACTCGCCGCTGTTCCGCCGCGAGGCGGCCCCCAGCCATGAAGCCAACTTCGGCAAGCTGATGCTCGGGCGCATCGACCTGCTGGTGACCGATCGCCGCCTCGGCCACTACCTGATCCGGCAACTGGGCATCGAGCAGGCCGTCGAAGCGCTGCCGCTGGTCATCAGCCGCCACCCGCAGTACCTGGGGCTGGCCCGCAAACCAGGGCGCGAAGCCCTGGCCCAGGCCTTCGCCGATGAACTGCGACGCTTCAAGCAGGAGCCTGCCTATACCGCGATCAGCGCCCGCTACCTCGGCCAGCAGGATTTTCCTTTCGCCGTTGAGCAGCAGGAAAGCGGCACACGCTGATTGCTCTGTTATACTCGAGCCTTCCCGCCCGGCTCACGCCCGGACGCTCGGCCTCGCCATCGGCATCTCGACCCGCAGCAGCGCACCCCTGGTGCCCGCCCGCCGCCTCCAGGATGCGCAGTGAACGCCCAGCTGGACCGGACGCGATCGCATCCCACCGATGCCCGTCGCGCCAGGCAGAACACCCCATCGGGCCCAGCCCCCACGAGAACAGGATTGCCCATGTCCTTTGCTTCCCTCGGTCTCTCCGAGGCTCTTGTCCGCGCTATCGAGGCTGCGGGCTACACCCAGCCCACCCCGGTGCAACAGCGGGCGATTCCCGCCGTGTTGCAAGGTCGCGACCTGATGGTCGCCGCCCAGACAGGTACTGGTAAAACCGGCGGCTTCGCCCTGCCGATCCTCGAGCGCCTGTTCCCGGGTGGCCACCCCGACAAGTCGCAACGCCACGGCCCGCGCCAGCCGCGCGTGCTGGTGCTGACGCCAACCCGCGAGCTGGCCGCTCAGGTGCATGACAGCTTCAAGATCTACGCCCGCGACCTGAACTTCATCAGCGCCTGCATCTTCGGCGGCGTCGGCATGAACCCACAGGTCCAGGCCATGGCCAAGGGCGTCGACGTACTGGTCGCCTGCCCCGGCCGCCTGCTCGACCTGGCCGGCCAGGGCAGCGTCGACTTGTCTCGCGTCGAGATCCTGGTGCTGGACGAAGCCGACCGCATGCTCGACATGGGCTTCATCCACGATGTCAAGAAAGTGCTGGCGCGCCTGCCGGCCAAGCGCCAGAACCTGCTGTTCTCGGCGACTTTCTCCAAGGACATCACCGACCTCGCCGACAAGCTGCTGCACAACCCCGAGCGCATCGAGGTCACGCCGCCGAACACCACCGTCGAGCGTATCGAGCAGCGTGTCTACCGCCTGCCGGCCAGCCACAAGCGCGCGCTGCTGGCACACTTGATCACCCTCGGTGCCTGGGAACAGGTGCTGGTGTTCACCCGTACCAAGCACGGCGCCAACCGCCTGGCCGAGTACCTGGAAAAGCACGGCCTGAGCGCCGCCGCGATCCACGGCAACAAGAGCCAGAACGCCCGCACCAAGGCCCTGGCCGACTTCAAGGCCAACACCGTGCGCGTGCTGGTGGCCACTGATATCGCTGCCCGCGGCCTGGACATCGACCAGTTGCCTCACGTGGTCAACTTCGAGCTGCCCAACGTCGAGGAAGACTACGTCCACCGTATCGGCCGTACCGGCCGCGCCGGTCGTTCGGGCGAGGCCATCTCGATGGTTGCCCCGGATGAAGAGAAGCTGCTCAAGAGCATCGAGCGCGTCACCAAGCAGCGGATTCCGGACGGCGACCTGATGGGCTTCGACGCTTCGCAGGTCGAAGCGGAAAAGCCGGAAGTCCGCGAGCGCCCGCAAAATAACGGCCGCGGTGGCCGCAACCAGCAATCGCGCGGCGAAGGCAGCAAGGACAGCGGCGGTCGCAAGGACAAGGGCAAGGACAAAGGCCGTAACAAGCCTGCGGCCGAGAAGCCCGCCGAGAAGGAAAAGTCCGGCGACAAGCAGCAGCAAGGCCAGCAGCGCAAGCCGCGGGACAAGAAACCCCGCCAGCAGCAGGCTGCCCAAGGCCAGAAGGCCATGCCCGCGATACCTGCCGACCGTGACCCGGAAGAATTCCTCGACGACGACGTCGACAACTTCGGTAACCGCGCCGACTACGTCAGCCCCTACCAGAACGCCAAGAACCAGGGCCGCAATCGTCGCCCAGGTGGCGGCGGCCAGGCTCAAGGCCAGGGGCAGCGCAGTGGCGGCGGCCAAGGCCAGGGGCAAGCCCGTGGCAATGGCCAGCAGCGTCAAGGCCAGGGCCAGGGCGGCGACAAGCGTTCCCGCAACGGCGGCGGCAGCAATGGCGGAGCCCGGCGTGACAACAACGCGGGGCGCAACCGCCGTGACGACTCGGCCCGCCAGGAACCTGCCGTGCGCAACCCGCGCGAATCGCAGAGCGCGCCGGTGATCATCCGCAAGGAATCCAAGCTCGACCGCTACCCGACGCCCGAACAACTGGACGACCTGCCAGCCCGCCCACGTGGTGAGCGCCCAGCCTTGCTGACCCGCAAAGGCTGATTGAAACACCGAGGGGCTGCTATGCAGCCCTTTCGCGACACAAGGCCGCTCCTACAGGTACTGCGCTCCGTCAAAGGGCTGCGCTGAACTTGTAGGAGCGGCCTTGTGTCGCGAAAGGGCCGCATAGCGGCCCCTCGGTCGTTCACCTAACGCGAATTACTTCTGCTTCACGCCTTCGACACTGATATCCAGGTCCAGGGTTTGCGAAGTCGGGCCTGGGCCTTTGATCCCGAAGTCGTTCAGGTTCAGCGTGGTCTTGGCGTTGAAGCCGGCGCGCTCGCCGCCCCATGGGTCCTTGCCCTCGCCGTTGAACACAGCCTTGAAGGTGACCGGCTTGGTCACGCCGTGCAGGGTCAGGTCACCGGTCACGTCGGCAGTCTTCTCACCGGTCGACTTGACGCCGGTGGAGACGAACTTGGCATCCGGGTACTTCTTAACATCGAGGAAATCTTTGCTGGCGATGTGCTTGTCACGCTCGGCGTGATTGGACCACAGGCTGGCAGTCTTCAGGTCGACGCTGATCTTGCTGGCCTCGGGCTTGGCGCTGTCCCAGGTGAAGTTGCCGTCGAAATCCTTGAAGGTGCCGTGGATGAAGCTGTAGCCCAGGTGGCTGATCTTCCAGTCCACGAAGGCGTGCTGGCCTTCCTTGTCGATCTTGTACTCGGCAGCCATGGCCTGGCCAGCAGAGATCAGAGCGGTACCGAGCGCCAGAGCGGCAAAAGTCTTTTTCAACATCCTTACTTCCTTCCTTTGCAATTGAGGTTGAGAGTCAAGCTTTGCGGCCCAGCATGCGGGTGAGGGTCGCGTCACGGTCGATGAAATGGTGCTTGAGGGCGGCCAGGGCGTGCAGCACGGCGAAAATCACCAGGCCCCAGGCCAGCCACAAGTGGATGACGCCAGCGGTATCGGCCTGGTCAGGCAGGTCACTGACCAGCGCAGGCACCTCGAACAGGCCGAACACCGGAATGCCCACGCCGTCGGCGGTGGAGATCAGGTAGCCCGCGGCCATGACCGCGAACAACCCCAGGTACAGCGCCAGGTGCCCCAGCTTGGCGGCCAGGCGGGTGGCCTTGCCGTGGTTGGCCGGCGCCGGTGGCGGTGGGCTGACGAAACGCCACAGCACGCGCAGCAGCATCACCGCCAACAACACCAGGCCAATGCTCTTGTGCAGATCAGGACCGGACTTGCGCCATGGGCTGTAGTAGTCCAGGCCGACCATCCACAGCCCCAGGCCGAACAGGCCGAAGACCGCCAGCGCCACGCCCCAGTGCAGGACGATGCTGACCAGGCCATAGCGAGAAGATGAATTGCGCAGTTGCATGTTGGCGTATTCCCCGTGAAAGCTGTGCACAAGACTAGCGGGTAACGTATCGAATAAAAGCGGAAAAAATTGCTTCGGATGATCGAGAAATCCGATATGAAGTCTGCAAGCTTCCCATTAAGGAAACATTAACGATAGACGTTCAAAGGGGAGATGCCAGGCTCTGATCGTGGGGCCAGCCCGCCCCCACCTGCCGATGTGGGAACGGGCTGGCCCGCGAGGGCTGCTAGCGATCAGTTGGCCTTGGCCTGGGTGTTGACCACCGCTTTCTTGGCAGGCTCACCCTTGGCGGTGGCCTTTTTCACCGGTGCTGGCTTGGCCGCAGGTTTATGCACAGGCTTGGCCGCCGGTTTGTGCGCGGCGGCAGGTTTGGCCGGCGCGACCTTGGCCGGTTGTTCCTTGACCACCGGCGCCGGGGCCACGGGGGCAGGCGCCGCGACAGGTACCGGCGCGACCTCTTCGGCCTTGGCGATCGGTGCTGTCTTGGCCTCGGGCTTGTCGCTCGCGCCGAACAGGCGCGAGAAGAAGCCCGGCTTGTCATCCTTGGCCGCTTCGGCTTTCGCCGCCTCGGCCTTGGCCGGCGCCTTGTCGGCAGAGCCGCCGAACAGCTTGGAGAAGAACCCGCCCTGGTCTTTCGCTGCTGCCGCGCCGACAGCTGCCGCCGCCGCTACCGGTGCGGCCTTGACCGGGTCGAACGACTTGCCCGCGGCCAGTTCCTGGACCTGCCCGGCGGCGCGCTGGCCACTGCGCAGGGCACCTTCGAGGGTACCAGGGTACAGCGCATCGGTGTGCTCGCCGGCGAACGCGATGCGCTGCACCGGCCGCTCCCACAGGCGCCAGTACTTGCTGATCTGCCCCGGGCCGAAGGCCAGGTAGGCGCCGCCCATGCCGGCGTCGGTGCTGTAGCGACGCACCTCGTAGCCGGTGAAGGCACCCCGGGCCTGCGGGTAGAAGGCATGCAGGCGGATCAGCACCTGGTCGACCATCTGCTTGTCGCCGAAGGCCTGCAACAGGCGAGCGTTGTCGCCGGACAGGTTGATCACCACGTTGGCCCCGCCCTTGAGCGCAGGCTCGATCCACAGCATGCCCAGGCCAGTGTTGCTGAAGATTTCACCGGACATCCGCGCGCGGCTTTCCCACACCGGGTTCTTGAACTTGAGCATCAGCTGGTCGCGCCAGCCGTAGTTGGTGCCTTTGAGCGCCGCCAGGTGCTGGTTGTCCAGGCCCGGGGTCATCTGGATCTTGGCCAGCGCGCGCAGGGGCACGGCCATGACCAGGTAGTCGGCCTGGTAGCCCACCGCGCCGACCTTGACGGTCACGCCATCCTTGTCCTGGACGATGGCGGTGACCGGCGAGCTGGTCTTGATGGTCTTCAACTGCTTGACGAAGGCCTGGGCCAGCACCGGGCTGCCACCGGGCAGGCGCGCGGCGCGCAGGTCACGGTCGCTGACATTGCGGTAGACGCGGTTCTGCTGGGCGAAGTACAGCAGCGACAGGCGCGACGGCTCGTCATAGCGTGTACGGATCTGCTGGTTGACCAGCTGACGGGCGGTGGCGGGCAATTGCAGCTTGTCGAGCCAGGTGGAGACGTTCATCTGGTCGAGGGCGAACAAGGTGCTGTTGGCCGCCGGGTTGAGCGGATCGTCGATCGAGCGGGCCAGGTCGTCGAGGGTCTTCTCGTAGCGCTTGAGCGCCTCGGCGGTGGCGGGCTGCTTGGCGGTCAGGTCGGCGGCGCTGAAGTACTCGCCGTCGATCAGGTAGCCGGGGGTGCGCACGAACTCCGGCGCCGGCAGGGTCGCAACCTTGAACTGCTGCAGGTACCGGTTGAGCACCGGCTGGGTCTTGTCGTTGCCGATCCATTCGCTGGTGGCCAGGCCCGAACGCCCGCCCATGCCCGACTTGGCCTCCAGCAGGGTCACCTGCCAGCCCTTGCTCTGCAGCTCATAGGCCGCCGTCAGGCCCGCCAGGCCACCACCGACGACGATCGCCGTCTTGTCCTTGGCCAGCGCGGCACCGCTGGACACACCAATCAATACCAACGCGCACAGGCGCACCCAAGCAGCAGCCATGATGGCGAACTCCGGTTGTAGAACGACAGAAAGATCGGGGAAGAACGCCCCGGCAGAGATGCGTTAAGAATACGTCACCCTCGCAGACCCTGCCAGCGCAGTGACATCAAGTGCTTTTGGCAACTGGTAATTTTGTCAGTTGCCCACTTACCGTTTGGCTAGCAATCTGGGCAAGGCCTCAGCTGCATCGGACGCTTCCCCATGAGCCATACCGCGTACGCCTTATCGCCAAGCCATGACTGGAACCGCTCGACGGGCTGGAAGATCTCGACGCAAGGGGATGTGCAATGGTCGCACTACCTGACGGCGCAGGATGAACGCGCCGTTCAGCTGACGCTTACCGGTGAATGCGACGTCACCATCGACTTCTGCCGCCCCGTGCACGATCTATCGCTGGATACGCAGATCTGCCGGTTTGGCAGGCAAGTCGTGCATGCCTACTGGCTGACCTTTTTTGACGGCGACAATGTCTTTGTCCCCAGCCCCACCCAGTTCGGCCACCACCTGCACGAACGCTCCAGCCCGCTGTGCAGCCTGACCCTCTCCACCGGCCCGCATTCGACCGTGCACCTGCGCGCCCTGCGATGGTCACCGCTGCGCCTGCACTGAGCGGTTGTCCTGCCCCCCGGCTTTGCTTAGGCTTACGCGGTCAAACTCGCCGTAACGCCAGGAGCAAAGCCCATGGGCCTCAACGATCAGTGGATGCAACGCGACCTCAAGGTCCTGTGGCACCCCTGCACCCAGATGAAAGACCACGAACAGCTGCCGCTGATCCCGATCAGGCGCGGTGAAGGGGTCTGGCTCGAGGACTTCGAAGGCAAACGCTACCTGGACGCCGTCAGCTCCTGGTGGGTCAATGTGTTCGGCCACGCCAACCCGCGGATCAACCAGCGCATCAAGGACCAGGTCGACCAGCTCGAACATGTGATCCTTGCCGGTTTCAGCCACCAGCCGGTGATCGAACTGTCAGAGCGCCTGGTGGCGATGACGCCAGCCGGGCTGGAGCGGGTGTTCTACGCCGACAATGGCTCGTCGTGCATCGAAGTGGCGCTGAAGATGAGCTTCCACTACTGGCAGAACACGGGAAAGCCGCAGAAGAAGCGCTTCGTCACCCTGACCAACAGCTACCACGGCGAAACCATCGCGGCGATGTCGGTGGGTGATGTACCGTTGTTCACCGAGACCTACAAGGCCCTGCTGCTGGACACCATCAAGGTGCCCAGCCCCGACTGCTACCACCGCCCTGAAGGCATGGGCTGGGAAGAACATTCGCGCAACCTGTTCGCCGCGATGGAACACACCCTGGCCGAACAGCACGAGACCATCTCGGCGGTCATCGTCGAGCCGCTGATCCAGGGTGCCGGCGGCATGCGCATGTACCATCCGGTGTACCTCAAGCTGCTGCGCGAAGCCTGCGACCGCTACGACGTGCACCTGATCCATGACGAAATCGCCGTGGGCTTCGGCCGTACCGGCACGATGTTCGCCTGCGAACAGGCCGGCATCCGTCCGGACTTCCTGTGCCTGTCCAAGGCCCTGACCGGCGGTTACCTGCCATTGGCGGCCTGCCTGACCACCGACAAAGTGTACCAGGCCTTCTACGACGACTACCCGACCCTGCGCGCCTTCCTCCATTCGCACAGCTACACCGGCAACCCGCTGGCCTGCGCCGCGGCGCTGGCGACCCTGGATATCTTCGCGCAAGACAACGTGATCGAGGCCAACCAGGCCCTGGCCGCGCGCATGGCCAGCGCCACCGCGCACCTGGCCGAGCACGCCCATGTCGCCGAGGTCCGCCAGACCGGCATGGCCCTGGCTATCGAGATGGTCCAGGACAAGGCCAGCAAAGCCGCCTACCCATGGCAGGAGCGCCGCGGCCTGAAGGTCTTCGAGCACGCCCTGAGCCGTGGCGCGCTGTTGCGCCCACTGGGCAGCGTGGTGTATTTCCTGCCGCCCTACGTGATCACCGCCGAGCAGATCGACTTCCTCGCCGAAGTGGCCAGCGAAGGCATCGACATCGCCACCGGCGATAGCGTCAGCGTGGCGGTGCCGGCCAACTTCCACCCCGACTTCCGCGATCCGGGCTAAACCCCATGCCTTTACGCCGCCCCCTGCAGGCGCGGCCTCGTGGCGCGCAAGGGCCGCGAGGCGGCCCCGGCAGGGGCGATGCCCTCAACAGATTCCGAGTAGAACCATGAGACTGTCCCGCTTCTTCATCGACGCCCCACTCGGCCTGGGCGAGCACGACCTGCCCGAGGCCCAGGCCCACTACATCGGCCGCGTGCTGCGCATGGCCGCCGGCGACGCCGTGCAATTGTTCGACGGCAGCGGCCAGGAGTTCCTCGGCCAGCTGCTGGAGGTGGGCAAGAAAAGCGTGCGCGTGCACCTCGACCAGGCCTTGCCAGGCCTTGCCGAGTCGCCGCTGCATATCCACCTCGGCCAGGGCCTGTCCCGCGGCGAACGCATGGACTGGGCGATCCAGAAAGCCACCGAACTGGGCGCCAACCTGATCACCCCGATCGTCAGCGAACGCTGCGAGGTGCGCCTGAAGGACGAACGCGCCGACAAGCGTCTGGCCCACTGGCGCCAGGTAGCGATCAGCGCCTGTGAGCAATGCGGCCGCTCGACCTTGCCGGTGATCCAGCCGCCGGTGACCCTGGCCGAATGGCTGAAAAGCACCGAGGCCGACCTCAAGCTGGTCTTGCACCCGGTGGCGGCGCCGCTGACCAGCCACGCGCAACCGGGCAACCTGGCGTTCCTGATCGGCCCCGAAGGCGGCCTCAGCGACGCCGAGGTCGAGCAGGCCAAGGCCGCTGGCTTCCATGCCGCGCGCCTTGGCCCCCGCGTGCTGCGCACCGAGACAGCCCCGGTGGTGGCGCTGTCGGTGGCACAGCAGCTTTGGGGAGATTTCTGACCCGCCACCGGTCTATGCCAGGGTTTGGCTCGGACTTTTCCGAAAAACTCATGCCAAACAGCCACTGGCAGTTTTGCCAGTAGCGCCCGGCAGGCCGCTCTCTTAAGGTTTTCCGCCTGTGGAAAACTTTTGGAATGGGGTGGCGATGAGAATCTTGACCCTGCTTGGGTTCCTGGCCGTTTGCTTGCTGGCAGGCCTGCTGTTTCATGAGCGCAACACGCTGGCACTACAACCCGGCCCGGCGCCCTGCACGACCGACGCGCCCTGCCTTGAAGTGCAGACGCACGAGCAAAAACTTGCGCAGTGCAGGGCCGCGATGAAGAAACGCGGGCACGACGTCAAACCCAGGATGCACTATGGCTTCTGCTACATCGACGCGCTGACGCCAGGGCTGCGCGCGACGCTGCTCGCAGGTGCCCAGGCGCTCAGGCCGCCGCCGGTGCTGGAACAGTACGTCAGCCTGGCGCTGGCGGACTTCAACCGCGAGCACCCGGCTACCGACCCGGCCACGCTCGACAGCACACGGCAAGCACTGATCGCCGAGTTCAACGCCCTCTGGCCCCAGATCAAGGCAGACCCCACCCCCGAAGCGCCTGCGCAGGGCGGTCACATCGTCCAGACCCTGCGGCGGTTCAATGAGCGCTGGTGGAGCGAACACGCCGAACGCTTCCATGACCACCTCAGAACCACCCAGCGCTTGTGCCAGAGCCACCCGAACAGCTGCGTGATGGGGGATTACAACTGACCTGGCCGCGAGGGGCCAGTCAGGACACGTAGAAAGACACCGCCACGAAGTGCATCAGGCTGCCAGCGATGACGAACAGGTGCCAGATGCCGTGGGCGTGGCGCAGGCGGCTGTCGAGGGCGAAGAAGATGATGCCCACGGTGTACAGCACCCCGCCACTGGCCAGCCAGACAAAGCCGGCAGTACCGAGCGAGTGCAGCAACGGCTTGACCGCCACCAGCACGATCCAGCCCATCACCGCGTAGATGACGATCGACAGGATCCGCGCCTCGGAGCGTGGCTTTATCTCCTGCAACATGCCGATCAGCGCCAGTCCCCAGACCACCCCGAACAGGCTCCAGCCCCAGGGCCCACGCAGGCTGACCAGGCAGAACGGGGTGTAGCTGCCGGCGATCAGCAGGTAGATCGACAGGTGGTCGAGCTTGCGCATGACCCTCTTCGCCCGGCCACGGGTGCTGTGGTAGAGGGTGGAGATGCTGTAGAGCAGCAGCAAGGTGGTGCCGTAGATGGAAAAACTGACGATCTTCCAGGGATCACCCTGCAACCCGGCCACGACGATCAGCCAGATCGCGCCGATACAGGCCAGGACGGCACCGACCAGGTGGGTCCAGGCATTGAAACGTTCACCGTAGTACATGCAAGCACAGACCTCCCAAGGGGAATGAGGTTCCTGAGCACGCGCAGAATGGCACCGGCGTAGCCGGTGCCAAGGATCGAGCGACTGCGCCCGCTTCACTCGGCACATCCTAGCCTGCGACTGATTGCAGATCCGCGTCACGCACCAGCCGCTCCAGCGCCGCCAGGTCCGGGACCCGGGCCACCTGCTCGCCAACCTGCACCGCCGCCAGTTCCAACCCGGCCAGGGGCACATCCACGTAGTTGAGCTGGCTGTCGAGCTTGCACGAGCGCGGGATGCCCTGCAGCAACACCGCCAGGTAACGCAGCCCGGTATCGCCCAAGGCATTGAGCACGACGATACGCGCCCGCTCGCCACAGAGGGTCTGCCCGCCGCAGGCGGCCTCGAAACCGATCAACGGCAAGCGTTGCTGGCGCCAGTCGACCCAGCCCAGGTGCCACTGCGGCTCGCCCGCCTCGCAGGTGATGGCGCGATGGCCGATCAACTCGGCCACCGCCACGTTGGGCAGCACCAGGGTGCGGTCGCCCAGCGGCAATAACAAACCGGTCAGGCTGCTGCGCTGGCCGGCGATATGTTCAAGCATGGTACTGGCTCCAGTGGGCGATGCTCTGCAGCAGCAACGACTCCTGGTACGGCTTGCCCAGGTACTCGTTGACGCCGATGGCCATGGCCCGGTCGCGGTGCTTCTGGCCGGTGCGCGAGGTGATCATGATGATCGGCAACTGCTTCAAGCGCTCGTCACGGCGGATGCGCGTCGCCACCTCGAAACCATCCATGCGCGGCATCTCGATATCCAGCAGCAGCACGTCGGGACGGTGCTCTTCGAGCAAAGCCATGGCATCCACGCCATCCTTGGCCGTCAGCACGCTCATGCCGTGGCGTTCCAGCAAGCGGCTGGTGACCTTGCGCACAGTGACCGAGTCGTCCACCACCATCACCAGCAAGGGCCGCCGTGGCGCCGGGCCGATCAACGCACGCTGGCTGTCGAGCGCGCCGGGCAGGCGCGCCAGGCGACGCTGCTGGCCACGCAACTGGCCGAGCAGGTCGAGAATCAGCACCACCCGGCCATCGCCAAGCAGGGTCGCGCCGGACAGCCCCGGTACCGCGGCGAACTGCGGCCCCAGGCTCTTGACCACGATCTCGCGGCTGGGCGACAGGCTGTCGACCTGGATGGCGAACGACTGCTCGTGGGAGTGGGTCAGCAGCACCGGCAAGGGCACGCTCTGGCCCAGCAGCTGCGGCTGGCCGCCACCTTGCAGCAGCTCGCCGAGGTAGCGCAGCGCGTAATCGTGGCCGGCGTAGGTGTAGCGCGGCGGATCCAGCCGGTAGCAGGCCTCGAGCTCGGCCGGCGGCACGCGGACGATGCCTTCGATGGTGTTGAGCGGGATGGCGTACTGTTCATCGTCGACGTGCACCATCAACGCCCGGTTCACCGATACGGTGAACGGCAGGCGGATCAGGAAGCGCGCGCCCTTGCCGGGGCTGGACTCGATGCTCATCGAGCCGCCCAGTTGCTTGACCTCTTCGTGCACCACGTCCATGCCCAGGCCACGCCCGGAGATCTGGGTGATCTTCTCGGCGGTGGAGAACCCCGGACGCAGGATGAACTGCAGGATCTCGTGGTCACTCAGGCGCGCCAGCGGATCGAGCAGGCCACGCTTGATCGCCTTTTCGCGCACCGCCGTCAACGGCACCCCGGCACCGTCGTCGCTCATTTCGATGACGATGTCGGCACCTTCGTGCAGCAGGTTCAGGTGGATGGTGCCCAGCTCCGGCTTGCCTGCCGCCAGGCGCGCCTCGCGGGACTCCAGGCCATGGTCGACGGCGTTGCGCAGCATGTGTTCCAGTGGGGCGACCATACGTTCGAGGACACTGCGGTCCAGTTCGCCCTCGGCGTTGCCGACCACCAGCTCGACCTGTTTGCCCAGCTCGCTGGCCACCTGCCGCACCACCCGCTGCAAGCGCGGCACCAGGCGCTCGAACGGCACCATCAGGGTGGCGGTCAGGCCTTCTTGCAACTGGCTGTTGACCCGGGCCTGCTGCTGCAGAAGGCTGTGCGCCTCCTGGGCGCGCTGGAGCAGGGTTTCCTTGAGGTCGAGCAGGTCCGAGGTGGACTCGAACAAGGCCCGCGACAATTGCTGCAACTGCGAATGGCGGTCCATCTCCAGCGGATCGAAGTCGTCGTAGGCGTCACCTTCGAACTGCTGGCGGCTGGAAATTCGCCCCTGGGTCTCGATATCCAGGCGCAACAGCTGGTCGCGCATGCGCTCCAGCGTGGTTTCCATTTCATTCAGGGCGAACTGGGCATCGTTGACCTGCTGCTCGATGCGCCCCCGGATCACCGAATGCTCACCGGCCAGGTTGCCCAGGTCGTCGAGCAACTCGGCGTCGACCTTGACCATGTCCCCGGCGCGTTCCGGCGCGGCGGCCGGCGCCTCGGCGGGAGCGGCCTCGGCTTGCGGCTGGGCGGCGGCGCTGTCGGTCAAGGCGGCGCTGGAGAAGTTGCGGATGTAGTCGATCAGCGCCGTGGCGGTATGCAGGGGCTGGCCCAGGCGGGCGGCATCGAGCATGTGCGCCAGGCGGTCGTGGCAGTTCTGCAGCAGGCTGAACAGCGCCGGGGTCGGCGGCAGGCGCCCAGCGGCCAGCAGTTCGTAGAGGAATTCCAGCTCGTGGGCCAGGTCGCCAATCGCGGCGATCTCGACCATGCGTGCGCCGCCCTTGAGGGTGTGCAGGTCGCGCAGCAGGTTTTCCACTTCCACCGTGCTGCGTGGGTCGGCCTGCCAGCGCGCCAGCGACTCGGCGGCGCTCTCGACGATGTCCGAGCTTTCCTCGAGGAAGACCTCCAGCAGCTCCTTGTCGCCTTCGGCGCTCTGCTCATCGTCCGTCGCCTCGGACTGGCCCGGCAGCGGCGCGTGATGGCGAAACTCACGCAGCTCGCCGAGCAGCGCCACCGCCGACAGCGGGGCATGGCCTTCGCTCAGGCTGTGCAGCATGTCGGCCAGCGCGCCATGGCTGCGGCGCAGCAGCTCGAGCAGCGCCGGGCTGACGCCCAGGCGGCGGTCGACCAGGCCCTCGTAAAGCAATGCCAGCTCCTGGGCGAGCACTTCGATGGCGCCGATCGCGGCCATCTGCGCGCCGCCCTTGAGCGTCTGGATATCGTGCTGCAGCGTGGACAGCGCCGAGACGCTGTCCGGGTCGTGCTGCCAATGCTGCAACGCCTGGTTGGCGCCATCGAGGATATCGCCGGCTTCCTCCAGGAACAGGTCGACCACCGCCGGGTCGGTCAGCTCGCCCAGCGGCGCCAGCGGGGTCACCCCCTGGGCACCGACCACGCCCATGGCGGTGGGGTCGAGGGCATCGTCAAGCAGCCCATGCAAGGCCGCCAGGCATTCGGCGCGGGCACTGAGGTCCTGGCCGGCGGCCACCTCGTCGAACAGGTCGAGCAAGGCCTCGTGGGCCTGCCGGGCCACCTCGAACATCCGCGGGGTCACCGCCAGGCTGCCCTCCTCCACCGCGCCGTACAGGTCGAGCAGGCCTTCGCAGATTTCATCCACCTGCCACAGTTCAGCCTGGTGCGCGCCTTGGCCGAGGGTGGTCATTTCATCGAGCAGCATGTGCAGTTCGTGGCGCTGCGCCGGCTGGGCCTGCCAGTTGGCCAGACGGGTCTCGGCGTCGAGCAGAATGTCCATGCCCAAGGTCAGGAAGCTGGCGATCATCTGCGGGTCGCGCCGCTGCCGGCGCTGCGGATGACCCTCGGCCTGGTGCTGGGCGAGCCGGGCATCGACCACCTGGCCGACCTGCTCGATCAGCGCCGCGGCCCCGGCAATCGGCGCCAGCGGCGTGCTGCCCAGTTGTGCCAGGCCAAGGTGGAACAACGCACGGGCGGCCTCCAGCAGCTCGGCCTCGACCACCTGCAAGGGCAGCTGGTGGCCCTTGTATTCGCGTACCAGGCGGTCAAGGGCGGTGGCCAGCTCGGCCACCGGCATCACCCCAGCCATGGCGGCGCTGCCCTTGAGCGTATGCAGCGCGCGCTGCAAGCCATCGCTGACCGGCGTGCCGCGGACATCGACGCTGTGCAAGAAGGCGTCGAGCCCGGCCAGATGGCCCTGGGCCTCGTTGCGGAAGATCTCCAGCAACTGCGGGTCGAGGCCGTCGATACTGGCGCTGGGCGGCGCGTCGTTGAGCGCCAGCGCGTGCAGGTGGCCAGCCAGTTGTTCGATTTCGCGGCTCGCCGGCATCTGCCCGGCGGCGAAGTCGGCCAGCAGGTCGGGCAGGCGCACGAACACCTGCTGCAATGCCACCAAGCCTTCGGGGCTAAGCAGGATGCGCCCCTCGAGCACTCGGTTGAGCAGGTGCTCGGCGCCCCAGGCCAGCTCCGCCACGGCCTCGGCATGTACCATGCGGCCACTGCCCTTGAGCGTGTGCAGGGCGCGGCGCACCTCCACCAGCGCCTCGCGCAGGTCGTTGTCGGCGCGCCAGCGTAACCAATGCCGCTCGATCTCCGGCAGTAACTCGCCGGCCTCTTCGAGGAACACTGCACGCAGCTCGTCGTCGATGCCGTCCGGCGTGGGGGCATCCGCGGCCGCCGCCACCCGCTGGCACTGCACACCCAACGCGGCCAGGCTGGCATGGGCCATGTCGATGAAGCCTTGGGCATCGGCCAACGGATCGGCCACCCGCCATTGCAGCCAGGCCTCAGCGGCACTCAGGGCGTCGGCCAGGTGCGCCAGCTCATCGGGCAGCGGCTCGTCTTCCAGGTGCACCAGCCAGCCCTGTACGTAACCGGCACAGGCACCGAACACTTCGCCGGCTACCGGCAGCATCAGCATCGCCAGGGCCCCGCGCACCTGCTGCAGCAAGCCGGGCAAGGCTTGCAGGCGCTGACGCGACCAGTCCGATTCGAGGCAGTCGCCAATCAGGTCCTTGGCCTGTTGCAACACATTGAGCGATTCGTTGAGCACCAACTGGCGGATCTCGGCCAGGTCGGAGCCCGGCAGGTTGCCTGGGCTGGTTTCCTCCAGCGGGCCGACCATGCCATTGAGCGTGGCTTCCACGTACAACAGCGCCCCGGCGACGTCCATCAGCACCGCCTCGTCCGCCGCGCCGTCCTGCTCGACCAGGGCTTGCAGCGCCAGCACCTGGTCGATGATCACCCGCCGCGGCTGCTGGAAGCCCAGCACGGCCAAGGTGTCGGCGACATGCCGCAGCGGCGCGAGCAGTGCCTGCAACGGCTCCTGGGGCGGGCGCTCGCCGCCGACGAAGGGGTCGAGGCGGTCCTTGATGCGCATCAGGTCGTCACACAGCGCCATCACCACCGAGCGCAAGGCGTCACGACCGGGGCCGGCCTGCATGTGCTCGCGCCAGTTGCCCAGGGACAGGTCAAGGTCGGCCAGGTCCGCCGGCCCGGCGATACGCTGGCCGAGTTCGCCGAGCAGGCTGGCCTGGGCCAACGGCTCGGCACCGCGGCAGGTGCGCAACTGGTTGAGCAGCGGCAGCACCACCAGTGGCAGGTCGTGCCGCGCGCCGCGCAAGCGGTCCAGGTACGGCGGCAACTGCTCGAGGCCGCGGAATAGCGCCCCCAGGCAGTCGCCACGCGGGCTCACCTGGCCATCGGCGATGGCCCGGGCCAACAGCTCGAGCTCTTCGGCCAGGCGCGTGGCCCCGGGCAGTTCGAGCATGCGCAGGCAGCCGTGCACCAGGTGCAGGTTGTCGACAAAGAACGCCAGCAACGACAGGTCGCCCGGCTCGCCGGAAAAACGCTCCAGGGCCTGGCGGGCCTGGCCCAGGCAGTCGAGGATCGGCGCCCGGGCCCAGGCCAGGGCGACCGTGTCGTGACGCGCGTGGTGCAGCGCGGTTGCCGTCATGCCCGCGTCCTCACGAGCGCTCTGCCGGTTTTGGCAGGGTGAAACCAGACACCGAGCGGCGCATCTCGCTGGCCATGCGCGCCAGGTGACGGATGCTGTCGGCGGTGGCGCCGGAGCCGGCGGAAGTTTGCGCGGTGATCTGCTGGATCACCGCCATGGTGTGGGAAATCTGCCCGGCGGAAGAGGTTTGTAGCTGGGCGGCGTCGGAAATGCTGTGGATCAGTTCGGCCATGGTCTGCGACACGCCCTCGATCTCGGCCAGGGCCACCCCGGCGTCCTGGGCCAGGCGTGCGCCGCGCACCACCTCGGCGGTGGTCTGCTCCATGGAGATCACCGCCTCGTTGGTATCGGCCTGGATGGTGCGCACCAGCGCCTCGATCTGCCGGGTCGCCGAGGATGAGCGCTCTGCCAGCCGCTGCACCTCGTCGGCGACCACGGCGAAGCCGCGCCCGGCCTCGCCGGCCAGCGAGGCCTGGATCGCCGCGTTGAGGGCGAGGATGTTGGTCTGGTCGGCAATGTCGTCGATCAGGCTGACGATGTCTCCGATCTCCTGGGACGACTCGCCCAGGCGCTTGATCCGCTTGGCGGTGTCCTGGATCTGCTCGCGAATGTTGTCCATGCCATGGATGGTGTTGTGCACCACCTCGTTGCCCTTGTTGGCGATGGCCACCGAACGCTCGGCCACCTTGGCCGACTCGTAGGCGTGGGCCGACACCCGGTCGATCGACTCGACCATGTCGCCCACCGCCTCGGAGGCTTCGCTGATCTGCTCGGCCTGGTGCTCCGACGCCTTGGCCAGCTGGCGCGCGGTGTTCTGTGTGTCCTGCACCGCGGCGGCTACCTGCTCGGCGCTGTGGTTGATGGTGGCGACCAGGTCACGCAACTGGTCGACCGAATAGTTGATCGAGTCGGCGATGGCGCCGGTGAAATCCTCGGTGACCGACACGGTGACCGTGAGGTCGCCGTCGGCCAGCTCCTCGATCTCGTCGAGCAGGCGCATGATCGCCTGCTGGTTGCGCTCGTTCTTTTCTGCCGTGTCGCGCAACTGGCGGCTGGTGGCGCGCACCATCACCAGGCCGATGAGGATGATCGAGGCCAGCGCCAGCAGGCCCAGCACGTAGCCGCCGACGGTGTCCAGGGTGCGCCCGCCGGCCAGGTTCTCGAAACCGTTGGCCAGGTGCGAGGCCTCGTCGAGCAGGGTTTGCGAGAGGCTGAAGATATTGCTGGCGGCCTCGCGCACCCGGAACAGCTCCGGCGAGGTCTCGAGGATCTCGTCCACGGAGCCGGCGACGAACTGGAACAGCTCGGCGATCTCGGCCAGCCGCGCCCGGGCATCGGCGTCCTCGACCCGGGTGACCTGCAGCGCCGGGTTGCCGGCGAGCATGCCCTCGAGCACCTGGCCGAAGCGGCTGGCGTCGCGGCCAAAGGCATCGGCGGCCTGCACCGAGGTCTCGTCGCCGGCCAGCACGGTGTTGACCGAGCCCAGGATGCGTTCGGCCAACAGCAACTGGCGCTGGGCCACCGCCACCTGGCTGGCCGGGGCGCCGCTCTGCAACAGGATCTCGACGACCTTCTCGTACTCCACCTGCAACTGCGGCACGGTCTCGGCCAGGGTCGCCGCCACCTGGTGCAACGACAGCACGGTCTGCTCGCTGGCGAGGATGGTGTCGGTGTTCTTGCGCAGGTTTTCCCAATCCTGGCGGACCGCGTCCATCTCGTCGCGTACCGCCGCTGGCGCGGCCGGCAGGCCGGTGGCCTGGTCACCCTCGCGCAAGTAGCGCCAGCGCCGCTCGAAGTCGTTGCGTGCATCGCTCAGCAGGCGAAACGCCAGGGCCTTGCCCGCCGCCGCCTCGGTGGCGTTCTTGGCGATGCGCTGCGACAGCACGCGCAGCTCGCCGGCATGGCCGATGTACTGCTTGTCGTGGTTGGCCTGGGTGTTGAGGTAGGCGAAGTTGGCGAACAACAGGACGATCGACAGGATCAGCACCACGAACAGCACGGTGATCTGCGCCGTGCTGCGCGGGCGCTGGGCCACGGCGGCCGGGGAAACGGCGGCGGGGATGGTGGCGGTGGGAACAGGCTGGCTCACGGAAAAGTCCTCTACAACGCCACATCGAGAAAGCCCGGTGCCTGGGCCAGGGCGAACGGGCTGAAGATCGCCCAATTGCGTTCACGGGGGAAATGCCCCTGCACGAAGGCGGCAGCGGCGCGTATCAGCGGCTGCGGCGGCGACAGCTCGAGGCTGCTCAGGGCAAAGTGCTGCAGGCCCACGACCTCGTCCACCAGCAGCCCGGCGAACAGCTCTTCGTGGTCCAGCACCAGCACCCGGCGCTGCTTGCCGGCAGCCGCTGGGCCGAGGCCGAAGAACGCGCACAGGTCCATCACCGGTAACAATCGCCCGCGCAGGTTGGCCACCCCGCGGACCCAGGGTTGTACCCCCGGCACCCGGCTGCTGCGCGGCTCGCGCAGCACCTCGGCGACCTCGCCCATGGGCGCCACGAACCACTGGCCGGCGACGCGAAAACCAATGCCGCTCCACTGTTGCAGGCGCATGTCCTGGGGCGGCTGGTCGGCCACCAGCAGGCGGCAGCGCCGGTCGATGTCCAGCAGCAGCTCGAAGGCGGTCAGTGACGCGCCCTGAGGGCGGGTGGTCAAGCGCCGAGCACTTCTTTGAGCTTGGCCAGCAAGGCGTCTTCCTCCACCGGCTTGGTCAGGAAATCGCGGGCGCCCTGGCGCGTGGCCCAGATGCGGTCGGTGTCCTGGTCCTTGGTGGTCACCACGATCACCGGGATGGCACTGGTCTCCAGGTCCTTGCTCAACTGGCGGGTGGCCTGGAAGCCGTTCATCCCTGGCATGACGATATCCATCAGCACCGCATCGGGCTTTTCCTGGCGAGCCAGGGCCACGCCGTCGGCACCGTTGCTGGCCTTGAGCACCTGGTGGCCATGCTTTTCGAGCCATTCGGTCAAGCGGTACATCTCTGTCGGCGAGTCGTCGACAATCAGAACTCGGGCCATGCTGTTTCCCCATCAGGAAATAAGGGCGCCGCCCGGCGTGGGCGGCGTCAGGGTGCGTGTGAATCCTGCGCGACGAAACCGGGCACGCAGGCACGGATCGCGTCGAGCAGTTCTTCCTTGCTGAATGGCTTGGTCAGGAACTGGTCGGAGCCGACCACCCGGCCACGGGCCTTGTCGAACAAGCCATCGCGGGAAGAGAGCAGGATCACCGGAGTGTCCTTGAATGCGTTGTTGTGCTTGATGATGGCGCAGGTCTGGTAACCGTCAAGGCGCGGCATCAGCACATCGACGAAGATGATCCGGGGCTTGTGGTCGACGATCTTGGCCAGGGCGTCGAAACCGTCGCTGGCGGTGATCACCTCGCAGCCGGCCTCGCCGAGCAACATCTGCGCGGTGCGGCGGATCGTGCGGGAATCGTCGATCACCATCACCTTCAGGGGTTGTTCCATCACTTGGGCTACCGTCGCTGATAATGCCGAAAGACTGGGGCCGCCGCGCGCCCCTTTCGCGACACAAGGCCGCGCCTACAAGAGACCGCGATCCCCTGTAGGAGCGGCCTTGTGTTGCGAAAGGGCTGCGCGGCAGCCCCAAAGGCCTGCTGTACAGCGCTATGACTGGCATTTTTAGCACACTCCGGTTGGCCATTCCATCCGCCGCGCCCCTTGACCGGCAGCCCTCACGGCGCCACCCTGAGCCACTTTTCTTTCGTGCCATCGCGGCCATCGCCGCCAAGAGGAATTACCCCATGAGCGTTCGCCTCGGGATTGTCATGGACCCCATCGCGTCCATCGCCTACAAAAAGGACAGCTCGCTGGCCATGCTGCTGGCCGCCCAAGCGCGCGGCTGGAGCCTGTTCTACATGGAACAGCGCGACCTGTACCAGGGCGAAGGCAAGGCCCGCGCGCGGATGCGCCCGCTGAAGGTGTTCGCCGACCCGGCCCGCTGGTTCGAGCTGGGCGAGGAGCAGGACAGCCTGCTGAGCGACCTGGACGTGATCCTGATGCGCAAGGATCCGCCCTTCGACATGGAGTTCGTCTACAGCACCTACCTGCTGGAGCAGGCCGAGGCCGAAGGCGTGCTGGTGGTCAACCGCCCGCAGAGCCTGCGCGACTGCAACGAGAAGCTGTTCGCCACCTTGTTCCCGCAGTGCACCCCGCCGACCCTGGTCAGCCGCCGTGCGGACATCATCCGCGAGTTCGCCGCCAAGCACGGCGATGTGATCCTCAAGCCGCTGGATGGCATGGGCGGCACCTCGATCTTCCGTCACCGCGCCGGCGACCCCAACCTGTCGGTGATTCTCGAGACCCTGACCGCCCTCGGCGCCCAGCAGATCATGGCCCAGGCCTACCTGCCGGCGATCAAGGACGGCGACAAGCGCATCCTGATGATCGACGGCGAGCCGGTGGACTACTGCCTGGCGCGTATCCCGGCCAGCGGCGAGACCCGTGGCAACCTGGCCGCCGGTGGACGTGGCGAGGCCCGCCCGCTGAGCGAACGCGACCGCTGGATCGCCGCCCAGGTTGGCCCGACCCTGCGCGAAAAGGGCCTGCTGTTCGTTGGCCTGGACGTGATCGGCGACTACCTCACCGAGATCAACGTCACCAGCCCGACCTGCATCCGCGAGATCGACACCGCCTACAACACCAACATTGGCGGCCAGTTGATGGATGCCATTGATCGCAAGCTGCAGGCGCGCTGACCGAGGACAGGTGGCAAAGCCGCGCAGTGGGGTATGATGCCGGTCCTTCTCGACTGAACCGCTACCCCGCCTCGCGGTTGCTGGATACCCGATGACGTTGCCCGCCGACATCCCCGCCGACCTGCTGCCACCGCGCATTCGCCCGGTGGACCGGCTCGGCTTCACCCTGTTCCTGGCTGCCGTGGTGCACCTGGCGTTGATCCTTGGCGTAGGCTTCACGGTGGTCAAGCCGTCCGATATTCGTCACACCATGGACATCACCCTGGCCACCTTCAAGAGCGAGAAAGCGCCCGAGAAGGCCGACTTCCAGGCCCAGGACAACCAGCAGGGCAGCGGCACCCTGGACAAGAAGGCGCTGCCCAAGACCACCGAGGCCGCGCCGTTCCAGGACAGCAAGATCAACAAGATCACCCCGCCCCCGGCCACCCATCCGCAAACGCCGCCGGCGCCCGCCAAGGCGGTGGTCGCCACCCAGGCGCCGAAACCGCAGAAGGTCGAGCCCAGGCCGAAGGAAAGCAAACCGCAACCCAAGCCCGAGACCAAGGTGCCGGCCTTCGACAGCTCGCAGCTGTCCAGCCAGATCGCCAGCCTCGAGGCCGAGCTGTCCCACGAACAGCAGCTGTATGCCAAGCGCCCGCGCATCCATCGCCTGAACGCCGCCTCGACCTTGCGCGACAAGGGCGCCTGGTACAAGGAAGAGTGGCGCAAGAAGGTCGAACGCATCGGCAACCTCAACTACCCCGAAGAGGCCCGGCGCCAACAGATGTACGGCAGCTTGCGGATGATGGTATCGATCAATCGCGACGGCTCGCTGTACGAAGTGCTGGTGCTGGAGTCCTCCGGCCAGCCGGTGCTGGACCAGGCGGCCCAGCGCATCGTGCGCCTGGCGGCGCCGTTCGCGCCGTTCACCGGTGACCTGGCCGAGTTCGACCGGCTTGAGATCATCCGCACCTGGCGCTTCGCCCGGGGTGACAAGCTGTCGAGCAATTGACGCAAGGCCGCGCCCGACAGCCACTCGCGCACCTTGTCAGCCTCGCCACCTGGCGCCACACTAGCGGACATGAAAACCCTAGCCCCCAGCTACCTCAAGCACCAGTTCCTGATCGCCATGCCGCACATGGCCGACCCGAACTTTGCCCAGACCCTCACCTACATCGTCGAGCACAACGCCAACGGCGCCATGGGCCTGGTGGTCAACCGCCCGCAGGAGCTGAATCTGGGCGACATCCTCGAGCAGTTGCGCCCAGACCAGGAACCACCGGCCAGCACCCTGCACATCCCGATCTACCAGGGCGGCCCGGTGCAGACCGACCGCGGCTTCGTGCTGCACAGCAACGACTGCAGCTACCAGGCCACGGTCGAGCTCGAGGGCCTGTCGCTGTCCACCTCGCAGGACGTGCTGTTCGCCATCGCCGCCGGCACCGGCCCGCGCCAGAGCCTGATCACCCTGGGCTATGCCGGCTGGGAAGCCGGGCAACTGGAGGCGGAGCTGGCCGACAACGCCTGGCTCAACTGCCCGTTCGACGCCGACATCCTGTTCGCCATGGCCAGCGAAATGCGCCTGGCCCAGGCCGCAAAGAGCCTGGGCATCAACCTGAGCCTGCTGACCAGCCAGGCGGGGCACGCCTGATGGCCGAGCTGCGCCTGTTGCTGGGCTTCGACTACGGCACCCGGCAGATCGGCGTCGCCGTCGGCCAGGTCATCACCGGCCAGGCCCGCGAGCTGTGCACGCTCAAGGCCCAGAACGGCGTGCCGGACTGGAACCAGGTGGAAAAACTGATCAAGGAATGGAAACCCGACGCCATCGTCGTCGGCCTGCCGCTGAACATGGACGGCACGCCCAGCGAGATGAGCGAGCGCGCCGAGAAATTCGCCCGCCGCCTGCATGGCCGCTACAACCTGCCGGTGCACACCCATGACGAACGCCTGACCACCTTCGAGGCCAAGGGCGAGCAAATGGCTCGGGGCGGGCGCCACGGCAGCTATCGCGACAACCCGGTCGACGCCATCGCCGCGGCCCTGCTGCTGCAAGGCTGGCTGGAGGCCAACACTTAAATCCGCTTTGCCGCCGGCGGCCTGCCGGCGCCCGCCTTCCCGAGGAGCACGCAATGAGCCTACCCAATCCCGCCGAGCTGATCCGGCAGATGGCCGTCGACCTTCGCGCCCACCTGGCCCGCCGCGCCATCGCCGAGCCACGCTTCATCGGCATCCGCACCGGCGGCGTGTGGGTGGCCCAGGCGCTGCAGGCCGAACTCGGCGAGCAGGGCCCGCTGGGCACCCTGGACGTGTCCTTCTACCGCGACGACTTCAGCCAGAACGGCCTGCACCCGCAGGTGCGCCCATCGGAGCTGCCGTTCGAGATCGAAGGCCAGCACCTGGTGCTGGTGGACGACGTACTGATGAGCGGCCGTACCATCCGCGCCGCCCTCAACGAACTGTTCGACTATGGCCGCCCGGCCAGCGTGACCTTGGTCTGCCTGCTCGACCTGGATGCCGGCGAACTGCCGATTCGCCCCAACGTGCTGGGCGCCACCCTGTCCCTGGCGGCCCATGAACGGGTAAAATTGACCGGACCCACGCCGCTCGCCCTCGAGCGCCAGGACCTCGCATTTGCATCCGCCCTTTAAGAGTCCCCCGCGATGACGCCATTCGACGCCAAGCGCCCGCTGCAGCTCAATGATCAGGGCCAGCTACGCCATTTTCTCTCGCTCGACGGTTTGCCCCGCGAACTGCTCACCGAGATCCTCGACACCGCCGACTCGTTCCTCGAAGTCGGCGCCCGGGCCGTGAAGAAAGTCCCGTTGCTGCGCGGCAAGACCGTGTGCAACGTGTTCTTCGAGAACTCCACCCGCACCCGCACCACCTTCGAGCTGGCCGCCCAGCGCCTGTCGGCCGACGTGATCAGCCTGAACGTGTCGACTTCCTCGACCAGCAAGGGCGAGACCCTGTTCGACACCCTGCGCAACCTCGAGGCCATGGCCGCCGACATGTTCGTGGTGCGCCATTCCGACTCCGGTGCCGCGCACTTCATCGCCGAGCACGTCTGCCCGGAGGTCGCGGTGATCAACGGCGGCGATGGCCGCCATGCGCACCCGACTCAGGGCATGCTCGACATGCTGACCATTCGTCGGCACAAGGGCAGCTTCGAGAATCTGTCGGTAGCCATCGTTGGCGACATCTTGCACTCGCGCGTGGCCCGCTCCGACATGCTCGCGCTCAAGGCCCTGGGTTGCCCGGACATTCGCGTGATCGGCCCGAAAACCTTGATTCCGATCGGTATCGAGCAATACGGCGTGAAGGTCTACACCGACCTCGCCGAAGGTCTGAAGGACGTCGACGTGGTGATCATGCTGCGCCTGCAGCGCGAACGCATGGCCGGCGGCCTGCTGCCCAGCGAGGGCGAGTTCTACCGCCTGTTCGGCCTGACCACCGCGCGCCTGGCCGGGGCCAAGCCCGACGCCATCGTCATGCACCCAGGGCCGATCAACCGCGGCGTCGAGATCGAGTCGGCGGTGGCCGACGGCAAGCATTCGGTGATCCTCAACCAGGTCACCTACGGCATCGCCGTGCGCATGGCCGTGCTGTCCATGGCCATGAGCGGGCAGAACGCGCAACGTCAATTCGAGCAGGAGAACGCCCAGTGACCATCAGCATCATCGGCGCCCGGGTCATCGATCCTGCCAGCGGCCTGGACCAGGTCACCGACCTGCACCTGGACGGCGGGCGCATTGTCGCCATCGGCGCCGCCCCGGCCGGTTTCAGCGCCAGCCGCGTGATCCAGGCCGACGGCCTGGTGGCCGCCCCGGGGCTGGTCGACCTCGGCGTGTCGCTGCGCGAACCGGGCTACAGCCGCAAGGGCAGCATCGCCAGCGAGACCCGCGCCGCGGTCGCCGGCGGCGTCACCAGCCTGTGCTGTCCGCCGCAGACCAAGCCAGTGCTGGACACCTCGGCGGTGGCCGAGCTGATCCTCGACCGTGCCCGCGAAGCGGCCAACAGCAAGGTCTACCCGATCGGCGCCCTGACCAAGGGCCTGGACGGCGAGCAACTGGCCGAGCTGGTGGCCCTGCGCGACACCGGCTGCGTGGCCTTCGGCAACGGCCTCAAGGAAATCCCCAACCATCGGACCCTGGCCCGTGCGCTGGAGTACGCGGCCACCTTCGACCTGACCGTGGTGTTCCACTCCCAGGACCGCGACCTGGCCCAGGGCGGCCTGGCCCACGAAGGCCCGATGGCCAGCTTCCTCGGCCTGCCCGGCATCCCCGAGACCGCCGAGACCGTGGCCCTGGCCCGCAACCTGCTGCTGGTCGAGCAGACCGGCGTGCGCGCCCACTTCACCCAGATCACCAGCGCCCGCGGTGCCCGGCTGATCGCCCAGGCCCAGCAACTGGGGCTGCCGGTGACCGCCGACGTGGCGTTGTACCAGCTGATCCTCACCGACGAGGCCCTGCGCGACTTCTCGAGCCTGTACCACGTGCAGCCGCCGCTGCGCACCGCCGCCGACCGCGACGGCCTGCGCGAGGCGGTGAAGTCGGGAGTGATCCAGGCCATCTCCAGCCACCACCAGCCCCACGAGCGCGACGCCAAGCTGGCGCCGTTCGGCGCCACCGAACCCGGTATCAGCAGCGTCGAGCTGCTGCTGCCGCTGGCCATGACCCTGGTCGAGGACGGCCTGCTCGACCTGCCGACCTTGCTTGCGCGCCTGGCCAGCGGCCCAGCGCAAGCCCTGCGCCTGCCAGCCGGCGAGTTGAAGGTGGGTGGCGCGGCGGACCTGGTGCTGTTCGATCCACAGGCCTCGACCGTAGCAGGCGAGCAGTGGTTCTCCCGCGGCCAGAACTGCCCGTTCATCGGCCACTGCCTGCCGGGCGCGGTGCGTTATACCTTGGTCGATGGGCACGTCTGCCACGAGGCCTGACAAAGCTCACAACTTGCTCTTGTAGGAGCGGCCTTGTGTCGCGAAAGGGCCGCGTAGCGGCCCCCGGATCTCGGCATCATGCGAAATCGCCGGGGCCGCTCCGCGGCCCTTTCGCGACACAAGGCCGCTTCTGCAGTGAGCGCGTCCAGCCCAGACGGGCAGCAACCATTCATCCCCCCCGGTTGAAATCCTTCCCCCCTCCCCCCATATGACTCTCCATCAGGCATTTTCGCCCCGCTGCGTGGAGACTCTCCCTTGACTACCATCGTTTCTGTCCGCCGTAACGGCAAAGTCGTCATGGGCGGCGACGGCCAGGTTTCCCTCGGCAACACCGTGATGAAAGGCAACGCCAAGAAAGTCCGGCGCCTGTACAACGGCCAGGTCATCGCCGGTTTCGCCGGTGCCACCGCCGACGCCTTCACCCTGTTCGAGCGCTTCGAGGCCCAGCTGCAGAAACACTCCGGGCACCTGGTGCGCGCCGCCGTCGAGCTGGCCAAGGAATGGCGTACCGACCGTTCCCTGAGCCGCCTGGAAGCGATGCTGGCGGTGGCCAACAAGGATGCGTCCCTGATCATCACCGGCAACGGCGACGTGGTCGAGCCCGAGGATGGCCTGATCGCCATGGGCTCCGGTGGTGCCTACGCCCAGGCCGCGGCCCGCGCCCTGCTGAACAAGACCGACCTCTCGGCCCGTGAAATCGCCGAGACCGCCCTGAACATCGCCGGCGACATCTGCGTGTTCACCAACCACAACCTGACCATCGAGGAGCAGGACCTGGCCGAGTGATCAGCTGTTCTGGCGCCCCATCCCGGTGATGGGGCCTTCCCACGCTGAACCACCCTGCTCGAGGACCATTTTCATCATGTCCATGACCCCCCGCGAGATCGTCCACGAACTCAACCGTCACATCATCGGCCAGGACGACGCCAAGCGCGCCGTGGCCATCGCCCTGCGCAACCGCTGGCGGCGCATGCAGCTGCCGGCCGAGCTGCGTGCCGAGGTGACCCCGAAGAACATCCTGATGATCGGCCCCACCGGCGTCGGCAAGACCGAAATCGCCCGGCGCCTGGCCAAGCTGGCCAACGCACCGTTCATCAAGGTCGAAGCGACCAAGTTCACCGAAGTCGGCTATGTCGGCCGTGATGTCGAATCGATCATCCGCGACCTGGCCGACGCCGCGCTGAAGATGCTGCGCGAGCAAGAGATCGTGCGCGTGCGCCACCGCGCCGAGGACGCCGCCGAAGACCGCATCCTCGATGCCCTGCTGCCGCAGGCGCGGGTCAGCAGCTTCAGCGAGGAAGCCCAGCAGTCGAGCAGCGACTCCAACACCCGCCAGCTGTTCCGCAAGCGCCTGCGCGAAGGCCAGCTGGACGACAAGGAAATCGAGATCGAAGTCGCCGATGCCGTGGGCGTCGAGATCGCCGCGCCGCCTGGCATGGAAGAGATGACCAACCAGCTGCAGAGCCTGTTCGCCAACATGGGCAAGGGCAAGCGCAAGGCGCGCAAGCTGAAGGTCAAGGATGCCCTGAAGATGGTCCGCGACGAAGAAGCCAGCCGCCTGGTCAACGACGAAGACCTCAAGGCCAAGGCCCTGGAAGCGGTCGAGCAACACGGCATCGTGTTCATCGACGAGATCGACAAGGTGGCCAAGCGCGGCAACGTCGGTGGCGCCGATGTCTCCCGTGAAGGCGTACAGCGCGACCTGCTGCCGCTGATCGAAGGCTGCACCGTCAATACCAAGCTGGGCATGGTCAAGACCGACCATATCCTGTTCATCGCCTCCGGCGCGTTCCACCTGAGCAAGCCGAGCGACCTGGTGCCCGAGCTGCAAGGCCGCCTGCCGATCCGTGTCGAGCTCAAGGCCCTGACCCCGGAAGACTTCGAGCGCATCCTCAAGGAGCCGCACGCCTCGCTGACCGAACAGTACCGCGAGCTGCTCAAGACCGAGGGCCTGCACATCGAGTTCGCCGACGAGGGCCTCAAGCGCCTGGCCGAGATCGCCTATCAGGTCAACGAGAAAACCGAGAACATCGGTGCCCGTCGCCTGCACACCCTGCTCGAGCGCCTGCTCGAAGAGGTGTCGTTCAGCGCCGGTGACCTGGCCAGCGCCCACGAAGAAGCGCCGATCAACATCGACGCGGCCTACGTGAACAGCCACCTGGGCGAGCTGGCGCAAAACGAAGACCTGTCGCGTTACATCCTGTAAGACCGCAGGGGCTGCTTTGCGGCCCTTTCGCGATACAGAGGAGCGCGCTTCCCTGTAGGAGCGCCCTTGTGTCGCGAAAGGGCTGCACAGCAGCCCCCTTGCACAATGCCCCGAATCACTCGAAGCTTGCAGCTTGAAGCCAAAGAGAGATTCGCCCATGGCCCGCCTGCCCACCGCCATCAACCTGCACAAAGCCTCCAAGACCCTCACCCTCAGCTACGCCCCCGGCGAGGTCTACCACCTGCCCGCCGAATTCCTGCGCGTGCACTCCCCGTCCGCCGAGGTCCAGGGCCACGGCAACCCGATCCTGCAGTTCGGCAAGATCAACGTCGGCCTCAGCGGCCTGGAACCGGCCGGCCAGTACGCACTGAAACTGACCTTCGACGACGGTCATGACTCAGGCTTGTTCACCTGGGAGTACCTCGAGCAACTGTGCCTGCGCCAGGAACAGCTGTGGGCCGAATACCTCGATGAACTGCACAAGGCCGGCAAATCCCGCGACCCATCCGAATCCGTGGTTAAACTCATGCTCTAGCGCAAGGCCGCCAGGCTTTAGAGCGCATTTTCTAATCTCATCTGCTTGAATGCCTCAATGGCAGCCAATGACTGGCTGTCTTGCGCATTACACGAAAGTCGGGTAACCAATGGGGCTGGCAAGTTCCCTGCATTGTGTTCCACGCAGGCAGGGCCAGGCCGGTATGTACAGGTCGCGAGCGAAAGCAGGTTGTCTTCATACGCACCAACCCCCGCAGCTCATCAGCGCCACGCATCCGGTCGCAGCACCGCTGTTCCTTATCACTGGTCACCCGAGTAGCAGTACCGGGCTGTCACAGCACGCCGGTACTCGTCTCAGGACAACGGAGCGTCGTAGATGAGTAACAAGAACAACGATGAGTTGCAGCGGCAGGCCTCGGAAAACACCCTGGGGCTCAATCCGGTCATCGGCATTCGCCGCAAGGACCTGCTGACCTCGGCGCGCACGGTGCTGCGCCAGGCCGTTCGCCAGCCGTTGCACAGCGCCCGCCACGTGGCGCATTTCGGCCTGGAACTGAAAAACGTGCTGCTGGGCAAGTCGGCCCTGCAACCGGAGGGCGACGACCGTCGCTTCAGCGACCCGGCCTGGAGCCAGAACCCCCTGTATCGCCGCTACCTGCAGACCTACCTGGCCTGGCGCAAGGAGCTCAACGACTGGATCGGCAGCAGCGACCTGTCGGCGCAGGACATCAGCCGCGGCCAGTTCGTCATCAACCTGCTGACCGAGGCCATGGCGCCCACCAACACCCTGTCCAACCCGGCGGCGATCAAGCGCTTCTTCGAAACCGGCGGCAAGAGCCTGCTCGATGGTTTGTCCCACCTGGCCAAGGACATGGTCAACAATGGCGGCATGCCCAGCCAGGTCAACATGGAAGCCTTCGAAGTGGGCAAGAACCTGGGCACCAGCGAAGGCGCGGTGGTGTACCGCAACGATGTGCTGGAACTGATCCAGTACAAGCCCATCACCGAGCAGGTGCACAGCCGCCCGCTGCTGGTGGTGCCGCCGCAGATCAACAAGTTCTACGTCTTCGACCTGAGCCCGGAGAAGAGCCTGGCGCGCTTCTGCCTGCGTTCGCAGCAGCAGACCTTCATCATCAGCTGGCGCAACCCGACCAAGGCCCAGCGCGAGTGGGGCCTGTCCACCTACATCGATGCCCTCAAGGAAGCGGTCGACGCGGTGCTGGCGATCACTGGCAGCAAGGACCTGAACATGCTCGGCGCCTGCTCCGGCGGCATCACCTGCACCGCGCTGGTGGGCCATTACGCCGCGCTGGGCGAGAAAAAGGTCAACGCCCTGACCCTGCTGGTCAGCGTGCTCGACACCACGGTCGACACCCAGGTGGCGCTGTTCGTCGACGAGCAGACCCTCGAGGCGGCCAAGCGCCACTCCTACCAGGCCGGGGTGCTCGAAGGCAGCGACATGGCCAAGGTGTTCGCCTGGATGCGCCCCAACGACCTGATCTGGAACTACTGGGTCAACAACTACCTGCTGGGCAACGAGCCGCCGGTGTTCGACATCCTGTTCTGGAACAACGACACCACCCGCCTGCCGGCCGCTTTCCATGGCGACCTGATCGAGATGTTCAAGAACAACCCGCTGACCCGCTCGCAGGCCCTGGAGGTATGCGGCACCGCCATCGACCTGAAACAGGTCGACTGCGACATCTACAGCGTCGCCGGCACGGCCGACCACATCACCCCCTGGCAATCGTGCTACCGCTCGGCGCACCTGTTCGGCGGCAAGATCGAGTTCGTGCTGTCCAACAGCGGGCACATCCAGAGCATCCTCAACCCACCGGGCAACCCCAAGGCACGCTTCATGACCGGCGAGGACCGCCCCGACGACCCGCTGGCCTGGCAGGAGAACGCGGTCAAGCACGCCGATTCCTGGTGGCTGCACTGGCAAGCCTGGCTGGGCGAGCGCGCTGGCGAGCTGAAGAAGGCGCCGGTACGGCTGGGCAATCGCGCCTATGGCGCAGGCGAAGCCGCACCCGGCACCTACGTCCACGAACGTTGAGCTGAACCGCCGCGCAGCCTACCGGCCCCGCGCGGCGCTACTTTCACCCCAGAGTCATGCGCATGCCGGAACCGTACATTTTCAGGACCGTCGAGCTGGACCAGCAGTCCATCCGCACCGCGGTCCGCCCGGGCAAGCCACACCTGACGCCGCTGCTGATCTTCAACGGCATCGGCGCCAACCTCGAGCTGGTATTCCCGTTCATCGAGGCCCTCGACCCGGACCTGGAGGTCATCGCCTTCGACGTGCCCGGGGTCGGCGGCTCGTCCACGCCGCGTCACCCCTACCGCTTTGCTGGCCTGGCCAAGCTGACCGCGCGCATGCTCGACTACCTGGACTACGGCCAGGTCAATGTCATCGGTGTGTCCTGGGGCGGCGCCCTGGCCCAGCAGTTCGCCCACGACTATCCCGAGCGCTGCAAGAAGCTGGTGCTGGCCGCCACCGCCGCCGGCGCGGTGATGGTGCCAGGCAAGCCCAAGGTGCTGTGGATGATGGCCAGCCCCCGGCGCTATATCCAGCCGTCCCACGTGATCCGCATCGCCCCGCTGATCTACGGCGGTGGCTTTCGCCGCGACCCTGACCTGGCCATGCACCATGCCTCGAAGGTGCGCTCCGGCGGCAAGCTGGGCTACTACTGGCAACTGTTCGCCGGCCTGGGCTGGACCAGCATCCATTGGCTGCACAAGATCCACCAGCCGACCCTGGTGCTGGCCGGCGACGACGATCCGCTGATCCCGCTGATCAACATGCGCCTGCTGGCCTGGCGAATTCCCAATGCCCAGCTACACATAATCGACGACGGCCACCTGTTCCTGATCACCCGGGCCGAGGCCGTCGCCCCGATCATCATGAAGTTCCTCCAGCAGGAGCGCCAACGCGCGGTCATGCACCCAAGGCCCGCTGCGGGCACCTGAGGCGCTGGCGTGGGGCCGGCTTGCCCCGTGATCGGCCCGATTGCTAAACGATGGAGTGTTGGCATGAAAGACAAACCGGTGCCCGCCACCAGCATGAACGTGCAGAACGCCATCACCGGCCTGCGCGGTCGCGACCTGATCTCGACCCTGCGCCAGGTCGGCCGGATCAGCCTGCGCAACCCGCTGCACACCGCGCACCACCTGCTGAGCCTGGGCGGCCAGTTGGGCCGGGTGCTGATCGGCGACTCCTCGCTGCAGCCGCATCCGCGGGACAGCCGCTTCAGCGACCCGACCTGGCACCACAACCCGCTCTACCGCCGCGGCCTGCAAGCCTACCTGGCCTGGCAGCGGCAGACCCGCCAGTGGATCGAGGAGAGCAGCCTGGGCGACGACGACCGCGCCCGCGCGCAGTTTCTGTTCAACCTGCTCAGCGATGCCGTGTCGCCCAGCAACTCGCTGCTCAACCCGCTGGCGATCAAGGAGCTGTTCAACAGCGGCGGACAGAGCCTGCTGCGCGGCGCCAGCCATCTGCTCGACGACTTGCGCCACAACGACGGCCTGCCGCGCCAGGTGGACGAGCGCGCCTTCGAGGTTGGCGGCAACCTGGCCGCCAGCCCCGGCGCAGTGGTGTTTCGCAACGAGTTGCTGGAACTGATCCAGTACAAGCCCATGAGCGAGAAGCAATACGCCCGCCCGCTGCTGGTGGTGCCGCCACAGATCAACAAGTTCTATATCTTCGACCTCGGCCCGACCAACAGCTTTGTCCAGTACATGCTCAAGCAGGGCTTGCAGGTGTTCATGATCAGCTGGCGCAACCCCGACCCGCGCCACCGCGAATGGGGGCTGTCCAGCTATGTGCAGGCCCTGGAAGAGGCGCTCAACGCCTGCCGCAGCATCAGCGCCAGCCGCGATCCCAACCTGATGGGTGCCTGCGCGGGGGGCTTGACCATGGCCGCGTTGCAAGGCCACCTGCAGGCGAAGAAGCAACTGCGCAAGGTGCGCAGCGCCACCTACCTGGTGAGCTTGCTCGACAGCCAGTTCGACAGCCCCGCCAGCCTGTTCGCCGACGAGCAGACCATCGAGGCGGCCAAGCGCCGCTCCTACCAGCGTGGCGTGCTGGACGGCGGCGAGGTGGCGCGGATCTTCGCCTGGATGCGGCCCAACGACCTGATCTGGAACTACTGGGTCAACAACTACCTGATGGGCAAGACCCCACCGGCCTTCGACATCCTCTACTGGAACGCCGACAACACCCGCCTGCCGGCGGCCCTGCACGGCGACCTGCTGGACTTCTTCAAGCTCAACCCGCTGACCTTCCCCGCCGGGCTCGAGGTGTGCGGCACGCCGATCGACCTCAAGCAGGTCGCCCTGGACAGCTTCACCGTGGCCGGCAGCAACGACCACATCACCCCGTGGGACGCGGTGTATCGCTCGGCCCTGCTGCTGGGCGGCGAGCGCCGCTTCATCCTGGCCAACAGCGGGCATATCCAGAGCATCATCAACCCGCCCGGCAACCCCAAGGCCTACTACCTGCACAACCCCAAGCTCTCCAGCGACCCGCGCGCCTGGTTCCACGACGCCGAGCGCCGCGACGGCAGCTGGTGGCCGCTGTGGCTGGAGTGGATCAGCCAGCGCTCCGGCACGCTCAAGGCGCCGCGCGCCGAATTGGGCAACGCCACCTATCCACCGCTGGGCCCCGCGCCAGGCACCTACGTACTGGCCCGCTGACCGGATGAAGACCCGCGACCGTATCCTCGAATGTGCCTTGCAACTGTTCAATCGCCAGGGCGAGCCGAATGTGTCGACCCTGGAGATCGCCAATGAACTGGGCATAAGCCCCGGCAACCTGTACTACCACTTCCACGGCAAGGAGCCGCTGGTGATCGGCCTGTTCGAACGCTTCGAGGAGCAGTTGATGCCGCTGCTCGATCCGCCGCTGGACGTGCGCCTGGACGCCGAGGACTACTGGCTGTTCCTGCACCTGATCGTCGAGCGCATGGCGCAGTACCGCTTCCTGTTCCAGGACCTGTCCAACCTCACCGGGCGCCTGCCCAAGCTGGCCCGCGGCATGCGCAGCCTGATCAACGCGCTCAAGCGCACCCTCGCCGCGCTGCTGGCCAGCCTCAAGGGCCAGGGCCAGGTGACCAGCGAGACCCAGGCGCTGGGGCAGTTGGTGGAACAGATCACCCTGACCTTGATGTGCTCGCTGGATTACCAGCGGGTGCTGGGCCGCGAGGGTGACGTGGGGGTGGTGGTGTACCAGGTGATGATGCTGGTGGCGCCGCACCTGCACGCTCCGGCGCGCAAGGCCGCGGAGCAACTGGCCATGCGCTACCTGGAGGCGTAGCAGGCAGCCTTCGCGGCGCCTGGTTCGCCAGCAAGGCTGGCAGGTCGCAGACCGCGTAGGAGCCGGCTTGCCGGCGAACACCGGCATAGCCGGTGCCATCCACCGCGACCCATGCGGCCATCACAGGCTGAACCGACCCACCATCGTGCGTAGTTGCTGCCCCAGCTGCTCCAGCTCGCCACTGGACACCGCTGTCTGCTCACTGGCCACGCTGGTTCGATCGGACACGTCGCGTACATTGATCACGCTGCGGTTGATCTGCTCGGCCACTACGCTCTGTTGCTCGCTGGCCGTGGCGATCTGCTGGTTCATGCCCTGGATGGTCGACACCGTCGCGGTGATCTGCCCCAGCGCGTCGCCAGCCCTGCGGCTGAGCTCGACGCTCTTGCTGGTGAGGTCCTTGCTGTTGTCGAGCAAGCGGGTCACCTCGTCGGTACCGCGATGCAGGTTGTCGATCAGTTGCTCGATTTCCTCGGTCGACTGCTGCGTACGCTGGGCCAGCCCGCGCACCTCGTCGGCGACCACGGCGAAACCCCGCCCGGCCTCGCCGGCCCGCGCCGCCTCGATGGCGGCGTTGAGCGCCAGCAGGTTGGTCTGCTCCGATACCGACTTGATCACATCGAGGATCGAGCCGATCCGCTGGCTCTCGCCCGACAGATGGCCCATGGCCTCGAGGCAATGGTCCATCTGCCCGGCCAGTTGCTCGATGCGCGAGATAGCCTCGGCCACCACCTGGTCCCCCAACTGTGCCTGGCTGTCGGCAGTGGTGGCGGCCATCGACGCCTGCTCGGCATTTTGCGCCACCTCCTGCACCGTGGCGCTCATCTGGTTCATCGCCGTGGCCACCTGGTCGGTTTCTTCACGCTGCTGGTTGATCCGCTCGCGGGTGTCGACGCTGGACGTGGCCAGCTCCGCGGCGGCCCGGGACAGGTGGCCGACGCCCTGGTCGATGCCCCCGAGCAGCTCGCGCAGGCTCAAGGTCATTTCCCGCATGCTGGTCTGCAATTGGCCCATCTCGTCGCGACGCGCCACCGTGTCCACTTGGCTGAGGTCGCCGCGGGCGATGCGTGAAGCCTGGGCCAAGGTCTGGTGCAAGGGCCGGGTGATCTGCCCGGTGATCAACCAGGCGGCCAACACGCCCACCAGCAAGGCCAGTACCGCCACGCTGGTGAGCAACGAACGGGCGGCCAAGGCTTCGCTGTCGCGCTGCTCGACCTTGCGCTGCCCCAACTCGATACTGACGGCGCGCAATTCCTCGCCCATCTTCTCCATGTTGTCCTGCAACTGCTCGACTTGCAGCGCGGCGCCTCGGTAGCGCTGCAGGTTATCGCGATATCGGGCCAGTTCCGCCCCCGGGCGCTCCATCAGCGTACGCGCAAGGCCCAGCGGCGCCACGCCCCGCAGCAGCTGCTCCAGGCTGGTGTCGGCGGCGTCCAGCGCAGCATCGCCCAACGTGGCGAAACTGTCGCGGGGAGAAAAGGTATACGCCGGCACCTGGCTCTGCTGGTTGGCGCTTTCGACATGCCGGCTGAGGTTGTCCATGAGCCCGACCACGCTGCTTTGCTGGCCGTCGCCGGGCATTTTCAGCAGGGCCTGGGTTTGCAGTTCGTCGATGACCTTTTCCAGCGTGCCGGCCTGTTCCAGCATCGCCGTGCGCAGGCCCTGACGGCTATCGACTGCCCGCTGCAAGGCGGCGAAGTCGTCTTGCAGGCGCTGCAGCAATTGCAGCTTCTGGGTCAGCATCTCGCGCGACTCCTCGACATTGGAGCGTTGCTGCAAGGTGGTCATGCGGCTTTGCAGCTGGTCGAGGATACGGGTGATGCGAGTGCGGCTGGTATCGTCGTTGAGCACGCGGTAGGTGATGCGTTCGGCGCGCAGGTCCTTGGTCAGGTCGTTGATCGCGCCGATTTCACTGAGCTGCTCCGAGCGGCCGATGGCGCCGTCCAGCGCGCGCCAGCCGCTGACCGTGGTGGCCAGGGTCAGCAGCAATACCACGGCAAAACCGAGGGCGAGCTTGTGCCCGACCTTCAGGTTGCCGAGCTTGCGGTCGAGGTAAGCGAACATGACAGGTCTCCGTCCAGGTGAGAGAAGGCCATAGCGGCACTTTGCCGCTATGGTCATCGCTCATCGACAGAGAAGCTGCCGGACGGGGCCTGCAATTCGGGTAGGAAGAGTCGTTGTGGGCTGAAGGAAAATTCCTGCAGCCCACAACGCCGCGGTCTACAGGCGGAAGCGCCCGACCAGGCCTTGCAGGTGCGTGCCCAGGCGCGCGAGCTCGACGCTGGAGCTGGCGGTCTCCTCGCTGGCCGCCGAGGTCTGGTCGGAGATATCGCGCACGTTCATCACGCTGCGGTTGATCTCCTCGGCCACCGCGCTCTGCTGCTCGGCGGCCGTGGCGATCTGCTGGTTCATCGCCTGGATCGACGACACGGTGTGGGTGATGGTGGCCAGCGAACCGCCGGCGCGGCGGGTCAGTTCGACGCTGCTGTCGGTCAACGCGCGGCTGCTGTCCATGACGTTGGCCACCCGCTCGGTGCCGCTCTGCAGGCCGGCGATCAGTTCCTCGATTTCCTCGGTGGACTGCTGGGTGCGCTGGGCCAGGCTGCGCACCTCGTCGGCGACCACGGCGAAGCCACGCCCGGCCTCGCCGGCCCGGGCCGCCTCGATGGCGGCGTTCAGAGCCAGCAGGTTGGTCTGCTGGGCCACCGCCTTGATCACATCGAGCACACTGCCGATCTTGTCGCTTTCGACCTTGAGCTGGTTCATCGCCTCGCTGGAGTTCACCACTTCGCAGGCCAGGCGCTCGATCTGGGCGATGGCCTGGCCGACCACCTTGTCGCCCTCACGGGCCTGCTGGTCAGCCGCCAGCGCCGCCTCCGAGGCTTGCTCGGCATTGCGCGCCACTTCCTGCACAGTGGCGGCCATCTCGTTCATGGCGGTGGCCACCTGGTCGGTCTCGACCTTCTGGTTGTTGACCCCGGCGCTGGTCTGCTCGGTCACCGCCGACAGCTCCTCGGCCGCGCTGGCGATCTGCGTGACCCCGTCGCCGATGCCACCGATCAGCTCGCGCAGGCTCTGGGTCATGCGTTGCATGCTCGCCTGCAACTGGCCCAGCTCGTCGCGGCGCTCGGCCTTGAGGTCCTGGCGCAAGTCGCCGCCAGCCACGCGCTCGGCGGCGGCGAGGGTCTGGCGCAACGGCACGATGATCTGCCGGGTGATGGCGAAGGCGGCCAGCACGCCGAGCAGCAGCGCCAGGGCGGTGGCACCGGCGAGCAGGGTCTTGGCTTGCTGGGTGCCCTGGTCGCGAACCTGGGTCTGCGACGCGCTCATTTGCAGGCTGGTGTCCAGCAACACGGTGCCCTGGGCGCCCATCGTGGCCAGGGCCTGCTCGCTGGCGGTCTGCGCGGTGCCAACCTGGAGTACCGCGTCACGGTAGGCCGCCAGGGCGCCAGCGGCATCGTCGAGGCTGGCGGCATATTCGGCGGGGAGCCTGGCGGGCAGCGCCTTGAGCACGGTCAGCGCCTGGTCGATGGCTTGCAACGCGGTCTGCTGGAACTCGGCCTTGCCGCTGTAGGTGTAGCCACGCACCTGGAAGCGTGCCTGCTGCAACTGCGCGCTGACTTCGACGGCAGGCTGGTATTGGCCGATATCGCCGGCCTGCAGCAGGCGCTGCTGAACCTTGCCGATCAACTCGGCGGCCTTGTCGGCGCTGTCGCCGAGCACCTGGCGGCTGGCAGTGCGGCGCTGGTCGGCCTGCTTGAGGTCGTTGAACGCCTGCTGGTACTGGCGCACGGCATCGCGCTGCTGCTCCAGGCGCTGGCGGTCGGCCGGCAGCTCGATCTGGCCGAGCATGAACTGCACCTGGCGCTCGAGGTTGGCCAGGGCCTTCTCCAACTCGCTGACGCCGGCTTGGTCGCGGCTACGCTCATAGTGCTGGCGGGCGATGCGCAGGTCCTGGGTGTACTGGTGGATCACCGAGATGTTGCCGAGCTTGTCGCCACGGCTGGTCACGCTGTCCAGGCCCAGCCAGCCGGTGAAGGTGATGGCAAGGGTGAGCAGCAGGACCAGGCCGAAACCTATCCCCAACTTGCGGTTGACGCTCATGTTTCCCAGAGACTGGGCGAACCAACGGTACATAGACGACTCCCCGACGCGTGGCAGTGCGGATTATTGTTTTCTTGCACAGGCCATCGGCGCGCGCCGGGGAAACTTGATGGGGAAAAAACTGATCAGCCTGTCAGAAAATTCGCGAAAGCAGCGCAGTCACCGCCGTTTCTACTCGCAGGATTCGCTCGCCTAGCTGCACCGGCGCCAGCCCGGCCTTGCCCAGCAGGTCGACTTCATAGGGGATCCAGCCACCCTCCGGGCCGATGGCCAGGGTCACCGCTTGCGCCACGGCGCGCGGGCACGCCGGGTAAGGCCCCGGATGGCCGACCAGGCCAAGGGTGCCGGCGGCGATGGCGGGCAGGCGATCCTCGACGAACGGCTTGAAGCGCTTCTCGATGATCACCTCAGGCAACACCGTGTCACGCGCCTGCTCAAGGCCAAGGATCAGGTTTTCGCGGATGCTCTCTGGGTTGAGGAACGGCGTCTGCCAGAAGCTCTTTTCCACCTTGTAGCTGTTGACCAGGATCAGCCGCGGCACGCCCAGGGTGGCGACCGTCTGAAACAGCCGGCGCAGCATTTTCGGCCGCGGCACGGCCAGTACCAGGGTCAGCGGCAGCTTGGCCGGTGGCGCCTGGTCGAAGGCCACCTGCAATTCGGCTTCATGGCCTTCCAGGCGCACCACCTCGGCCTTGCCCATCAGCCCGCCGATGCGCCCTACGCGCAGGCTGTCGCCCACCGCCACGCGGTGGATCTCCTGCATGTGGGTGAAGCGCCGATCCGCCAGGACGACGCGGTCGGCCGCGACGAAGTCGGCCTCTTCGAGGAGCAACAGGTTCACGATTGGGTCGCTGGCGGCTGGTGGTCATGATCGTTGCCGGCTTGCTCGGGCGCGTGGCTGCGCTTGCGAATCAGGCTACCGCACAGCACGCCGACCTCGAACAGCATCCACATCGGTACCGCCAGCAGGGTCTGCGAGAAGATATCCGGCGGTGTGAGGACCATGCCGACCACGAAGCAGCCGATGATCACGTACGGGCGGATCTTCTTCAGGTATTGCACATCGACCACGCCGATCCACACCAGCAATACCACCGCCACCGGGATCTCGAAGGCGACCCCGAAGGCGAAGAACAGGGTCATGACGAAGTCCAGGTAGCTGGCGATGTCGGTCATCATCGACACGCCCTCGGGGGTGGCACTGGCGAAGAAACCGAAAATCAGCGGGAACACCAGGAAGTAGGCGAAGGCCATGCCGGCGTAGAACAGGAAGATGCTCGACACCAGCAATGGAATGGCAATGCGTTTTTCGTGGCGGTACAGGCCCGGGGCGATGAAACCCCAGATCTGCTGGAGAATGAACGGGATCGCCAGGAACAGCGAGACGATCATGGTCAACTTGAACGGCGTCAGGAACGGTGAGGCCACGTCGGTGGCGATCATCGTCGCATTGGCCGGCAAGTGCGCGCGCAGCGGCGCCGAGACCAGGGTGTAGATCTGCTGGGCGAAGGAGAACAGCCCGGCGAAGATCAGGAAAATGGCGGCGACACAACGCAGCAAGCGCGTGCGCAGTTCGGTCAGGTGCGAGACCAGCGGCATCGGCTGGTCATGTTCCGGATTCTCGCTCATGGGGCTCGCGGCGGTGGTGGCGGTTCGGAGGGTGGCGCGGCGACAGGCTGCGCGGGGGCGGCCTGGGCGGCAGGTGTGGCGGGCGTCTCGGTGCTGGCCGGAGGCTGAGCGGGCGGCGCCAGAGGGTTGAGGATGCGCTTGGCCTCCTGTTCCATCTGCAGGATGTGCTCGTTATGCAGCTGGCGGCGGATGTCGTCGGCGCCGATCTCGCGCTCGACCTCCATCTTGATCGCGTTGAAGCTGCGTTTGAGGCGGCCGATCCACAGCCCGGCGGTGCGCGCGGCCCCCGGCAGGCGCTCGGGGCCGAGCACCAGCAGGGCGACCAGGCCGACCAGCAGCAGCTCGCTGAAACTGATGCCGAACATGGCTCAGTCTTTCCGCTGCGGCTCTTGGACCGGCTGGGCCTGGCCCTCGATGGTCTGGCCCTGGGCCTGCTGCGCGGTGTTCTGCACCGGCGGCACTGGCTGCGCTGGCGGCGGGGTCTGCTCGGCCGGCTTGGTTTCTTCTTCGTTCATGGCCTTGCGAAAGCCCTTGATCGACTCGCCCAGGTCGCTGCCGAAGTTCTTCAGCTTCTTGGTGCCGAACACCAGTACCACGACCACCAGCAGGACGATCCAGTGTTTCCAGTCAAAAATGCCCATTTCCTACTCCTGAAAAATATGTGTCGGTCTATCGGGCCCTGGGGGCTGCTGTGCAGCCCTTTCGCGACACAAGGCCGCTCCTACAGGGCGTGGCGAATCGGTCAGGCGACGCGGACCGCCGTGGGAGCGGCCTTGTGTCGCGAAAGGGGCGCAACGCGCCCCCCGCAATCAATCAGGCAGACGGCTGCCGCGCGGCCTTCTCGTCATGCCCGCAAAGCCCGAACCGACGCTCCAGCTCGTCGAGCACCGCCTGCGGATGCTGGCCCAGCGCGCTGAGCATCACCAGGCTATGAAACCACAGGTCGGCGGTTTCATAGATGACATCGCTGTAATCCTTGCTGGCGGCGGCATCCTTGGCGGCGATGATGGTCTCGATGGACTCCTCGCCGAGCTTTTCGAGGATCTTGTTCAGGCCCTTGTGGTACAGGCTGGCCACGTAGCTGCTGTCGGGCGCCGCGTGCTTGCGTTCCTCGAGCACCTCGGCGAGGCGGTTTAGGGTGTCGCTCATGTTCAGTGCCCTGCGCTATAGATGGCGTGCGGATCCTTCAGGACCGGATCGACGGTTTTCCACTGGCCGTCCTCGAAGACGCGGTAGAAGCAGCTTTCGCGGCCGGTATGGCAGGCGATATGGCCCAGTTGCTCGACCATCAGGATGATCACGTCGGCGTCGCAGTCCAGGCGCATTTCATGCAGTTTCTGCACATGGCCCGACTCCTCGCCCTTGCGCCACAGCTTGCCCCGCGAGCGCGACCAGTAGATGGCGCGATGCTCGGCGGCGGTCAGGGCCAGGGATTCACGGTTCATCCAGGCCATCATCAGCACGCGCCCGGTCTTGTGGTCCTGGGCGATGGCCGGTACCAGGCCCTCGCTGTTCCACTTGATCTCGTCCAGCCAGTCTTTCATCGTCGACTCCAAACGGGCCCGCTCCCGTACCGGGCCCCTGTGCGCTAGTGTGCCAGCCAGCCGCGCGGCTGGCTATCGGCGCACGATCAGGTACAGGCCGGCAACCAGCATCAGCCAGGCGGGCCAGGCAGCCGGGGCGCTGAGGCTGGCGGCACCGGCGGCCAGGGTCGCGCCACCGCCCAGCAGGCCGGCGCCGAGCAGGCGCAGCGCCCAGTTGTCGCCGGCGCGGCGGCGTTCGGGCAGTTGCGGATCGTGCAGGTGCGGCTGCGACAGGCGCTCGAGCAGGTCGCGGGTCATGTCGGCCAGGTGCGGCAGTTGCTCGGCCTGGCTGTACAGGTTGCCGATCACCGCCTTGGGGCTCATGCGCTCGCGCATCCAACGTTCGAGGTAAGGCTTGGCAGTGCTCCACAGGTCCAGGTCGGGGTACAGCTGGCGACCGAGGCCCTCGATGTTGAGCAGGGTCTTTTGCAGCAGCACCAGCTGTGGCTGGACTTCCATGTTGAAGCGCCGGGCGGTCTGGAACAGGCGCATCAGCACCTGGCCAAAGGAGATGTCCTTCAGCGGCTTCTCGAAGATCGGCTCGCACACGGTGCGGATCGCCGCCTCGAACTCGTTGACCTTGGTCTGTGCCGGTACCCAGCCCGAATCGATGTGCAGCTGGGCGACGCGGCGATAGTCGCGCTTGAAGAAGGCGATCAGGTTGCGCGCCAGGTAGTCCTGGTCCTCGGCCGTCAGGCTGCCGACGATGCCGCAGTCGATGGCGATGTACTGCGGGCTCCACGGCTTGACCGTACTGACGAAGATGTTGCCCGGGTGCATGTCGGCGTGGAAGAAGCTGTCGCGGAACACCTGGGTGAAGAACACCTCGACGCCGCGCTCGGCGAGCATCTTCATGTCGGTGCGCTGGTCGGCCAGGGTGGCCATGTCGGTGACCGGCACGCCGTAGATGCGCTCCATCACCAGCACCTTGGGCCGGCAGAAGTCCCAGTACACCTGGGGCACGTACATCAGCTCGGAGCCTTCGAAGTTGCGCCGCAGCTGGCTGGCGTTGGCCGCCTCGCGCAGCAGGTCGAGCTCGTCGTAGATGGTCTTTTCGTAGTCGCCGACGATTTCCACCGGGTGCAGGCGGCGGGCGTCGGCCGAGGCGCGCTCGGCGGCCTTGGCGATCAGGAACAGCCAGGCCAGGTCCTGGGCGATCACCGGCTTCAGGCCGGGGCGCACCACCTTGACCACCACCTCTTCGCCGCTCTTGAGCCGCGCGGCGTGCACCTGGGCCACCGAGGCCGAGGCCAGCGGCTCGACATCGAAGCGGCTGAACACTTCGCCGACCTTGGCGCCGAGTTGCTCCTCGATCAGCGCCACGGCCCGTTGCGGATCGAACGGTGGCACCCGGTCCTGCAGCAGCATCAGCTCGTCGGCGATGTCGGTGGGCAGCAGGTCGCGACGGGTGGACAGCAGTTGGCCGAACTTGATGAAGATCGGCCCCAGGTCCTGCAAGGCCAGGCGCAACCGCGCGCCACGGCTGAGTTCGGAGGGCTTGCGCGGCAACCAGCGCCAGGGCATCAGCAGGCGCAGGCTGGCCAGCCACCAGGGCAGCAGGGGCTGTTCGAACAGCAGGTCATCGAGGCGGTAGCGGATCACGACGCGCTGGATGCGCAACAGACGGCGGACGGCGAGCAGCTTCATGCGTTATCGCTGGTATCAGGAGAGTGGGCGGCGAGGCGGCGCAGGCGCGCCTCGAGGCGTTCGATGTCGATCTTGAGGGCGTCGAGCTCGCTGAAGGCGGCTTCGGCCTCGCGCTTGCCGACCAGGGTACGGGACTCTTCGGCCAGGTACTCGGAGAGGTTCTGGCTGAAGCGGGCCAGGCCCTGCCGGCTCCAGCGCGCGCGCAGGCGCACGTGGCCGGCGATCAACGCGGTGGGCACCGGGCCCAGCCAGCGCGACAGTTCGTACTCCCAGTCCAGCTCGAGGTCCTGCAGCACGCCGACCAGGTCGAGCAGCACGGCACTGTCGCCATGCAGCGCCACCTGCGGGCTGTGCAGCACCGCAGTCTTGTCCCGCGCCAGGGCCAGCTGTGCCAGGCGCCCGGCGGGAGCGCGCAGGGTGCAGTCGACCTCGCCCTCCCAGTGGGCGGCAAGCATCAGGCCCTCGTCGTCGGGCAGCACGAACAGCTTCAGCGCCGGCTGCAGGCAGTCGATCTCGATGACCTTGCCTGCCAGCGCGGCCAGGCGCGGCAACGCGGTGCTGTCCATGCGCAGCACACGGTTGAGCCCGTGCTCGACGCTGGCAAGCAGGCCGGCGAGCAGCATCAGGGCTTGATTCCCCGATGCACGGCGACGATGCCGCTGGTCATGTTGTGGTAGCTGACGCGGTCGAAACCGGCCTCGACCATCATGCTCTTGAGCGTTTCCTGGTCGGGGTGCATGCGGATCGATTCGGCCAGGTAGCGGTAGCTTTCCGAGTCGTTGGTGATCAGCTTGCCGGCCAGCGGCATGAAGGCGAACGAGTAGGCGTCGTAGGCCTTGGACATCAGCTTGTTGGTCGGTTTGGAGAACTCCAGGATCAACAGCCGGCCGCCGGGCTTGAGCACTCGCAGCATGGAGCGGATGGCCGCGTCCTTGTGGGTCACGTTGCGCAGGCCGAAGGCGATGGTCACGCAGTCGAAGTGGTTGTCCGGGAACGGCAGCTTCTCGGCGTCGGCCTGGACGAACTCGATGTTGCCGGCCACGCCGCGGTCGAGCAGGCGGTCACGGCCGACCTTGAGCATCGACTCGTTGATGTCGGCGAGCACCACTTGCCCGGTCGGGCCGACCAGGCGCGAGAACTTGGCCGCCAGGTCTCCGGTACCGCCGGCGATATCCAGCACGCGGTTGCCGCTGCGCACACCGGACAGCTCGATGGTGAAGCGCTTCCACAGGCGGTGCATGCCGCCGGAGAGCACGTCGTTCATCAGGTCGTACTTGGCGGCCACGGAGTGGAAGACCTCGGCGACTTTCTTCGCCTTCTGGCTTTCCGGCACGTCCTGGTAGCCGAAGTGGGTGGTGGGTTCGGCGTGGTCGCCTTTGCGCTGGTCGGTCATTTCGCTTCACCAGAAAAAAATTACCGCCATTCTATGGCCAATGGGCGGTTTTGTCTTGGCAGGGTGTGTCGCCGGGCGGGTGGGGGGCATAATGCAGCCATTGTCTTCATATCCAGGAACACCCGCATGACCCAGATCAGCGTCGAACGCAAACACTCCCTCGGCCGCGAAGCGGCCCGCGCCAAGGCCGAAGCGCTGGTCGACAGGCTGACCCGCGAATACGACCTCAAGGCCCGCTGGAACGGCGACCGCGTCGAGGTCTCGCGCAGTGGCGCCAACGGCAGCGTGCACATCGGCGAGGACACCATCCGCGTCGAGCTGAAGCTGGGCATGATGCTGTCGATGATGAGCGGTAGCATCAAGGGCGAGATCGAGCGGGCACTGGACAAGGCCCTGGCCTGACCTGAAGACGGTTGGCCGGTTGCTACGGGTCAAGGCGATCCAGGTAGGAGCCGGCTGGCCGGCGAACAGCCTTCACCTGCACCTTAGGGTGAGCATTCTAATTTTTCCGCCTAACTTCACGCTCAAGCCCATCCCCCGGGCAGTTCCTCCCTCCTTCCACTGAGCATGAGGTGCAGAGCATGGCCAAAGTGAATCTCAAGCAAAAAGACGATGCCCAAGGCAGCACCCTGGGCGAGGTGCGCGGCTACGCGCGCAAGATCTGGCTGGCAGGCATCGGTGCCTACGCCCGCGTCGGCCAGGAAGGTTCCGACTATTTCAAGGAGCTGGTCAAGGCCGGCGAAGGCGTCGAGAAGCGCGGCAAGAAGCGCATCGACAAGGCCGTCGACGCCGCCAACACCCAGCTCGACGAAGCCACCCAGGAAGTCACCCGCGTGCCCGGTCGGGTCGAGGCGCAGCTGGATAAAATCGAGCGGGCCTTCGACGCACGGGTTGGCCGCGCCTTGAATCGCCTCGGCATTCCGTCTAAACATGACGTTGAGGCGTTGTCCATCAAGCTTGAACAGCTGCACGAGCTGCTCGAGCGCGTCGCGCACAAACCATAAGGAGAGCAGGATGGCTGGCAAGAAGAACACCGAGAAAGAAGGCAGTTCCTGGATCGGCGGCGTCGAGAAATACTCGCGCAAGATCTGGTTGGCTGGCCTGGGTATCTACTCCAAGATCGACCAGGACGGGCCGAAGCTGTTCGATTCGCTGGTGAAGGATGGCGAAAAGGCCGAGAAGCAGGCGAAGAAGACTGCCGAAGACGTGGCCGAAACCGCCAAGTCGTCGACCAACTCGCGCGTGTCGGGGGTCAAGGACCGTGCACTGGGCAAATGGAGCGAACTCGAAGAGGCCTTCGACAAGCGCCTGAACAGCGCCATCTCGCGCCTGGGCGTGCCCAGCCGCAATGAGATCAAGGCCCTGCACCAGCAGGTCGACTCGCTGACCAAGCAGATCGAGAAACTCACCGGTGCGTCGGTGACCCCGATCTCCAAGGCCAAGGCGAGCGCGAGCAAACCGGCGGCCAAGCCACTGGCCAAGGCGGCGGCCAAGCCTGCCGCCAAACCTGCGGCGAAAACCGCAGCGGCCAAGCCTGCCGCCAAACCCGCGGCCAAGCCGGTAGCAGCCAAGCCCGCCAGCAAACCGGCTGCGGCGAAAAAGCCAGCCGCGAAGAAGACGCCGGCCAAACCGGCAGCGGCCAAGCCCGCCACCGCGGCGCCAGCGGCTACCGCAGCACCGGCGCCGAGCGCGGCACCGGCCAGCAATACGCCGTCGGCACCGGTGAACGCCGCGACCCAGGCCTGAGTCGCGGCGCCTGGTTCGCCAGCAAGCTGGCGCCTACGGACCGAAGCACATCGGGATCACACGTAGGCGCCAGCCTTGCCGGCGAACACCGGCATGGCCGGTGCCAGTCACCGCGTTATTGTCGGGATCAAAGCACCTGGCGCAAAAACGCCTGGGCCCGCGGGTCCTTCGGCGCGGCGAAGAACTGTGCTGGCGGCGAGTCCTCCAGCAGCTTGCCGTGATCGAAGAACAGCACGCGGTCCGCCACTTCCCGGGCAAAGCCCATCTCGTGGGTCACGCAGACCATGGTCATGCCTTCCTGGGCCAAGGTCTTCATCACGTCCAGCACCTCGCCGACCATTTCCGGGTCCAGCGCTGAGGTCGGCTCGTCGAACAGCATCACCTTCGGCTCCATTGCCAGCGCCCGGGCGATAGCCACCCGTTGCTGCTGGCCACCGGACAAGCGCGACGGATACTCGTTGGCTTTCTGCGCGATGCCGACCTTTTCCAGCAACGCCCGGGCCTTGGCCTCGCGCTCGACCTTGTTGCGCTTGCGCACCACCTTCTGCGCCAGGCACAGGTTTTCCAGCACGGTCATGTGCGGGAACAGGTTGAAGTGCTGGAACACCATGCCGACTTCGCGGCGATAGGCATTGATATCGGTCTTCGGGTCGTCCAGTTGCAAGCCGTCGATGGACACATGGCCCTCGTCGAAATGCTCCAGGCCGTTGAGACAGCGCAGGAAGGTCGACTTGCCCGAACCCGACGGGCCGAGCACCACCACCACTTCGCCCTTGGCGACCTGGGTGGTGACGTTGTCCACCGCGCGCACCACCATGCCACGGGTGTCGAAGACTTTCAGCAGGTCACGGACTTCAATCACTTTGCGCAAGCCTCCGCTCGAGCCGGCTGGCGATGTGCGACAGCGGCAGGTTGATCAGCAGGTAAAGGCCTGCCACGCAGAACCAGATCTCGAAGGTCGAGAACGACGTGGTGATGGCCTCGCGGCCGCTCTTGGTCAGCTCGGTGATGGCAATCACCGACACCAGCGAGGTGTCCTTGACCAGGCTGATGAACTGCCCGGCCAGCGGTGGCAGCACGCGCTTGAAGGCCTGGGGCAGGATCACGTGGCGCATCGACTGGCTGGCGTTCAGGCCCAGCGAGCGCGCCGCCTCGTTCTGGCCCTTGGCGATCGACTGCACCCCGGCGCGGACGATCTCGGCCACGTAGGCGCCGGTGAACAGCGCCAGCGCCGCCACCCCGGCGAACTCACGGGACAGGTTGAGCACGGTGCCGATGAAGAAGTAGAAGATGAAGATCTGCACCAGCAGCGGCGTGCCGCGCACCAGTTCGACGTAGACGGTGGACAGGTCGCGCAGGGTCGGGTTGCTGGACAGCCGGCACAGCCCGGCGAACAGTCCAAGCACCAGGCCCAGAGCACCGGACACCACCGAGATCCACAGCGTGGTCCACAGGCCCCAGGCCAGCGGGCCGGCGGCCCAGTGACGGGTGACGCCGATGGCGTCGCCTTCGGCGACATCATCACCGCGGGCCAGCAGCACGCTGTCCTTGGCCACTTCGACGACTTCTGTGTCGCCGCCTTCGGTCTTCAGGGTGACCCGGGCATTGTCGCCGGACACCACGATCTCCTCGATCGTGCCGTTGTTGCCGGCACGCTGGGTTTGCTCGGCCTTGTAGGCGAAGTATTGCGGAACGCGGTTCCAGCGCCACTCGTAGGAAATCATCGAGGTGGCCAGGTACAGGCTGACCGCCAGGCCCACCAGGACCAGCGCGGTCAACCCATGCCAGGGCCACTGAGCTTTCTTGTGTTTGATCACGTGGGGTACTTCCGTAAATGCGAACGCGCAGGGCTTGCCTGCGCGTCGGGATCAGCGCTTGGGTCGTCGACCCGGGCTTTATTCCATTTCCTTCAGCCAAGCCTTGCTCTTGAACCACTTGTCGTGAATACGATCGTAGGTCCCGTCATGCTTGATCTGGTGCAGGAAGTTGTTGATGTAGTTGATGCTGTCGTAGTCGCCTTTTTTCAGGCCGAAGGCCAGCGGCTCGTAGGTGAAGGGTTCTTCGAGGAACACCAGCTTGCCGGCGCCGGCCTTCTCCACCGCCACCACGTTGTAGGGCGAGTCGTAGACGAAGGCGTCGGCCTTGCCGTTGACCACGTCCATCACCCCTTCCTGCTCGTTGTCGTAGCCGTGGTACTTGGCCTTGCCAATCAGTTTCTTCGCGACCATCTCGCCGGTGGTGCCGAGCTTGGAGGTGAGGCGGTATTTCTCGTTGTTCAGGTCCTTGTACGACTTGATCTCACCGGCCAGCTCCTTGCGGATCAGCAGGGTCTGGCCGACGACGATGAAGGGTTCGCTGAAGTTCAGGCGCAGGTTGCGCTCCTGGGTCAGGGTCATGCCACTGCCGATGAAGTCGAACTTGTCGGTCATCAGGGCTGGGATGATGCCGTCGTAGGCAGTGGAGACCATCTCCAGCTTGACGCCCATGGACTTGGCCATGGCCTTGAGGATGTCGACTTCGAAGCCGATGATTTCGCCGCGCTTGTTGGTCATTTCGAACGGCATGTAGGTCGGGTCCATGCCCACCCGCAGGGTGCCGCGCTTGACCGCGTCATCGATGGCGCCAGCCTGGGCGGCGGATACCGCGATCAGGGCAGTCGCGCCGACCAGCAGTCGCGACAGGAGTTTCTTCATCATCACCAAGTCCCCTAGCAGGAAATACGCAGATTTTATTGTTCGCACGGCCCGGTGGACCGAGGCGTAATGTCGGGAGGGATGCTAACGCATGCGCAGCGCCGGACCTAGAGCCGGAGGGGACTTTGTTGGCCAAAATCGGCTGGAACGCATCGCGGGGCAAGCCTGCTCCCACACCGTGGCAACGGTGCGTGGAGCGGGCTTGCCCCGCGATTATCGGCGCATCAGGCTCAAGCCAGGGCTGGCTGGGCCTGGTTCTGCGGGTGCAGCGGCAACAACGGCGAGTGCGGGTCGTTGTCGATGGAGGCGCGCCACACATCGATCCACGCCGTGTTGTGCTCGCTCCACACGCGATCGTGCAGGCGCGACAACGCCACCGGGTCGCTGAGCAGCGCCAGGCGGGTGTTCAGGTCCAGGCCCTTGGGCCCGAGCTCCAGCGCCTTGGCCACGCGCTCGACGCGCAGGGCCTCGATCGGCGCGGCCTGGCCGTGACGCGCGGTGGCCATGGCGCAGGCCAGGGCGTTCTGGCGCGGGTCGACCACGGCGCGCACGAAACCGTCGTGCAGGGCGTGCCAACGGTTCTCGTGGGTGTACTGGTCGGTGGCCAGCAGCTCCTGCGGGGTGGCGTACTCCTCGGGGATGAGGAACAGCTTCTCGTCCTTGGCCGCCAGGCCCAGGCGCGTGCGGCTGGAAATCACCGACACCGGGATCGACAGCACCAGCGAGCCGACGATCGGCGCCAGCCACCACAGGAAGCTCGGGTTCAGCCAGGCCACCAACCCGGCCCAGGCGATGCCCAGCAGGGTCTGCGGGCCGTGGCGGCGCACCGCTTCGCTCCACGGGGTGGAATCGTCGTCACGCTGCGGCGAGTTCCAGGTCGCCGCCCAGCCGAGGAACGCGGCCAGTACGAAACGGGTGTGGAAGATCATCCGTACCGGCGCCAGCAGCATGGAGAACAGCATCTCCATCAGCATCGACAAGGTGACCTTGATGCGCCCGCCGAACTCGGTGGCGCCCTTGGCCCAGATCAGGATGACGCTGAGCAGCTTGGGCAGGAACAGCAGCACGATGGTGGTGGAGAACAGCGCGATGGCTTTTTCCGGGTGCCACTGCGGCCACAGCGGGTAGAGCTGGAACGGCTCGATGAAGTACTGCGGCTCCATCAGGGTGTTGGTCGCCAGCAACGCGGTCGACAGCACCAGGAACAGGAACCACAACGGCGCCGACAGGTACGACATCACCCCGGTGAGGAACACCGCGCGGTGCACCGGGTGCATGCCCTTGACCAGGAACAGGCGGAAGTTCATCAGGTTGCCGTGGCACCAGCGGCGGTCGCGCTTGAGCTCGTCGAGCAGGTTCGGCGGCAGTTCCTCGTAGCTGCCCGGCAGGTCGTAGGCGATCCACACGCCCCAACCGGCGCGGCGCATCAACGCGGCTTCGACGAAGTCGTGGGAGAGGATCGCGCCGGCGAAGGCGCCTTTGCCCGGCAACGGCGCCAGGGCGCAGTGCTCGATGAACGGCTTCATGCGAATGATCGCGTTGTGGCCCCAGTAGTGCGACTCGCCCAGTTGCCAGAAGTGCAGGCCGGCGGTGAACAGCGGGCCGTACACGCGGGTGGCGAACTGCTGCATGCGCGCATAGAGGGTGTCCATGCCCGAGGCTTTCGGCCCGGTCTGGATGATGCCGGCATCCGGGTTGGCCTCCATCAGGCGCACCAGGCTGCTCAGGCACTCGCCGCTCATGACGCTGTCGGCGTCGAGCACGACCATGTACTTGTACTCGCCACCCCAGCGCCGGCAGAAGTCGTCGAGGTTGCCGCTCTTGCGCTTCACCCGGCGCCGACGGCGGCGGTAGAAGATACGGCCGAAGCCCTTGGTTTCGCGGCACACGTCCAGCCAGGCCTGCTGCTCGGCCACGGCGATGTCGGTGTCGTTGGTGTCGCTGAGCACGAAGAAGTCGAAGCGGTCGAGGTTGCCGCTGGCGGCCACCGACTCGAAGGTCGCGCGCAGGCCGGCGAACACCCGCGGCACGTCTTCGTTGCAGATCGGCATCACCAGCGCGGTGCGCGCTTCAGGCGCAATCGGCTCGTTGCCGGCGCTGCTGCCGGAGATACGGTACTTGTCGCGCCCGGTGAGCAGCTCGAGGAAGCCCATCAGCGCGGTCCAGAAGCCCGCCGACACCCAGCAGAACAGGATGCCGAAGAGGATCAGGATGGAGGTTTGCAGGGCATAGGGCCAGACCTGCACCACGGTGTCCCACAGCGGCTGGTGGACGACTTCGTCGAGGTCGACGAACGACCAGCCCTGGTACGGCAGGATGCCCTTCATGTACCAGCCGGCGACGATGGTCTGGCCGATCATCAACGTCAGCAGAATGTAGCGACGGATCGAGCCGACCGTGCGCCAGCGCGCCGGCGGCAGCTCGCGCTTGGGCGGCTGCGGGGCGTTGGTGCGCCCGGTCATGCGCCGCCACATGCGGATCAGGATATTGGTGCGCCACGGCTCGGGCACCACCTTGGTGCGCTTGATCGGCGGCGCGATCTTCAGGCACAACCGCCCGCCGGCATCGACGCCGAGCATCTCGGCCTCTTCCAGCTCGGCGGCGCTGCCGACGGTAAGACGGGTGCCCACCGAGGCCTGAACGGCCTCGGCGGTGCCGGCGGCCGGTTGGGCCGCCAGACGTTGATGCAGCTCGCTGAACGAGGCGCAGCTGGCGAGTTCCGCGCGCTGCTCGTCGCTCAGGGGGAGGTGGGCCAGGTATTCGCGCAGCGATTCCGGCCTTGCGCTTGAGTTACTCATCGGCAGGCAACTGATAGCTCCAGGTCTCGGTCAGCACTTTCTCGGTGGTGGCCGGGGTCCCGTTGGTGGATGCCGCATCGGCGGCTGGTTGCTCGGCAGCTTTTTCCGCCTTGGCTTTCTCGGCCTTGGCGTGGGCGTGCTTGGCCTTGTCCTGCTTGGTTTCCTTGGCAGGCTTGGGTTGCTCGACCGGTACGTCGCGCAGCAGCGCGGCACGCATCTCGGTGGATTTCTTCGGATCCTGCACCTTCAGCCGCAGGGTCAGGCGCCAGCCCTTGGTTTCCGGGTTGTAGCGCAGGTTGTTCTCGACCAGCTCGGCGTTGTCGCCGACGCTGACCTGGCTGCGCACGGCCGTATCGGCCGGCAGGGCGGCCAGGTTCGGGCCGATGAAGTCGACCAGGAAGGCCACGGTGCCATCGGCCTGGCGGATCAGGTTGGACTGCTTGACGTCACCGGTGGAGCGCAGGGTCTGCTTGACCCAGGCCAGGTCCGGCGAATGCAGCTGGTCTTCCTTGATGGTCCAGCGCAGGCGGTAGTCGTACTCGAACGGCTTGCCCGGCTCCGGCAGTTTTTCCGGGCTCCAGAAGGCCACGATGTTGTCGTTGGTCTCGTCGGCGGTGGGGATCTCGACCAGGTCGACGGTGCCCTTGCCCCAGTCACCCTTCGGCTCGATCCAGGCGCTTGGGCGCTTTTCGTATTCGTCGTCGAGGTCTTCGTAGTCGCTGAAGGCACGCTGGCGCTGCAGCAGGCCGAAACCGCGCGGGTTCTCGACGCTGAAGTTGCTCACGGCCAGGTGTTTCGGGTTGTTCAGCGGGCGCCACAGCCATTCGCCGTTGCCGGCATGGATCGACAGGCCTTCGGAGTCGTGCAGGGCCGGACGGTAGTTCATCACCTTCGACGGCTGGTTGGGGCCGAACAGGTACATGCTGGTCAGCGGCGCGATACCCAGGCGGCTGACGTGGTCACGCAGGTAGACCCGCGACTTGACGTCGACCAGGGTATCTTCGCCCGGACGCAGGGTCAGCTTGTAGGCGCCGGTGGAACGCGGCGAGTCGAGCAGCGCGTAGATCACCAGGTGCTTGTCGTTGGGCTTGGGCTTCTCGATCCAGAATTCGCGGAAACGCGGGAATTCCTCGCCCGACGGCAGCGCGGTGTCGATGGCCAGGCCACGGGCCGACAGGCCATAGCGGTGGCCCTTGCCGACCACGCGGAAATAGCTGGCGCCAAGCAGGGTCATGATCTCGTCCTGCTTGTCGGCCTTGTTGATCGGGTAGAGCACGCGAAAGCCAGCGTAGCCAAGGTCCTTGGTGGTGTCGGCGTCATGCGGCACGTCACCGAAGTCGAAGCGGCTCGGGTCGTACTTGATCTCTTCGACCTTCTTGGCGGTGATCTCGTTGATCTTCACCGGCGTGTCGAAGTGCATGCCCTGGTGGTAGAACGACAGCTTGAACGGCGTCTTGTCCTTGGCCCACTCGGCCTTTTCCTGAAGGAAGCGGATCTTCTGGTAGTCGGCGTACTTCATGTCGCGGAACACCGGCGGCAGGTTGCTCTTCGGTGCCTCGAACTTCTGACCGGCCAGATCCTTTGCCTTGGCTGCAACATCATCCAGATTGAATGCCCACAGCTGGCCAGCGCTCATCAGGCCGACCAACGCCGCGCCGGCCAACAGGGCCTTGCGCAGCCGGGTACCGGGGATTCTTGGTGCAATACAGGGGCTTACAATCACGAGCAATCCTCGCCGAAAACAGATCATGAAACCAACGGCCAGCGACCAATGCCGGGTTGGCGAGCACTGTTCGGACCCCGTGAGGGCGTAATGATTCCCCAAACGGATCCAGACAATGCTCGAGTCAAAATGAAACAAACCTGCGAACGCAGGTTCATGCAGCGCGCGATTATCCAGCAGGACGCGTGACAACGCATCAGGCTGGAGAAACTATTTATCGTACAAAACCCCTTGTTTTCATACAAACAAGAGGTTTTTCGACCTCATATTTGTAACATAAATGTTACGGGGCCATCATTGACCAGGTGCACCTGCATGTCGGCGCCGAAGCGTCCGCTCGCCACCTGCGGGTGCTGGCGCTGTGCTTGCAATAGAAGATAGTCGAAAAGCTCGGCGCCGAGCGCCGGCGGCGCCGCCGTCGAAAAGCTCGGGCGCATGCCGCTGCGGGTATCGGCTGCCAGGGTGAACTGGGACACCAGCAGCAACCCGCCACCGACATCCTTGAGCGAGCGGTTCATCTTGCCCTGCTCGTCGCTGAACACCCGGTAGTTGAGCAGCTTGTGCAACAGCTTTTCGGCGTGCTCCGGCGAATCTTCAGGCTCGACCGCCACCAGCGCCAGCAACCCCTGGTCGATGGCGCCGACGATTTCGCCCGCGACTTCCACCCTGGCGCCACGCACGCGCTGGATCAGGCCCTTCATGCTTCTTCCAGGGGCAGGTCGAGCAGGCGCCGGGCCATCTGATCGGCGGCGCGTACCAACGCATCGGTGATGCCCGGCTCGGAGGCGGCGTGGCCGGCGTCGCGAATCACCTTCAGCTCGCTGTTCGGCCAGGCCTGGTGCAGTTCCCAGGCGTTGTCCAGCGGGCAGATCACGTCATAGCGGCCATGCACGATCACCGCCGGCAGATGGGCGATCTTGGGGATGTCACGGATCAGCTGGTTTTCTTCGAGGAAGGCATTGTTGGTGAAGTAGTGGCACTCGATGCGGGCGATTGACAGCGCCCGCTGCGGCTCGGAGAAGCGGTCGACCACCAGCGGGTTGGGGCGCAGGGTGGCGGTGCGACCCTCCCAGGTCGACCAGGCCTTGGCCGCGTGCATCTGGGCGATCTGGTCGTTGCCGGTCAGGCGCTTGTGGAAGGCCTGCACCAGGTCGCCGCGCTCCTCGGGCGGGATCGGCGCGATGTAGTCCTGCCAGTAATCGGGGAACAGGCGACTGGCGCCCTCCTGGTAGAACCAGCTGATCTCCTGCGGGCGGCACAAGAAGATGCCGCGCAAGATCAGGCCGTGCACACGCTCGGGGTGGGTCTGGGCGTAGGCCAGGGCCAGGGTCGAGCCCCACGAGCCGCCGAACAGCACCCATTTGTCTATGCCCAGGTGCTCGCGGATGCGCTCCAGGTCCTCGACCAAGTGCCAGGTGGTGTTGTTCTCCAGGCTCGCATGGGGCGTGGAGCGGCCACAGCCGCGCTGGTCGAAGGTGATGATGCGGTACAGGTTGGGGTCGAAGTAGCAGCGGCTCTGGGCATCGCAGCCCGCGCCCGGGCCGCCGTGGATGAACACCACCGGCAGACCTTCCGGCGAGCCGCTTTCGTCGACATACAGCACATGCGGCGCTTCCACGGCCAGATCGTGCCGGGCGTAGGGTTTGATCTGCGGGTAGAGGGTCTGCATCGCGCACTCCGTGTGAGGTTTGGTTCGGCCGTGGGCCATCATAAACCTGAATTACGCTTTGAGCATGTGTCTGTGGCGAGATCATGTTATGTGCTTGCGCCGTGCGTAGCTCAATAGCATCCGAGCCTCCCGAAAAACGAGGCTCACCATGAACGACTCTCCGCTAGTGACAGCTCCCCCCCCTTCTCGCGCACTGTCCCTGGTCGTCGGCAAGCTGCCCGCCTGGATTGCCGAAACCCGACCCGACGAACACCGGCAGATGCGCGATGCAGCCGCCCAGCCAGCGAGCTGGTTTGAAGCAGCGAGCCTGGCGCAGCCGACCATCGCCAGGCAGTTGACCGAGGCATATGGTGCTCAGCGGCAGGCCGAAACCGAGGTCCGCACGCTGCTCGCGGCCATTCCGGCGTTGAAGCCTTTCGCCAGCAAGCTGCTCGGCGCAGAAATACGCAAGCGCTTCGAGCTGGAGCTGGATGTAACCGCCACCTACCTGCTGAACGCAAGCAAAGCGGCGGCGTACAAAGAGACAATGCACGGCGACCCGTTCGTGACCAGCGACCGCGCCGTGAAGAACGCCACGCAATCGCTGCTGGACAGCGCCCTGCAGAACTTCGAAGCCGCCGAGGCTGAGCCCGCAGGGTTGCAAGCAGGCGGCAACCCATCGCTGATCCTCGACAGCAACAAGGTCAGCATCGTCGCCTCACCTGCCAAGCAGATTGCCATCGAGCCAGAAGCCTTCGCGGGCATGGTGCGCGACCTGGACATCGGCGGTCAGTACCAGGTGCTGATCGATGCGGCGACAGGTAACGAGGCTGCCCACGCGGTTTTCAGCCGTGCCGAGCAAACCAACTTGCGCCTGCATGCGCACCTGGCGCGCCTGCGCGGCGTTATCGACGAGGCTACTCACGACGCCCTGCTGAACCTGGCAACCCAGGGGCAGGCCACTTACCAAGGCCAGCCGGTACTGTGCTCGCGGGTGACGCTGCTGCATGCGACCCTCACCGGCGCCGCCGCTTTTGGCATAGCTGCACCCGGCAGGACGGCTGGCGGAAAATTCCCGCCACCCAGCTTCCCCTACGGCGGCTGGGTGGTGCTGTACCTGCCGGGCGCCACCACGCCCCTTAGCGTGCACAACACCCGGGAGCAGGCCGAGGCACAGCTGGTCAAGCTGTTACCCGAGTTTCGCCACCCGGCATGCCTGCACATGGTCCCCGAACGCAACAAGGCAGCTTTCCTGGGCAAACTGCAAGACACCCTGGAGCCGTACACCTGGAACCCGGCGAAGGGTTTCAAGGAGCGCATGAAAGACCCGGACGCCTCGGTTTCCCTGCACCTGCAGCCATTTACCCAGGCACTGCCGGATGAGCTGGCCAGCCAACGGCAACAGCGCCTGAAAGACGATGCCGCCTTCCATGCCGTGTCAACGGCAGCCGAGGATGAAAAAACCGCAGCCAAGCGCTGGGCCTACTTTGAATCACTTGCCCTCAATGCCTTGAACATCGGTGCGTTCTTCATCCCGGGGCTGGCGCCACTGATGCTGGGCCTGACCGTGCTGCAACTCGGCCACGAGGTGTTCGAAGGGCTTGCCGAGTGGGCCGACGGCGACCGCGACAAAGCGTTCGGCTACCTGATGGATGTAGTCGAGAACCTGGCCCTGATCGGCGCACTCGGCGCCACCAACGGTGCGGGCGCAAAACCTGCACTCGAAAAACTGACGGTGGACACCCCATCGTTCATCGAAGAGCTCAAGCCTGTGGAGCGGGCCGACGGCGACGTGCGCCTGTGGCGCCGCGACCTGCAACCTTTCGCCCACGACATCGTGCTGCCGGCGGGTCTCAAGCCTGATGAATTCGGCTTGTATCACCATCAGGGGAAAACCTGGCTGCCAATCGAGGAGCGGACCTACGCCATCAGTACCAGCAACGCTGAACACCGGCTGCTCCACCCTACCCGCCCTCAAGGCTATCAGCCCAGGTTGCAGCACAACGGTGCCGGCGCCTGGCTGCATGAGCTGGACCAACCGCAGACCTGGACCGGCATGCAGCTGCTGCGTCGGCTAGGCCACCTGCCTGGGGCATTCGACGCCCAGATCGCCGAGCGGATACTGCGTGTCAGCGATACCGACGAAAACGTGCTGCGGCGCATCCTCAGCGAGAACCAGCGGCTGCCGGCGTTGCTCGAGGACACCTGGCAGCGCTTCGAGCTGGACCGGCAAGTCGGCCAGGCGCTTCCAGAGGCAGGGGCCGCGGCACGCACCGCCGAGTTCGACCAGCGCTATCAATTGCTGGCAAGCACCGATGCGGGCACGCTCCAGCGGGTTTACCCAGGGCTGCCCAAGGCCATTAGCAACGAGCTGCTACGCAATGCCAGCACCACCGAGCAACTGAGCCTGGCCAGCGGCAAGGTGCCAATGCGCATCGCCGAGGAGGCTCGGCGATATCAGCAACAGGTTCGCCTGGCCCGTGCCTATGAGGGGCTGTATCTGGGCTGCGTGCGCAATTGGGACGCTGACCGGCTGATCATGCACAGCCTCGAACAGCTGCCTGGCTGGCCAACGGATACCCGACTCGAATTGCGCCAGCAGCGTTACTGGCCTCGCCAGCGCGACGTTATAGGCCAACCCGATTCGCGCACCCGCATAACCATCAGCAGCGTCGAAGCTGGCTACATCATTCATGAAACACCCCAGGCAGAAGCGGTCGGTATCCATCCGAACCTTTATGCAGCCCTGAGCGCAGCAATGCCCGAGGCGATGAAGAGCCTGGGCGCCGATGGCGAAACCAGCCTGCGCCAGTTGCTGCAGAACGCCCCGTTGTTACCGCGCAACACCCTCAGGCAAGTACTCGGCATGCAAGCCGTGCGCCCCGGCTTCCGTTCGCCGATGCACCTGGCCGATGGCCGCCTGGGCTACCCTCTGAGCGGTGGCCAGGCGATGCCATCAGGCGATGCCAGCTACCAGGCCTTGCTGGATGCCATAGCCGCCACCGGCCTGACCGAGCATACGCGGTACACCGCTGATCAGGTGCTGCACTTGGTTACCGCTGGCCGCAATCGGCTACAGGCTTTGCAGCACCTGCACACCCTCAGCGAGCAGCGCGGCCTGTTGCAGAGTGCGCTGAGCGATTGGAGCGAAGCCATTACCCCCGCTACCGCCGAGGCGGCACGCGATTACGACAACCTGCGCGAGGGCATCCTGCAGCACTGGTATGACACGGCCCTGCACGACGGCCTGCAACATACGGCAGGGCTGAGCATCCAGCGCGTGCCATTGTCGGACATTCCCCTGACCTTGCCGGACTTCTTCACCTCGCGCGTGCGCAGCTTGAGCCTGATCGACCTGCCATCGGGCGCCCTCGCCGGCTGGACACAGAACGAGCGCCTGTTGCAACGCCTGCTCAGGCAGATGCCGCAGCTCGAGTCGCTTGAAATCAACCGCCCCTATAGCGCCGGGGCCACGCCGTCATCCTTCCTGTTCAGTATTCCTACAATCAGCGAGTGTTTGCCCGGGTTGCGCCGGCTGGTGGTCACCCATCAGAACATCGCGCTGTCGGAAAGCGACCTGAACCTGTTATCAGGACTAGAGCAACTGCGCCACCTGGACTTGAGCGGCAATCGGTTGGCGCAGAACAACAGGCCAAGTTTCCACGCGCTGACCCTGGACTATCTGGGCCTGGACCAGATGCAGTTGTCCCAATGGCCGATCGGTATCGGCAGCGATGCCCTGGCACGTATCGCCCATCTGTCGTTGCGTGACAACAACCTCAGGTCGCTGCCATCGTTCCTGGTCAATGAAACCGAAACCCTGACCACGCCGCCGGTGATATCGCTGCAGGGCAACAGCATCAATCAGACCCACCTGCTGCGGCTGCTGCTTAACGAGCGGGTCGATACGTCCGGCATTACCACCGACCAGCCGGCTGCGCTCAGCGAACAACTCGAGCGCATCCGTGATGAACGGCGCCAACTGCGCGAAGCCATCGATGGCTGGGCCCAAGCCTCAAGCTCTAGCAACCCGTTGACACAGGCTGCACTGGCCGACAGGCAGCGTATCGAAACAGCTCTCAATCAGTTCTGGGAGCAGCAGGAGCAAGGCCAGCAGTACCTGCGCCTGCATCTGGAGGACGTGGCGATCGAGCATTTCCCTCGGCGGCTTCCGTCGTTCTTTGGCGAGCGAGTACGGGCCATGAGCCTGACCCGCTTGCGCGGCAGCACCTCGCAAGTCGATCAGCTGCTGCGCCGCTTCCCCAATATCACGCGGCTGACCATCGATGCCCATCAGGCTGCCAGCCCTTCGCTGGCCTCTGCCTTGGCGCGCCTGCCACAGCTTGCCATGCTGGAGTTTCGCAACATGGGCCTGGAAGTCGACCAGGCCATGCTGGAAGTCTTCGCCGGGCTGGAGCACCTGAGCTCGATCGACCTGTCAGGCAATCGTGTAGGCACCATCAACCAGGTACCCGCACAACTGTCGCGCAACCTGCAGTCACTGGCGCTGACCAACATGAACCTGCAGGCCTGGCCAAGGTGGTGCGATGCCCTGTTGCCGCTGGAGTTGCTGGACCTGAGCGCAAACAGCATCACCCAATTGCCCGAGCACATCGCATCGAACCTGAACAACCCGATGCCTATTTCGTCAATCGCCCTGTTCGACAACCCGCTGCCACTGGAAACCATCCTGCGCCTACGCACGTTTTCGGACAGCCAGCACAGCTACTCATTCGCCCTGGACATCCCTGACAACCTGCTGCTGGTCGATTCGTCGAGCGAAGGTTCGCTCGATCACCCGCACTTCCCCCTGCAGGGCGACGACAAGCCCAGGCAGGAAGACTGGATGTTGGGCAACGAGGCGCAGAACGAAGCGCTGCAGGACAGCTGGAAAACCCTGGAGGGCAGCGACCTGCTGCGCCTGGCAGGCCGTTTGCGCAATGCGGCGCCTTATGTCGATCCGAACACGCGGGCCAGCTTTAGCGAGCGAGTACGCATGATGCTGGTGACAGCGGCTGGCAACCCGACGCAACGGGAAAACATGGAAGCAATAGCCGTGGCGGGCCTGCTGGACCCTGCGACTGGCTCGCAGACCTGTCACGACGGCGCGCTGGTGGAGTTCAACAACATCGAGCTGTACCTGATGAGCGAGCGCCTGCTGATCGAAGCTGGCGATGGCCTGCAATCGCTGCGACATCGCCTGTTGCAGCTGTTCCGCATCGAACAGCTGGATCGGCTGGCAACCCAGCGCTCCCGCTCGGGTGACCTGGTTTCGGTACGCCTGGCTTACCGACGCGAACTGGCCAGGGACCTCGACCTGCCAATCGCCGATAGCATGCGCTTTCGGGGTGCCGCCAACCTGGCCCCAGACGAGCTGACCGGGGTTTTGGAGAAAGTCCGCAAGGCTGAACTGGGCGATGCACTTGTGAACTACATGCTGGCGAATCCGTACTGGGTGATGCGCCTGCGAGCCGAGTTCAGCGAGCGCTTCGCCGAGCTGGAAGACCAACGGCGGCTGCGCGTGCTGGAGCTGGCCGACAGCAATCTCTCGCTGGAGGACGAGTTGCATTTGCAACAGGGCCTACAACACGAGAAGGCTGAGGAAGAACAGGAGCTACTGCGCGAGCTGACCATCGCCCAGATCAACCAGAGCTAAGGGTCGTAACCGGCGACACGCCCGACCTGCGGCGCGTCGCCACCTTCTAGCGTTGGTACTGCTTCTGCCCCCACAGCAGGCAGGCTTGCAACAAAGCCTCGAGCACCCGTTGAGTTGGCTGCGCCAGGTCCTCGCGGTAGGCGAACGGCTCGGTTTCGTCCATGTAGGTGCTTTGCGCCAGCTCCAGTTGCACCGCATGGATGTGATTGGCCGGGTCGCCGTAATGGCGGGTGATATGCCCGCCCTTGAAACGCCCGTTGAGCACATGGCTGTAGCCTTGCGCCTCGGCGCACACGCTTTGCAAGCGTTCGGCCAGCGCCGGGTCGCAACTGGCGCCATTGAAGGTGCCAAGGTTGAAGTCCGGCAGCTTGCCGTCGAACAAGTGCGGAATCAGCGAACGTATCGAGTGGGCGTCCCACAGCAGTGCGTAGCCGAACTCGCCGCGCAGGCGCTCGAGCTCACGACGAATCGTGTCGTGGTACGGGCGCCAGACCTGCTCCAGGTAGGTGGCCCGCTCGGCGGCGCTGGGCACCTGGCCGTCCTTGAACAACGGCTCGCCGTCGAACAGCGTGGCCGGGTACAGGCCGGTGGTGGCACCGGCGTACAGCGGCTTGTCGTCATCCGGGCGGTTCAGGTCGATGACGAACCGCGAATACTCCGCCGCCACCACGCTGGCGCCCAGGTCACGGGCGAAGTCGTACAGGCGCGGGATATGCCAGTCGGTGTCCGGCAGGCTACGCGCCTGGTCGACCAGGCCGTCGCGCACGGCGTCGGTGAGGCCGAGCCCGGCGTGGGGCATGCTGATCAGCAGTGGCAGGCGGCCCTGGTGAAAACTCAATACCTTGTTCATGTGCCCTCGCTCAGTTGGATATTTCATGGCCCAGGCGCACCACGCGCTTGGGCAGGTCGCCGCCGAGCCAGTAGCTGAGGTCGGCGGGGCGCTCGATCTGCCAGGCGATGAAGTCGGCCACCTTGCCCACCTCCAGCGAGCCATGGCTGTCGCCCAGGCCCAGCGCCGTGGCGGCATGCACGGTGACGCCGGCCAGGGCCTCCTCGGGGGTCATGCGAAAACAGGTACAGCCCATGTTCAGCATCAGGCGCAGCGACAGCCCTGGCGAGGTGCCGGGGTTGAGGTCGCTGGCCAGGGCGATCTTCACGCCATGCCGGCGCAAGGCATCCATTGGCGGCAGCTGGGTTTCGCGCAGGAAGTAGAACGCCCCAGGCAATAGCACGGCGACCGTGCCGGCCTCGGCCATGGCGATGGCATCATCCTCGGTCATGAACTCCAGGTGATCAGCCGACAGCGCTTGATAGCGGGCTGCCAGGCTCGAGCCATGCAGCGACGACAGCTGTTCGGCATGCAGCTTGACCGGCAGGCCCAGCTCACGGGCCTTGATGAACAGCCGCTCGACCTGGGCCGGGGAAAACGCCAGGTGCTCGCAGAAGGCATCCACCGCATCCACCAGGCCCTCGGCGGCCAGCGCTGGGAGCATCTCATCGCAGATGTGGGCGATGTAGTCGTCGGCCCGGCCAGCGTACTCCGGTGGCAGGGCGTGAGCGGCCAGGCAGGTGCTGCGCACGGTCACCGGCAGTTCCTCGCCCAGGCGCCGAGCCACGCGCAGCATCTTGCGCTCGCTCGCCAGGTCCAGGCCATAGCCGGACTTGATCTCTATGGTGGTCACGCCGTCGCGCATCAGCGCCTGGACCCGCTGGCGGGCACTAACAAACAGCGCGTCCTCGCTGGCCGCGCGGGTCGCCCGCACGGTGCTGGCGATACCGCCGCCCTGGGCGGCAATCTCGGCATAGCTGACGCCCTGCAGGCGCTGCTCGAACTCACCGCTGCGATTGCCACCGAACACCGCATGGGTGTGGCAGTCGATCAGCCCGGGGGTGACCCAGGCGCCGCCCAGGTCGACGACGCGGTCGGCCGCCACCGGCGGCACCTCGGCACGGGGGCCGATCCACTCGATCAGCCCGGCGCTGGTGACGATCGCCGCGTCCTCGATGACCGAGTAACGGCCGTCGGTCATGGTCGCGGCGTGGCAGTGCTGCCAGAGGGTTCTCATCAGGATCTCCTATCTAATTCAGCGGTGCAGCTCGGCAGGCGCTCGGAGCGGCTCGCCACCACCGGCGCGTGGCTTGCACCACAGCAGGTAGGAGGCCACCAGGAACACCACCCAGATAACCCCGACGATCAAGGCCGCCTGGGTATCGGGGAAGTAGCCGAGCACACCGAAGATGAACACCATGAAGGCAATGGCCAAGGCCGGGCCATAGGGCCAGAAGGGTACCGGGAACTTGAGCTGGGCGACCTCTTCGCGGCTCATGCTGCGGCGCATGGCAACCTGGGTGACCAGGATCATCAGCCACACCCACACGGTGGCGAAGGTGGCGATCGAAGCAATCAGCAGGAACACGTTCTCCGGGATCAGGTAGTTGAGCAGCACGCCAATCAGCAGCGCCGCGCCCATCACCACCACGGTCATCCACGGCACGCCGTGCTTCGACAGCTTGCCGAAGCCACGCGGTGCCTGGCCGTGCTGGGCCAGGCCGTACATCATGCGCCCGGCGCCGAAGATGTCGCTGTTGATCGCCGAGATGGCCGCCGAGATCACCACGATGTTCAGCACGGCGGCGGCCGAGCCGATGCCCAGGTTGCTGAAGATCTGCACGAACGGGCTGCCCTGGCTGCCGATCTGCGGCCAGGGGTACAGGCACATCAGCACCAACAGGGTAAGCACGTAGAACAGCAGGATACGCAGCGGCACGGCGTTGATCGCCTTGGGGATCACCCGCTGCGGGTCTTTCGCCTCACCGGCGGTGACACCGATGATCTCGATGCCGCCGAAGGCGAACATCACCACCGCGAACGAAGCGATCAAGCCACTGACGCCATTGGGCATGAAGCCGCCGTGGTCGAACAGGTTGCTCACCCCGACCGCGTGTCCGCTGCCCACCTGGCTGAAACCGAAGGCCATGATGCCCAGACCCGCGAGGATCATCGCGACGATGGCGCCAACCTTGAGCAGCGACAGCCAGAACTCCATCTCGCCGAACACCCGCACGTTGCACAGGTTCAGGCCGCCGATCAGGAACACGATGCCCAGTACCCAGATCCAGCGGGCGACCTCCGGGAACCAGAAGCCCATGTAGATACCGAAGGCGGTGACGTCGGCGATGGCGACGATGACCATCTCGAAGGCGTAGGTCCAGCCGAGGATGAAGCCGGCCATGGGGCCGAGGTAGGTGCTGGCGTAGTGGCCGAAGGAACCGGCCACCGGGTTGTGCACGGCCATCTCGCCGAGCGCGCGCATGACCATGAACACCGCGGCGCCACCAATCAGGTAAGCCAGCAGCACGGCCGGGCCGGCCATCTGGATGGCCGAGGCCGAACCATAGAAAAGCCCGGTACCGATGGCCGAACCGAGCGCCATGAAACGGATGTGCCGGGCCGATAGCCCGCGCTTGAGACCTTGAGCTTGTTGCATGTCACGTCCTTATTGTTGTTCTGGTCGTGAGGTCGGATTGGGACTGCTGCGCAGCCCATTCGCCGGCAAGGCCGGCTCCTACAGGCAAGGCACATACCTTTGTAGGAGCCGGCCTTGCCGGCGAATGGGCCGCAGTGCGGCCCCAGCGGCATTACAGGCTAGGCAGTACCCCAGCCGGCAGCAGGCCGGTCAAGGTGCCTTTGGCCAACAGCGTGGAAGCCGCCTCGATATCCGGGGCGAAGAAGCGGTCGCGGTCATAGTGCGGCACTTCGCGGCGCAGCGCCTGACGCGCCTGCTCCAGCTTGGCGGAGGTCTTCAGGCCCTTGCGCAGGTCCAGGCCCTGGCAGGCGCCCAGCCATTCGATGGCCAGCACGCCACGGGTATTCTCAGCCATTTCCCACAGGCGCTTGCCGGCGGCCGGGGCCATCGACACATGGTCTTCCTGGTTGGCCGAGGTCGGCAGGCTGTCGACGCTGTGCGGGTGCGACAGCGCCTTGTTCTCGCTGGCCAGCGCGGCGGCGGTGACCTGGGCGATCATGAAGCCGGAGTTGACCCCGCCGTTTTCCACCAGGAACGGCGGCAGCTGGGACATGTGCTTGTCCATCATCAGCGAGATGCGGCGCTCACTCAGCGAACCGATCTCGGCGATGGCCAGGGCCAGGTTATCGGCGGCCATGGCCACGGGTTCGGCGTGGAAGTTGCCGCCAGAGATCACGTCGCCCTCGGCGGCGAACACCAGTGGGTTGTCCGACACCGCGTTGGCCTCGATGCCCAGCACCTCGGCGGCCTGGCGGATCTGGGTCAGGCAGGCGCCCATCACCTGCGGCTGGCAGCGCAGCGAGTACGGGTCCTGGACCTTGTCGCAGTTCTTGTGCGACAGCGACACTTCGCTGGAATCGCCCAGCAGGTCGCGGAAGCACGCGGCGGTGTCGATCTGGCCACGCTGGCCGCGCACGGCATGGACGCGCGCATCGAACGGCGAGCGCGAACCCAGCGCTGCCTCGACACTCAGGCCGCCACAGGCGATGGCCGCGGCGTACAGGTCTTCGGCCTGGAACAGGCCGCGCAGGGCGTAGGCGGTGGAGGCCTGGGTGCCGTTGAGCAGGGCCAGGCCCTCCTTCGCGGCCAGGGTCAGCGGCTCCAGACCGGCGACGGCCAGGGCTTCGCTGGCCGACAGCCACTGGCCCTTGTAGCGGGCCTTGCCTTCACCCAGCAGCACCAGCGACATGTGCGCCAGGGGCGCGAGGTCGCCGGAAGCGCCGACCGAGCCCTTGAGCGGGATGTGGGGATAGACTTCGGCATTGACCAAGGCGATCAGCGCGTCGATGACTTTGCGGCGGATGCCGGAGAAGCCACGGCTGAGGCTGTTGATCTTGAGCACCATGATCAGCCGCACCAGGTCGTCGTCCAGCGGCGCGCCGATACCGGCGGCGTGGGACAGCACCAGAGAGCGCTGCAGGTTCTCGAGGTCGTGGCTGGCGATGCGGGTCGAGGCCAGCAGGCCGAATCCGGTGTTGATGCCGTAGGCGGTACGGTCCTCGGCGATGATCTGCTCGACGCAGGCGACGCTGGCATCGATGGCGGGCGCGGCGCTGGCGTCCAGGTGCAGGCGCACGGGGGCGGCGTGGATGGCGCGCAGCTGGGCCAGGGTCAGGGTGCCGGGCTTGAGGGTCAATTCGGTCACTTCGCTACTCCAATCGCTTGGGGCCACGCGGGGCCCCTTCTTGTTGTTCAGTATCACCCGTGGCGGGTGCGATCCAAAGCGCGGCGATCAGCCGGTGATCATCGGCAGGTCCAGGCCCTGCTCCTTGGCGCAGTCGATGGCGATCTGGTAGCCGGCGTCGGCGTGGCGCATCACGCCGGTGCCTGGGTCGTTGGTCAGCACGCGGGCGATGCGCGCGGCCGCTTCGTCGGTACCGTCGCAGACGATGACCATGCCCGAGTGTTGGGAGAAGCCCATGCCCACGCCACCGCCGTGGTGCAGCGAGACCCAGGTGGCGCCGCCTGCGGTGTTGAGCAGGGCGTTGAGCAGCGGCCAGTCGGAGACCGCGTCGGAGCCGTCGCGCATGGCTTCGGTCTCGCGGTTGGGGCTGGATACCGAGCCCGAGTCCAAGTGGTCGCGGCCGATGACGACCGGCGCCGACAGCTCGCCGCTGCGCACCATTTCGTTGAACGCCAGGCCGAGCTTGGCGCGCAGGCCCAGGCCAACCCAGCAGATGCGCGCCGGCAGGCCCTGGAAGCTGATGCGCTCGCGGGCCATGTCCAGCCAGCGGTGCAGGTGGGCGTCGTCCGGGATCAGCTCCTTGACCTTGGCGTCGGTCTTGTAGATGTCCTCGGCGTCACCCGACAACGCGGCCCAGCGGAACGGGCCGACACCGCGGCAGAACAGCGGGCGGATGTACGCCGGGACGAAGCCTGGGAAGTCGAAGGCGTTGGCCACGCCCTCTTCCTTGGCCATCTGGCGGATGTTGTTGCCGTAGTCGAAGGTCGGGATGCCCTGCTTCTGGAAGTCGAGCATGGCCTGCACGTGCACGGCCATGGATTGCTTGGCCGCCTTGACCACTGCAGCCGGGTCGGTCTGCGCGCGGTCGCGGTACTGCTCCCAGGTCCAGCCGGCCGGCAGGTAGCCGTTGAGCGGGTCGTGGGCGCTGGTCTGGTCGGTGACCATGTCCGGGCGCACGCCACGCTTGACCAGCTCCGGCAGGATTTCGGCGGCGTTGCCGTGCAGGGCGATGGAGATGGCCTTGCCTTCGGCGGTGTACTTGGCGATGCGCGCCAGGGCATCGTCCAGGTCAGTGGCCTGCTCGTCGACGTAGCGGGTCTCGAGGCGGAAGTCGATACGGCTCTGCTGGCACTCGATGTTCAGCGAGCAGGCGCCGGCCAGGGTCGCGGCCAGTGGCTGGGCACCGCCCATGCCACCCAGGCCCGCGGTCAGTACCCACTTGCCCTTGAGGCTGCCGTTGTAGTGCTGGCGGCCGGCCTCGACGAAGGTTTCGTAGGTGCCCTGGACGATGCCCTGGCTGCCGATGTAGATCCAGCTGCCGGCGGTCATCTGGCCGTACATGGCCAGGCCCTTGGCATCCAGTTCGTTGAAGTGTTCCCAGTTGGCCCAGTGCGGCACCAGGTTGGAGTTGGCGATCAGCACGCGCGGGGCGTTGCTGTGGGTCTTGAACACGCCGACCGGCTTGCCCGACTGTACCAGCAGGGTTTCGTCGTCTTCCAGGCGGGTCAGGGTCTCGACGATCTTGTCGTAGCACTCCCAGTTGCGCGCGGCACGGCCGATGCCACCGTACACCACCAGCTCTTTCGGGTTTTCGGCGACCTGCGGGTCGAGGTTGTTCATCAGCATGCGCAGCGGGGCTTCGGTCAACCAGCTCTTGGCGGTCAGCTTGTTGCCACGCGGGGCACGGATTTCTACGTCACGGTATTTGTTGTTGTCGGTCACGGGAAGGTCCTCGGCGGTTGAGCGCGGGCTGATGTGTCGTGGTCAACATACAAACACATCTTTACTTGTATGTACAAGCATGGACAACCAAAATTGTCGGACGATTCCGCTGGGTGGCAAAAAAGCTGGGGCCGCTGCGCAGCCCTTTCGCGACACAAGGCCGCTCCTACAGGGATATGCGTTCCCCTGTAGGAGCGACCTTGTGTCGCGAAAGGGTCGCGCAGCGGCCCCGGCTATCTCAATGTGAAATGAGTTCGATCAGGCAGAACCGCCCCTGCACATCCAGCTCCAGCAACCCCTCGTTGCCCTCGATCCGCAGGCAGTCATAGCGCCCGAGCTGCTGCATGCCCTGCCCGGCCAACGCCACCTCGACATGATTGCCAGCGGCAAACAGCAACACCGTCGACGCCGAGCTGAACAACCGGCTGCTGCCATCGAACCATTGCAACCTGGCCCGATATCGCTGTGGCGCATAGATCAGGTTGAAATCGCGAATCGCCCCACCCAGCAGTTTGCAACTGACCTGGCTCTCGCCACTGAACGCGAACGCATCGAACGGCAACAACGGCCGGCTGGCCTGGTCGTCGACCAGCAAACGCATGCCGTCACCCTGCAGCACGGTGATGATCCGCTGGTAGCCGGCGAATAGGGAAAACCCGCCCGACTCCTCGATATCGGCGATCGACAGACGCCAGCCGAAGCCGTCGAGCCCCTCGCCGTTGTCGCGGGTGATCTCTTCGGTGAAGCCGCCACCGTTCTTCCAGGGCATGCGCGGGTAATCCTGCGCACGCAGCAACTGCAACTGGGTCATTTACTAAAACGTCCTTCAAGGCGGTGGCGGGAACCGGGGTGAATCAGCCGCGCGGCGGTCACCGGCTGGCGTCCCGACCAGGTGCGGCGGCGGATCAGCAGGCACGGCTCGCCGCGCTCGATCTGCAACAGCTTGCATTCTTCAGGCTCGGCAAGAATCGCCTCGACCACGTGCTCGCCTTCGGTCAGCGGCGCCACCTGCGACAGGTAGGCATAGGGCGTCTGGCGGGTGAAATCCTGCTTGAGGTAGTCGGGGGCGATGGCGGCGTTGACGTAGCGGTCCTCGATCTGCACCGGCACGCCATTCTCGTAGTGCACGATCAACGAATGGAACACCCGCTGGCCTTCGCGCATGTCCAGGGCCAGGGCGCGCTCGGAACCGGCGGCCTCCTCGGCCAGGGTGATCACCTGGCAGCTATGCTGGTGGCCACGGCCGGCGATCTCGTCGGCGATGTTGTTGACCTCGAACAGCGCCGAGCGGCTCTTGGGCTCGGCGACGAAGGTGCCGACGCCCTGCATGCGTACCAGCAGGCCTTCGGCGGTCAGTTCGCGCAGGGCGCGGTTGATGGTCATGCGGCTGAAACCCAGCTGGCTGACCAGCTCGCTCTCGGAGGGTACCCGGTGATGAGGCGGCCAGCTGCCGCTCTCGATCTGCTGGATGATCATCTGTTTCACCCGGGCGTAGAGCGGCGCCGGCCCTTCGCCCATCTGGGCAACCAGCGCGGAGACAGGAGGTGTCGGCACGGCGTTGAATCCTTGTTCGGTTGGCGTGAACGGTAGCTTGCCGGAGTTTACCCGGCAGGCAAACGGCTGTATATGTATATACAAGTTAACAATAACAGGATTTCACCGATGCCCGCCTATTTTGCCGAACGCGCCCTGCTGCCCAGCGGCTGGGCCCGCAATGTCCGCCTGGAGGTCGGCGCCGATGGCCGCCTGGCCGCGGTCATGGCCGATGCCGACGCCGCTGGCGCCGAGCGCCTGGCCGGCCCGCTGCTGCCAGGCATGCCCAACCTGCACTCGCATGCGTTCCAGCGAGCCATGGCGGGGCTGGCGGAAGTGGCCGGCAACCCCAACGACAGCTTCTGGACCTGGCGCGAGCTGATGTACCGCCTGGTTGGGCAAATCACCCCCGAGCAGCTGCAGGTGATCGCCCGCCAGCTATACATCGAGATGCTCAAGGCTGGCTACACCTCGGTGGCCGAGTTCCATTACGTGCACCACGACCAGAACGGCCAGGCCTACGCCGACCCGGCCGAGCTGTCACGGCGCATCAGCGCCGCTGCCAGTGCCAGCGGCATCGGCCTGACCCTGCTGCCGGTGCTCTACAGCCATTCCGGCTTTGGCGGCCAGGCGCCCAACGACGGCCAACGGCGCTTCATCAACGCCACCGAACAGTACCTGCGCCTGCAACAGCAGCTTGCACCCTTGCTGGCGCAACAGCCGGCGCAGGCGCTGGGGCTGTGCTTCCACTCGCTGCGCGCGGTGACGCCGGGCCAGATCGCCGATGTGCTGGGCGCTGGCGATGCGGCCTGCCCGGTGCATATCCACATTGCCGAGCAACAGAAGGAAGTCGATGACTGCCTGGCCTGGAGTGGCCGCCGTCCGCTGCAGTGGCTGTACGAGCATGTCGAGGTAGATCAGCGCTGGTGCCTGGTCCACGCCACCCACGCCGAAGCCGACGAGGTCAGCGCCATGGCCCGCAGCGGCGCAGTGGCCGGCCTGTGCCTGACCACCGAGGCCAACCTGGGCGACGGCATCTTCCCGGCGGTGGACTACCTGGCCCAGGGCGGGCGCATGGGCATCGGCTCGGACAGCCATGTGTCACTGAGCGTGGTCGAGGAACTGCGCTGGCTGGAATACGGCCAGCGTCTGCGCGACCAACGGCGCAACCGACTGTATCGGGCCGATCAGCCGATGGTCGGGCGAACCTTGTATGACGCGGCCCTGCGCGGCGGCGCCCAGGCGCTGGGGCAGCCGATCGGCGAGCTCGCCGTGGGCAGGCGCGCGGACTGGCTGGTGCTCGACAGACAGGATCCGTACCTGGCCGTGGCCGACGGCGATGCCATCCTCAACCGCTGGCTGTTCGCCGGTGGCGATCGCCAGGTGCGCGATGTGATGGTCAATGGCCGCTGGGTCGTGCGCCAGGGGCGGCATGGGCAGGAAGAGGAAAGCGCGGTGGCGTTTGTCGAGGTATTGCGCCAGCTTCTAGCCTGAACGCGGTCCCTGTAGGAGCAGCCTTTCGTCGCGAAAGGGCCGCATAGCGGCCCCGGCGATATGCGCATTAATGCTGAAATCCTGGGGGCGCTTCGCACCCCTTTCGCGACACAAGGCCGCTCCTACAGGGATCGCGTCAGCCTACCGCTCAATGCCGGGCGACGATATCTCTGTCAGGCGTGCGCCAGATCAGCCGGCTGGTATCAAAGCCCTGCTGCCGCGCCTTGGCCAGCAGGTTCTCGCGCTCCCAAGCCGGCAGCGACGGCGTACGCGACAGGATCCACAGGTACTTGCGGTCCGGGCTGCCGACGATGGCGGTGCGGTAGCGTTCGTCGACGAACAGGATCCAGTAGTCGCCCTTGGTCACACCCGGCACCAGGCGGGTGAACCAGTTGTCGAATTCCACCCACAGCCTGTCGCTATGCCCGGCATCCTGCGCCCAGGCATGGCCTTCGGCGCGCAACCATTCGTCACCCAGGGTGCGGCAGCGGTTGAGCACGCCGACCGTGCCGTCGGGCTTGAGGTTGTAGTGGGCCTCGGACTGGGCGCAGCCGTCCTGGTACTTCATCGGCAGGCGCGCCAGTTCGAACCACTTGCCTTGGTAACGCTTGAGGTCGACCGCACCTGCGGTCTTCGGCGCCAGCGGGTCGGTGGCCGAGGTGGCGCAGCCACCCAGCAGCATCACCAGGCACACGCCCAGCAGCAGGTGCAGACGCCTCATTTGAGGCCCTGCCCGGAATACATCAGGACCTTGTCCGCGGCATATTGCACGCTGATGAAGCTCTTCTCGTCACCCCAGGTGCAGCTGCTCATGCCCAGGGCGCCGGAGCACTCCTTCGGCATGCCGAGCAGTTGCTCGACCTCGGCCTTGTTCATGCCGGCCTTGAGCTTGGAATAGTTTTCCTGGTTGATCTTGCTGCAAGCGGTCAGGACGACGCACAAGGACAACAGGGCGAGAGAACGCAACGACATGAAGGGACACTCCTGGAGAGGGATACACAGGCGCGAGGGCCTGCCAGGAGCTTAGAAGGAAAAAAGCCGTTTCGGTTCCCTGGCGCAGGTGCTTTCCCTGTACGCCATTGGTCGGGTGGCGTGCCTGGCAGGCCGTGCAGGAACGAATGCTCCTGCACGGTGGGTCGTGCATCAGAACCGCGAACCAGGCTCCAGCAGAAAGTCCATCTCTTCGCTGGTGCTCGGGCGGTTCAACACCAGGTTGCGGTGCGGGAAGCGACCGAAGCGGGCAATCACCCGCTGATGCTGCTCGGCGTAGTCGAGGAAACCTTCGAACAACCGGCGATTGGCCTCGGGCTGCTCAGCCAGCAGCATCTGGTAACGCTCGACGCACAGGTTTTGCCAGTCCAGCACTTCGGCGTGTTCCAGCACCAGCAGCACGAACACCCGCTGGATCGGCAGCAACTGGTAGTCCCAGCCCTTCTGCAGGCCCTGCATGGCCACCACCTGCGCCCGCCGGTCGCCCTCGAAGGCGCGCGGCGTGTCGCGGTGGATCATGCGCGGCAGCTGGTCCAGCAGGATCAGCAGGCCAAGCCAGCCCTGCGGGCTTTGCTGCCACTCGTCGAGCCCGCCCGCCAGGGCCTGTTCGACCAAGTCGCCGAACTGGGCCTGGGCCTCGGCGTCATGGTGCTTGCCGAACCACAGCGTGTTCTTCTCGTCAGCCACGGCCTGGGCATTGCTGCCCCAACCGAACCACCACTCCAGCAACGGCTGCCAAGGTGCGAGCATGGGTTATTCCTTGTGGTAGGCGGTGACGCGCTCGACCTCTTCCTTCGAGCCGAGGATGACCGACACGCGCTGGTGCAGGCTCTCCGGCTTGATGTCGAGGATGCGCTCATAACCGTTGGTGGAGGCGCCACCGGCCTGCTCGATGATGAACGACATCGGGTTGGCCTCATACATCAGGCGCAGCTTGCCCGGCTTGCTCGGCTCACGAGCGTCGCGCGGATACATGAACAGGCCGCCACGGGTGAGGATGCGGTGCACGTCGGCCACCATCGAGGCGATCCAGCGCATGTTGTAGTTCTTCTTCAGCGGCCCGGTCTCGCCGGCCAGCAGCTCGCCCACGTAGCGTTGCACCGGGGCTTCCCAGTGGCGCTGGTTGGACATGTTGATGGCGAACTCGGCGGTGGTGGCCGGTACCTGGATGTTTTCGTGGGTGAGCACGAAGCTGCCCAGCTCGCGGTCCAGGGTGAAGCCCTTGACGCCGTTGCCCAGGGTCAGGATCAGCATGGTCTGCGGGCCGTAGATGGCATAGCCGGCGGCGACCTGCTCGGTGCCGGGCTGCAGGAAGGCCTTTTCGTTCAGGGTTTCGTTCTGGCTCAGGTACTCGTTAGGGCAACGCAGGACCGAGAAGATGGTGCCGACCGAGACGTTGACGTCGATGTTCGACGAACCGTCCAGCGGGTCGAAGACCAGCAGGTAGGCACCCTTGGGGTACTTGCCGGGGATCTGGTAGGCGTTGTCCATTTCCTCGGACGCCATGCCGGCCAGGTGGCCGCCCCACTCGTTGGCCTCGAGCAGGATGTCGTTGGAGATCACGTCGAGCTTCTTCTGCACTTCGCCCTGGACGTTCTCGGTGCCCATGCTGCCCAGCACGCCGCCGAGGGCGCCCTTGGACACGTGGTGGCTGATTTCCTTGCACGCGCGCGCCACCACCTCGATCAGGAAGCGCAGATCGGCAGGGGTATTGTTGCTGCGGGTCTGCTCAATCAGATAGCGACTCAGGGTAACGCGGGACATGTGTGGCTCCGAAAGGGATAGGGGAAAAACCCCCGCAGTTTACAGGGAGAGTTGCGGGCTAGCGAGCAAAGAGACTCGTCGGGAGGTCTTGAGTTCAGCAATGGACAGGCCAATGGTCGGTTGGCGTCATGCTCCGGCAGCCTGCCCGGACTCTGTGGGAGCGGCCTTGCGTCGCGAAAGGGGCGCGAAGCGGCCCCAGGTTCCATCTACGCAACCAGAATTGCCGGGGCCGCTGCGCGGCCCTTTCGCGACGCAAGGCCGCTCCCACAGGTTCGTGCATCCAGCCTCAATCCAACGCCTTCCAGATCTCGGTCGCATACTCGCGAATGGTCCGGTCCGACGAGAACCAGCCCATCCGCGCGGTATTGAGCACCGCCATGCGCCACCAGTCCTGGGGCGCATGCCACAGTTCCTCGACCCGCCGCTGGGCGTCCCAGTAGGCGTCGAAGTCGGCGCATAGCAGGAAGCGGTCATGGCCGACCAGCCCGTCCACCAGCCCGGCGTAGCGCGCCGGATCGTCTGGCGAGAACACCCCGCTGCGGATCGCCTGCAGCACATCGCCCAGGCGGCTGGAAGCGGCGATCGCCGCGCTGGCGCCGAAATCGCCGGAACGGCCGCGGGCCTCCACCTGCTGGGCGGTCAGGCCGAAGATGAACATGTTCTCGGCGCCCACCTGCTCGCACATCTCGACGTTGGCGCCATCCAGGGTGCCGATGGTCAGCGCGCCATTGAGGCCGAACTTCATGTTGCTGGTGCCGGAGGCCTCGTAGCCGGCGGTGGAGATCTGCTCCGACAGGTCGGCCGCCGGGATGATGCTTTCGGCCAGGCTGACGTTGTAGTTGGGCAGGAACACCACCTTGAGCAGCCCGCGCACGGTCGGGTCGTTGTTGACCACCCGGGCGATGTCGTTGGCCAGCTTGATGATCAACTTGGCCTGGTGGTAGCTGGCCGCGGCCTTGCCGGCGAAGATCTTCACCCGGGCCACCCAGTCGGTGCCCGGGTCGTTGCGCATGGCCTGGTACAACGCCACGGTATGCAGCAGGTTGAGCAACTGGCGCTTGTACTCGTGGATGCGCTTGACCTGCACGTCGAACAGCGCCTCAGGGTTGACCGTGACGCCCACGCGGTCCTGGATGATGCTGGCCAGGGCCCGCTTGCTGTGCAGGCGCTGGGCGGCGAACTGCTTGCGGAAGCTGGCCTTGTCGGCGAACGGCGCCAGCGCCTTGAGCTTGCCCTCGGGGTTGTCCAGCACGTCGGGCCCGAGGGCTTCGACCAGCATCGTGGTAAGCGCCGGGTTGGCCTGGTACAACCAGCGGCGGAAGGTGATGCCGTTGGTCTTGTTGTTGATGCGCTGCGGGTAGAGCTTGTGCAGATCGGCGAACACCGTGCTCTTCATCAGCTTGCTGTGCAGCGCCGACACGCCGTTGACACTGTGCGAGCCAAGGAACGCCAGGTTGCCCATGCGTACCCGACGGCCGTTGTCCTCCTCGATCAGCGACACCGCGCGCAGCACGTCGAAGTCGTGCAGGCCTTTGGCACGCAGGGCGTCGATGTGATAGGCGTTGATCAGGTAGATGATCTGCATGTGCCGCGGCAACATGCGCTCCATCAGCGCCACCGGCCAGGTTTCCAGGGCTTCGGGCAACAGCGTGTGGTTGGTGTAGGCCAACGTGCCTACGGTCAGTTGCCAGGCGGTATCCCAGGGAATCTCGTGCTGGTCGACCAACAGGCGCATCAGCTCGGCCACGGCGATCGACGGATGGGTGTCGTTGAGCTGGATGGCCGCGGCGTCCGGCAGGTTGAGCAGGTTGTCGTGCATGTTCAGGTGGCGGCGCAGCAGGTCCTGCAACGAGGCCGAGACGAAGAAGTACTCCTGGCGCAGGCGCAGCTCCTGGCCGGCCTCGGTGCTGTCGGCCGGGTACAGCACCCGCGAGATGCTCTCGGCCCGCGCCACCTCGGCCACGGCGCCCAGGTGATCGCCGGCGTTGAAGCGCTCCAGGTGCAGCTCTTCCAGGGCCCGGGCCCGCCACAGCCGCAGGGTGTTGACGCTGGCGCCACGCCAGCCGACCACCGGCGTGTCATAGGCCACCGCCCGCACCGTCTCGCCCGGCCACCACACCTGGCGTGGCTGGCCATTGCTTTCGTGCACGGTCTCGACGCTGCCGCCGAAGCTGATCGGATAGATCACCTCGGCCCGCTCGAACTCCCAGGGGTTGCCAAAATCCAGCCAGTTCTCGGTCTGTTCCTGCTGCCAGCCATCGACCAACGCCTGGCGGAACAGGCCATGCTCGTAGCGGATGCCGTAGCCATGGGCGGCAATGCCCAGGGTCGACATGCTCTCCATGAAGCACGCGGCCAGGCGCCCGAGGCCACCATTGCCCAGCGCCGCGTCGGGCTCGAGCAGGCGAATGCGCTCCAGGTCCACGTCCAGGCCCTCCAGGGCTTCGCGGGCGATCTCCAGGTAGCCGAGGTTGCTCAGGCTGTCGTACAGCAGCCGGCCGATGAGGAATTCGAGGGAGAGGTAGTAGACCCGCTTCTGGCTGCGTCGATAGGCCTGGCGGGTGTGGTCCATCCAGTGATCGACCATGTGGTCGCGGGCCGCCAGGGCGATGGCCTCGAACCAGTCATGGTCGAAGGCGTGCTCCGGGTCCTTGCCGACCGCGTAGGTCAGCTTGGCCAGGACGGCATCGCGGAACGCGGCGACTTCTTCGTGATGAGCTTTGGCCTCACGGGCCTTGTTTTCCTGGGACATGGGGCATCCTCGGGCAAGTAGGCGAAAGCGCAGGGAGAGTGTTCAGCCTAGACGCTCTGACACACAGCGACAGTGAGGGTTCGCGGATTTCACCTTGACGCAGGGAATCGGGCAAAAGGTTGTTCACAAATTGAACAACTCCGGTATCATCGCGCGCCCCAAGACCGTGATCCCCCCATAACGATGAAAACGACCCTGATCGCCGCCGCCGAAGTCGACCGCCTGGAGACCTGGCAGCGCTATGCCAGCCACATGTGCGGTGGCTGCCACTCGACCTGCTGCACCTTGCCGGTGGAGGTGAAGATCAAGGATCTGATCCGTATCGGCGTGGTGGACGAGTTCGAGAAAGACGAGCCGCCGAAGAACGTGGCCAAGCGCCTGCAGAAGGAAGGCATCATCGAGCGCTTCAACCAGAAGTCGGGGATTTTCACCCTGACCCGGATGAGCAACGACGACTGCATGTACCTGGATCGCAAGAGCCGGCTGTGCACCATCTACGACAAGCGTCCGGACACCTGCCGCAACCACCCCAAGGTCGGGCCGCGGCCGGGGTATTGCGCGTACAAGCCCAAGGTGGTCGGGCGCTGAAGTTGTTTTTGCTTGAGATCCTGGGGCTGCTGTGCAGCCCATCGCGACGCAAGGCCGCTCCTACAGGGGACCGCGATCTCTTGTAGGAGCGGCCTTGCGTCGCGATGGGCCGCCAAGCGGCCGCACATTTCGAAGGCAAACAAAAACGCCCCCGGCCTTTGGACCGGGGGCGTTTTCATTCAGCCTGAACTAATGACTCAGTTCTTGGCTTTCTTGGCAGCGCGGGTACGCTCGCCTTCGTCGAGGATCTTCTTGCGCAGACGGATCGACTTCGGCGTCACTTCGCACAGCTCGTCGTCCTGGATGAATTCCAGGGCCTGCTCGAGGGTGTGGCGAACTGGCGGTACCAGGGCGATGACTTCGTCCTTGCCCGAAGCACGCATGTTGTCGAGCTTCTTGCCTTTGGTCGGGTTCACGCCCAGGTCGTTGTCACGGCTGTTCAGGCCGATGATCTGACCGTTGTAGATCTCCTGGCCGTGCTCGACGAACAGCTTGCCGCGCGCCTGCAGGGTTTCCAGCGAGTAGGTCAGCGCCTTGCCGGTCTCGACCGAAACCAGGACGCCGTTCAGGCGGCCGGACATCTGGCCCGACTTCATGGTGTCGTAGCGATCGAAGATCGAGGTCAGGATGCCTGCACCGTTGGTCAGGGTCAGGAACTGGTTACGGAAACCGATCAGGCCACGGGCTGGAATGTTGTACTCCAGGCGCACACGGCCCTTGCCATCCGGCACCATGTTGGTCAGGTCGCCCTTACGCAGGCCCATCTCTTCCATGACCTTGCCCTGGGATTCTTCAGGGATGTCGATGGTGACGTTTTCGAACGGCTCCTGCTTGGTGCCGTTGACTTCGCGGATGATCACTTCAGGACGGCCCACGGCCATCTCGAAGCCTTCACGGCGCATGGTTTCGATCAGTACCGACAGGTGCAGCTCGCCACGGCCCGATACCTTGAACTTGTCAGGGGAATCGGTTTCCTGAACGCGCAGAGCAACGTTGTACAGCAGTTCCTTGTCCAGACGGTCCTTGATGTTACGGCTGGTGACGAACTTGCCTTCCTTGCCGCAGAACGGCGAGTCGTTGACCTGGAAGGTCATCGAAACGGTCGGCTCGTCAACGGTCAGCGGCTTCATCGCTTCGACGGTATCCGGAGCGCACAGGGTGTCGGAGATGAACAGCTCGTCGAAACCGCTGATGCAGACGATGTCGCCAGCCTGGGCTTCTTCGACGTCGACGCGGTGCAGGCCGTGGTGGCCCATCAGCTTGAGGATACGGCCATTACGCTTCTTGCCTTCGGTGTCGATGGCAACAACCGGGGTGTTCGGCTTGACGCGACCACGGGCGATGCGGCCAACGCCGATAACACCGAGGAAGCTGTTGTAGTCCAGTGCCGAGATCTGCATCTGGAACGGGCCGTCACGGTCAACAGATGGCGCCGGTACGTTGTCGACGATCGACTGGTACAGGGCGGTCATGTCTTCGCCCATGGCGGTGTGGTCCAGACCGGCGATGCCGTTCAGGGCCGAGGCGTAGACGACTTTGAAGTCCAGCTGTTCGTCGGTGGCGCCGAGGTTGTCGAACAGGTCGAAGATCTGGTCCAGCACCCAATCAGGGCGCGCGCCCGGACGGTCGACCTTGTTGATCACGACGATTGGCTTGAGGCCGGCTTCGAAGGCCTTCTTGGTCACGAAGCGGGTTTGCGGCATCGGGCCGTCCTGGGCGTCGACCAGCAGCAGCACGGAGTCGACCATCGACATTACACGCTCGACCTCGCCACCGAAGTCGGCGTGGCCGGGGGTATCGACGATGTTGATGTGGTAGCCGTTCCAGTTAATGGCGGTGTTTTTCGCCAGAATGGTAATACCGCGCTCTTTCTCCTGGTCGTTGGAGTCCATGACGCGCTCGTCGTTGAGCTCGTTACGCTCCAGGGTGCCGGACTGACGCAGGAGTTTGTCGACCAGGGTGGTTTTACCATGGTCAACGTGGGCGATGATGGCGATGTTACGCAGATTTTCGATCACAACTGTATCTCGATCAGAGGATTCGGTTGCCGCCAGTGTAGGCGGCGAATATGTACGGTTTGAGGCTCAGCGGGCCCGATGGTCGGGAGGGCGATGGCGGATACTGCCGCCATACAGCCCTGGCGTCTTATGTCGGACGATAAACACGCACATTGGCATGTCCCTCACTGAGCAGGTGGTGTGCGTGCAAACGGCTCATCACACCTTTGTCGCAATACAGCAAGTACTGGCGCGTAGGGTCCAGGTGCTTGAACTTGCTGTTGATCGCGTAGAACGGCATGGCCTGGACTTCGATACCGTCCAGCGCCAGGGGTTCGTCTTCCTGGGCATCGGGGTGACGAATGTCGATGACGATCTGGCCTGGCAGCGCCTCGGCCACTTCCTCGATCTCGATGTCCTTGCCCAGTTCATCGATCACGTGGTCGATGGAGATGAACTTGGCGCGTTCCAGGGCGCGCTCCAGCACGGCCATGTCGAACTGCTTTTCTTCGTGCTCCATGCGGTGACGCTTGGCATGGGTGGTCGGGTTCACCGAGATCACGCCGCAGTATTCCGGCATGTGCTTGGCGAAGTCGGCGGTGCCGATTTCGCTGGCCTGGTCGATGATGTCCTGCTTGTGGCTGGCCAGCAATGGGCGCAGCACCAGCTTGTCGGTGGCCGAGTCGATGATCGACAGGTTCGGCAGGGTCTGGCTGGAGACCTGGGAAATCGCCTCGCCGGTGACCAGCGCGTCGATTTGCAGGCGCTCGGCCATGTGCGCGGCACCGCGCAGCATCATGCGCTTGAGGGTCACGCCCATGTAGCTGTTGTCGACCTTGTTGAGGATCTCGCCGACCACTTCCTCGAACGGCACGCTGATGAACAGCACGCGCTGGCTGCTGCCGTACTTCTTCCACAGGTAGTGGGCCACTTCCATCACGCCCAGCTCGTGGGCGCGCCCGCCGAGGTTGAAGAAGCAGAAGTGGGTCATCAGGCCACGGCGCATCATCTGGTAGGCCGCCACGGTGGAGTCGAAACCACCGGACATCAGTACCAGGGTCTGCTCCAGGGCACCCAGCGGGTAGCCACCGATGCCGTTGTGCTGGTTGTGGATCACGTACAGGCGCTGATCGCGGATCTCGAGGCGCACCACCACTTCAGGCGTCTTCAGGTCGATGCCGGCGGCGCCGCACTGCTGGCGCAGCTGGCTGCCGACGTAGCGGTCGACGTCCATCGAGGTGAAGTCGTGGTGGCCGCCGCGCTTGCAGCGCACCGAGAAGCGCTTGCCGGCCAGCAGGTGGCCGAAGTGCTGCTTGCACTTGGCGACGATGTCGTCGAAGTCACCCAGGGGGTATTCCTCGACCTGCAGGAAGTGGGTGATACCCGGGGTGCAGGTGAGGCGCTCGATCATCTCGCGCTGGATCTTCTCGTCCTCGACGCGGGTAACCACCTCGAGATTGTCCCAGACGCCATCGACCGCGAGCTCAGGATCGAGGTCCCTGAGCACGACGCGGATGTTCTTGCCGAGCTGGCGGATGAAGCGCTTGCGCACCGGCCGGCTCTTGATGGTGATCTCTGGGAAGACTTTGACGATAAGTTTCATTGGTTTAACAGCGCGCGCAGGGCCTGCCGAAAATAGGGGGCGCGAATTATAGCGGAAATCGCTCAAGGTTTGAGCAACTTTTGTACAGAAGGTTTGATTTACCGAGCCCGAACCCTGCAGCGCACCAATATGGTGCACTGCATCTTGTCCGCGCCCTCAATGCGTGCACGAATGCTTCCTGCCGCTAGGCTACATGCCCGCCAACGCCGGGTTTCATCCCGACCCTCGCCATTTTCGGGCACTGGCATGCAATTTGCTCCCTTGTGAGGCAGGTAAGCTTGGCCGACTATCCGCGCCCAGCGACACCCTTTTTCCAGGGCCGCGGCCAAGCGCCCTAGACCATCCGGAGGACAACATGTCGAAGTCGGTTCAACTCATCAAAGATCATGACGTCAAGTGGATTGATCTGCGTTTCACGGACACCAAAGGCGTTCAGCATCACGTGACCATGCCGGCGCGCGATGGCCTGGACGAAGACTTCTTCGAAGTCGGCAAGATGTTCGACGGTTCCTCCATCGCTGGCTGGAAAGGCATCGAAGCCTCGGACATGATCCTGATGCCGGTCGACGAGACCGCCGTGCTCGATCCGTTCACCGAAGAGCCGACCCTGATCATCACCTGCGACATCGTCGACCCGTCGAGCATGCAGGGCTACGATCGCGATCCACGTGCGATCGCCAAGCGAGCCGAAGAGTACCTGAAGAGCACCGGCATCGGTGACACCGTGTTCGCCGGCCCAGAGCCTGAGTTCTTCATCTTCGACGAAGTGAAGTTCAAGTCGGACATCTCCGGCTCGATGTTCAAGATCTTCTCCGAGCAAGGCTCGTGGATGTCCGATGCCGACGTCGAAGGCGGCAACAAAGGCCACCGTCCTGGCGTGAAAGGCGGCTACTTCCCGGTTCCGCCGTTCGACCACGACCACGAAATCCGTACCGCCATGTGCAACGCACTGGAAGAGATGGGGCAAACCGTCGAAGTTCACCACCACGAAGTGGCGACTGCCGGCCAGAACGAAATCGGCGTCAAGTTCAACACCCTGGTGAAGAAGGCTGACGAAGTACAGGCGCTGAAATACGTCGTGCACAACGTTGCCGACGCCTACGGCCGTACCGCCACCTTCATGCCCAAGCCACTGTACGGCGACAACGGTTCGGGCATGCACGTGCACATGTCGATCTGGAAAGAAGGCAAGAACACCTTCGCCGGCGAAGGCTATGCCGGCCTGTCCGACACCGCCCTGTACTTCATCGGTGGCATCATCAAGCACGGCAAGGCGCTGAACGGCTTCACCAACCCGTCGACCAACTCGTACAAGCGCCTGGTCCCAGGCTTCGAAGCCCCGGTCATGCTGGCCTACTCGGCACGCAACCGTTCCGCCTCGATCCGCATTCCTTACGTCGGCAGCCCGAAAGCCCGCCGTATCGAAGCACGCTTCCCGGACCCATCGGCCAACCCGTACCTGGCCTTCGCGGCCCTGCTGATGGCTGGCCTGGACGGTATCCAGAACAAGATTCACCCAGGCGATGCCGCCGACAAGAACCTGTATGACCTGCCGCCTGAAGAGGCCAAGGACATCCCGCAGGTTTGCGGCAGCCTGAAGGAAGCCCTGGAAGAGCTGGACAAAGGCCGTGCGTTCCTGACCAAGGGCGGCGTGTTCTCCGACGACTTCATCGATGCCTTCATCGAGCTGAAGAGCGAGGAAGAGATCAAGGTCCGTACCTTCGTCCACCCGCTGGAATACGAGCTGTACTACAGCTGCTGATGTAATCCGCGGCACTGAAACGGCCTCCCTCGGGAGGCCGTTTTCGTTTCTGCCCGGCACCTTTGCACCCCCCCTGTAGGCGCGGCCTAGTGTCGCGAAAGGGCTGCGCAGCGGCCCGGGATTACTCGGGTTTGCGCAGATTGGGCCGCTTGGCGGCCCTTTCGCGACGCAAGGCCGCTCCTGCAAGGGGGGGCGCACTATGCTCTATATTGGTGCACGACTTGACGGAATGCCCCACGGTGCTTCCCAATCTGGCCCAACTGAATCGTTACATCCAGAGTTTCTGTGCCGAATTCGCGCATCCTCAGGCGATTCTGCGGCAATTGCGCTTCTTTTCGGAGCCTTGGTTTGTTTCTTGCATTTTCCCGGTACCACGGGTTTCAGCCATGTGCCAAAAGAGGTCGACGACGCCCCATGACCATCAGCGATGCACAGCACCGTCTGCTCCTGGACAACCTGACCACAGCCACGCTGCTGCTCAATGGCGAATTGCGCCTGGAGTACATGAACCCGGCCGCGGAAATGCTCCTGGCCGTCAGCGGCCAGCGCAGCCATGGGCAGTTCATCAGCGAGCTGTTCACCGAGTCGACCGAGGCGCTCAACTCGCTGCGCCAGGCCGTGGAGCACGCGCATCCGTTCACCAAGCGCGAAGCCCAACTGACTTCGCTGACCGGGCAGACCATCACCGTCGACTACGCCGTGACCCCCATCCTGCATCAGGGCCAGACCCTGCTGTTGCTCGAGGTGCACCCACGCGACCGGTTGCTGCGCATCACCAAGGAAGAAGCCCAGCTGAGCAAGCAGGAAACCACCAAGATGCTGGTGCGCGGCCTGGCCCATGAGATCAAGAACCCGCTCGGCGGCATCCGCGGCGCGGCGCAGTTGCTGGCCCGCGAACTGCCCGAGGACGGCCTGCGCGACTACACCAACGTGATCATCGAGGAAGCCGACCGCCTGCGAAACCTGGTCGACCGCATGCTCGGCTCGAACAAGTTGCCGTCGCTGGCCATGACCAATATCCACGAGGTGCTGGAGCGCGTGTGCAGCCTGGTCGAGGCCGAGAGCCAGGGCGGGATCACCCTGGTGCGCGACTACGACCCGAGCTTGCCGGATGTGCTGGTCGACCGCGAGCAGATGATCCAGGCCGTGCTCAACATCGTGCGCAACGCCATGCAGGCCATCGGCGGGCAGAACGAGTTGCGCCTGGGCCGCATCACCCTGCGCAGCCGCGCGGTGCGCCAGTTCACCATCGGCCATGTGCGCCACCGCCTGGTGGCGCGGGTCGAGATCGTCGACAACGGCCCCGGCATCCCCGCCGAACTGCAGGACACCCTCTTCTATCCCATGGTCAGCGGCCGCCCGGACGGTACCGGGCTGGGCCTGGCCATTACCCAGAACATCATCAGCCAGCACCAGGGCCTGATCGAGTGCGAGAGCCACCCCGGCCACACCACGTTCTCCATCTACCTGCCCCTGGAACAAGGAGCCACCGCCCCATGAGCCGAAGTGAAACCGTCTGGATCGTCGATGATGATCGCTCCATCCGCTGGGTGCTGGAGAAAGCCTTGCAACAGGAAGGCATGAACACCCAAAGCTTCGACAGCGCCGATGGCGTCATGGGCCGCCTGGCCCGCCAGCAGCCGGATGTGATCATCTCCGATATCCGCATGCCGGGGGCCAGCGGCCTCGACCTGCTGGCGCAGATCCGCGAGCAGCACCCGGGGCTGCCGGTGATCATCATGACCGCCCACTCCGACCTGGACAGCGCCGTGGCCTCGTACCAGGGCGGCGCCTTCGAGTACCTGCCCAAGCCGTTCGACGTGGATGAGGCGGTATCGCTGGTCAAGCGCGCCAACCAGCACGCCCAGGAGCAACAGGCCCTGGAAGTCCCCCAGGCCCTGGCCCGCACCCCCGAGATCATCGGCGAAGCGCCGGCGATGCAGGAGGTGTTCCGCGCCATTGGCCGGCTCAGCCACTCCAATATCACCGTGCTGATCAACGGCGAGTCGGGGACCGGCAAGGAGCTGGTGGCCCACGCCTTGCACCGTCACAGCCCACGGGCGGCCGCGCCGTTCATCGCGCTGAACATGGCGGCGATTCCCAAGGACCTGATGGAGTCCGAGCTGTTCGGCCACGAGAAAGGCGCCTTCACCGGCGCCGCCAACCTGCGCCGCGGCCGCTTCGAGCAGGCCGACGGCGGCACGCTGTTCCTCGACGAGATCGGCGACATGCCCGCCGACACCCAGACCCGCCTGCTGCGGGTCCTGGCCGATGGCGAGTTCTACCGGGTCGGCGGGCATGTGCCGGTGAAGGTGGACGTGCGCATCATCGCCGCCACCCACCAGAACCTCGAGTCCCTGGTCCAGGCCGGCAAGTTTCGTGAAGACCTGTTCCACCGCCTGAACGTGATTCGCATCCACATCCCGCGCCTGGCCGACCGCCGCGAGGACATCCCGGCGCTGGCCCGTCACTTCCTCGGCCGCGCGGCCCTGGAGCTGGCCGTGGAACCCAAGCTGCTGAAGCCGGAAACCGAGGCGTTCATCCGCAACCTGCCGTGGCCGGGCAACGTGCGCCAGTTGGAGAACACCTGCCGCTGGATCACCGTGATGGCCTCCAGCCGCGAAGTGCTGATCGGCGACCTGCCGCCAGAGCTGCTCAGCCTGCCGCAGGACGCCACGCCGGTCACCAACTGGGAGCAGGCCCTGCGCCAGTGGGCCGACCAGGCCCTGGCACGCGGCCAGAGCAACCTGCTCGACAGCGCGGTGCCGAGCTTCGAGCGGATCATGATCGAGACCGCGCTCAAGCACACCGCCGGCCGCCGTCGCGATGCGGCGCTGTTGCTGGGCTGGGGGCGCAATACCCTGACGCGCAAGATCAAGGAGCTGGGGATGAATGTCGCCGCAGAGGATGAGGACGAAGCGCAGGAGCACTGAGCCCCAAGGAGGCAACGCATCGCGGGCTTGCCCCGCGATCGCGTCATGCACCGATTACGTGCCCCTTGCACCGCGACGAGGCAAATAATCCGGCAAAACGGCTGCGGATGTCGGCAAACCCCTGTTTTTACACACCGATAAAACTGGCACGACACCTGCAATAACCCAGGTACTTGCAGTTTTGGGGACCTCGGTACAGGCAGGCCGGGAAATCCCCTCTTTTATTCATGCAGCCGCACCTGCACCCGCCAACGCCCCGTCTCCTGCGCGCCAACCCATTCACCGCGCAGGGGGCGTGCGGCGACCAGGGTCAGCAGCAAGCCTTCCTCGCCTTTTTGCAAGCGCCAGGCCACCGGCTTGCCCTGCAACAGCAACTGGCCACGCGCGGCCTTGCCCTCGGCCTGGAATACCAGCGCCACGGTGCCCTGGACATTCTCGCCATGCAGCTGCGGTTCGTCGTTGAACCACAGCTCCAGCCCCCCCTGCACCACTTCCACCTGTTCCAGCACCCGCGCCTCGGGAGCCGTCAAGCGGCCGATCATCAAGCCCACGAGCATGCCGAAGATCGCCAGCGACAGCAGCACTCGCGGCCAAGCCTTCGAACGCGGGTCCGCTTCGGGGGTAGAATGCTCGTCATTTTCACGCTTGGAGCCGTGCATGTTTCACGTCATCCTTTTTCAACCAGAAATTCCGCCGAATACCGGCAACATCATCCGCCTGTGCGCCAACAGCGGCTGCGCCTTGCACCTGATCGAGCCGATCAGCTTCGAACTGGACGACAAACGCCTGCGCCGCGCCGGGCTGGATTACCACGAGTATGCCACGCTCAAGCGCCACGAGAGCCTGGCTGCCTGCCTGGAAAGCCTCGGCCAGCCGCGGCTGTTCGCCTTCACCACCAAGGGCTCGCAGCCGTTCCACGAGGTCGCGTACCAACCAGGCGATGCCTTCCTGTTCGGGCCTGAAAGCCGTGGCTTGCCGGCAGAAGTGCTGGACAGCCTGCCAGCCGGGCAACGCCTGCGCCTGCCGATGCGCCCGGGATGCCGCAGCCTGAACCTGTCCAACACCGTGGCGGTGACCGTATACGAGGCCTGGCGCCAGCAAGGGTTTGCCGGGAGTTGATGCAGGGCCAGAGCCTCGCGCCGCAGCCCGCATTGCCGGCATAAAAAAAGCGCCTCGAAAGGCGCTTTTCTCACGGCCGCGGCAATTACTGCACGGTCGGCACTTCACCGGCTTCCTGCATGCGCTGCATCTCTTGCGCGTACAGGGCGTCGAAGTTGACCGGCGACAGCATCAGCGCCGGGAACGAGCCACGGGTCACCAGGCTGTCCAGGGTCTCGCGGGCGTACGGGAACAGGATGTTCGGGCAGAACGCGCCGAGGGTGTGGCTCATCGAGGCGGCATCCAGGTTGGCGATCAGGAAGATACCGGCCTGCTGCACTTCGGCGATGAACGCCACTTCGTCACCGTTCTTGACGGTCACCGACAGGGTCAGCACCACTTCGTGGAAGTCGCCTTCCAGGGCTTTCTGACGGGTGTTCAGGTCCAGCGAAACGCTCGGCTCCCACTGCTGGCGGAAGATCTGTGGGCTTTTCGGCGCCTCGAACGACAGGTCGCGCACATAGATGCGCTGCAGGGAGAATTGTGGTGCGGTTTCTTCAGCGGCAGCGCCGTTGGTCTGTTGCTCGGTCATGGCAGATCCTTTTCCTAATGTTCTTGAATGCAGTGCGAATCAGGCCGCCAGCAGCGCGTCGAGCTTGCCGGCGCGCTCCAGGGCATAGAGGTCATCGCAACCACCGACGTGCGTGCTGCCGATCCAGATCTGCGGCACCGAGGTGCGGCCGGCCTTCTGGCTCATCTCGGCGCGCAGCTGGGGCTTGCCGTCGACCTTGATCTCTTCGAACGCCACGCCCTTGCTCTGGAGCAGGGACTTGGCGCGCATGCAGTAGGGGCAGTAGTCGCTGGAGTAAACGATGACGGGCTTCATGTCACTTCACCAGGGGCAGGTTATCGGCTTTCCAGCTGGACACGCCACCGCTGAGCTTGGCCGCGGTGTAACCAGCCTTGAGCAGCTCGCGGCAAATGGTGCCGGACTGCTGGCCCATCGCGTCGACGACGATCAGGGTCTTCTCTTTGTGCTTTTCCAGTTCGCTCATGCGGCTGACCAGCTTGTCCTGCGGGATGTTCACCGCACCGACGATGTGCCCGGCCGAGTAGTCCTTGGCGGGGCGGATATCGATCACCAGCGCCTTGTCGGCGTTGACCAGCGCGGTCAGCTGGCCGTTGCTCAGGCTCTGGCCGCCACGGCGGACTTCGTTGATCAGCAGCAAAACCAGCAGAACGACGAAGATCGCCACCAGGATGAAGTGATCTGTCGCGAATTGAATCAGGTGAGCAACCATCGGGGGTGTTCCAGGCGATTGAAAATGGCGGCCAGTATACACAGCCCCCCATGACCACCAAAGCCCACCGGGCCACCGGCAAACCGGGCTGCACGGCACCTGGCCGAGCACGCCGGTCAGGCGAGGGGAGGAATATTCGCCGCCGCTGGCGTATTTGCCCTAAAATGCGTGTCTTTATCATCTTTGAACAACCGTGAGTTTGATTGATGACGAGCACGCCTAAACCCCTGGTCCTGATCATCCTGGATGGCTTCGGTCACAGCGAAAGCCCCGAATACAACGCCATCTACGCCGCCAACACACCGGTCTACGACCGCCTGCGCGCCACCCAGCCGCATGGCCTGATCTCCGGTTCCGGCATGGACGTGGGGCTGCCCGACGGGCAGATGGGCAACTCGGAAGTCGGTCACATGAACCTCGGCGCCGGGCGTGTGGTGTACCAGGACTTCACCCGGGTGACCAAGGCCATTCGTGACGGCGAGTTCTTCGCAAACCCCGTACTTGGCGGCGCGGTGGACAAGGCCGTCGGTGCCGGCAAGGCCGTGCACATCCTCGGCCTGCTCTCCGACGGCGGCGTGCACAGCCACCAGGACCACCTGATCGCCATGGCCGAACTGGCCGCCCAGCGTGGCGCCGAGAAGATCTACCTGCATGCCTTCCTCGACGGCCGCGACACCCCGCCGCGCAGCGCCCAGTCGTCCATCGAACTGCTCGACGCCACCTTCGCCAAGCTGGGCAAGGGCCGCATCGCCAGCCTGATCGGTCGCTACTACGCCATGGACCGCGACAACCGCTGGGACCGTGTCAGCGCCGCCTACAACCTGATCGTCGACAGCGCCGCCGAATACACCGCCGACAACGCCCTTGCCGGCCTGCAAGCGGCCTACGCCCGCGACGAGAGCGACGAGTTCGTCAAGGCCACGCGCATTGGCCAGGCGGTCAAGGTCGAAGACGGCGATGCGGTTATCTTCATGAACTTCCGCGCCGACCGCGCCCGCGAGCTGTCGCGGGTGTTCGTCGAGCCTGATTTCAACGAGTTCCCGCGCGCGCGCCTGCCCAAGCTGGCGGCCTACATCGGCCTGACCCAGTACTCGGCGAAGATCCCGGCCCCGGCGGCCTTCGCCCCGGCCAGCCTGCACAACGTGCTCGGCGAATACCTGGCGAAAAACGGCAAGACCCAGCTGCGCATCGCCGAAACCGAGAAGTACGCCCACGTCACGTTCTTCTTCTCGGGCGGACGCGAAGAGCCGTTCGAAGGCGAGGAACGCATCCTTATCCCGTCGCCGAAGGTCGCCACCTACGACCTGCAGCCAGAAATGAGCGCCCCGGAGGTCACCGACCGCATCGTCGAGGCCATCGAGCAGCAGCGCTTCGACGTGATCGTGGTCAACTACGCCAACGGCGACATGGTCGGCCACACCGGCGTGTTCGAGGCGGCGGTCAAGGCCGTGGAAGCCCTGGATAGCTGTGTCGGGCGCATTGTCCAGGCCCTGGACAAGGTCGGCGGCGAAGCCCTGATCACCGCCGACCACGGCAACGTCGAGCAGATGGAAGACGAGTGCACAGGCCAGGCGCACACCGCCCACACCACCGAGCCGGTGCCGTTCATCTATGTCGGCAAGCGCAGCGTCAAGGTTCGCCAAGGCGGCGTGCTGGCCGACGTGGCGCCGACCATGCTCAAGCTGATGGGGCTGGAAAAACCGGCGGAAATGACCGGGACCTCGATCCTGGTCGATGCCTGATCGAGACCTGTTCGCGGCAAGCCGGCGCCTACACAAGCCTCGCAGGAGCCGGCTTGCCGGCGAACGGCAGCGCTAAAACACCTGGATTCCAGACAAACGCCTCGCCGCACACGCCGCGAGGCGTTTTTTTTGCAGGCCCGCGCGGGCATACTAGGCCAGTCTCCATCCCTGGTACGCCCAACCCCATGCTCCGCGCCCTCATCCTACTCGCCCTGTCATGCCTGCTCACCCCGGCCTTCGCCGCCGATGAGCGCGCACAGACCCAGCAACAGCTGGACGCCACCCGCCAGGACATCGCCGAGCTGAAAAAAATGCTGGGCAAGCTCCAGGAAGAAAAAGCCGGCGTGCAGAAAGACCTCAAGTCCACCGAGACCGATATCGGCAACCTCGAGAAACAAGTGGAGGCGCTGCAAAAAGAACTAAAAAAGACCGAGGGCGAGCTGGAGCGCCTTGATCACGAGAAAAAAAAACTCCAGAGCGCCCGCGTTGAACAACAACGCCTGATTGCCATCCAGGCCCGTTCGGCCTACCAGAACAACGGCCGCGAGGAATACCTCAAACTACTGCTCAACCAGCAGAACCCCGAGAAGTTCGCCCGCACCCTGACCTACTACGACTACCTGAGCCAGGCGCGCCTGGAGCAGTTGCGCGCCTTCAACGAAACCCTGCGCCAACTGGCCAACGTCGAGCAGGACATCGGCCGCCAGCAGGAACAACTGCTGAGCCAGCGCGCCGACCTCGACAATCGCCGCCAGGCCCTGGTCGCCGAACGCGACAAGCGCCAGCAGGTACTGGCCAAGCTCAACAGCGACATGAAAGCGCGCGACCAGAAGCTGCAAAGCCGCGAGCAGGACCAGGCCGACCTGAGCAAGGTGCTCAAGACCATCGAGGAAACCCTCGCCCGCCAGGCCCGCGAAGCTGAAGAAGCCCGCCAGCGCGCCCTGCTGGCCAGGCAGGAAGAAGAACAGCGGCGCAAGGCCCAGGCTCTTGCCGCCGCCCGTGACAATGCCCCCGAAGAAGCCCCGAAAAAAGCCCGCACCACCCTGGGCCCGGTGGTTTCCAGCGACGGCGCCAGCTATGGCGGCGCTTTTTCTGCCGCTCGGGGAAAACTTCCATGGCCGGTCAATGGTCGATTGCTCGCGCGCTTCGGTGACGCCCGTGGCAGCGATGCCCGGGCCAAGTGGGACGGGGTAATGATCGGCGCCAGCGCCGGTACCCAGGTGCGCGCGGTGCATGGCGGGCGCGTGGTGTTCGCCGACTGGTTGCGCGGCGCCGGACTTCTGGTCATCCTCGACCATGGCAACGGTTACCTGAGCCTGTACGGCCACAATCAAAGCCTGCTCAAGAGCGCCGGCGACATCGTCAAGGCCGGCGAGGCGATCTCCACCGTCGGCGACAGCGGCGGCCAGGACAGCGCCGGGTTGTACTTCGCGATTCGCCAGCAAGGCCGGCCCAGCGACCCCGCGCAATGGTGCCGCGGCTAGTTAATGCTACTTTTACGGCGCCGCCCACCAAACGGCGGCACCGATGCTCCCCGCAGGAGCACCAACAGGATCAGGAGTTCGTTCGACATGCTGCACTCGCCCCGCCTCACCCAGCTGGCCCTGACCATCGCCCTGGTCGTCGGCGCGCCCCTGGCCGTTGCCGCCGAGCCGGCCAAGCCGATGGCGGCCAAGCCCGCCGCGGTGCCGGCCACCGAGGTGACCGCCAAGGCGCCGCTGCCGCTGGACGAGCTGCGCACCTTCGCCGAGGTCATGGACCGCATCAAGGCCGCCTATGTCGAGCCGGTGGATGACAAGACCCTGCTGGAGAATGCCATCAAGGGCATGCTCAGCAACCTCGACCCGCACTCGGCCTACCTTGGCCCCGAGGACTTCCAGGAACTGCAGGAAAGCACCAGCGGTGAGTTCGGCGGCCTGGGCATCGAGGTCGGCATGGAGGACGGCTTCGTCAAGGTGGTCTCGCCCATCGACGACACCCCGGCCTCGCGCGCCGGCATCGAGGCCGGCGACCTGATCGTCAAGATCAACGGCGCACCGACCCGCGGCCAGAGCATGACCGAGGCCGTGGACAAGATGCGCGGCAAGATCGGCGAGAAGATCACCCTGACCCTCGTGCGTGATGGCGGCACGCCGTTCGACGTGACGCTGGCCCGCGCGGTGATCCAGGTCAAGAGCGTCAAGAGCCAGCTGCTGGAGAACGACTACGGCTACATCCGTATCACCCAGTTCCAGGTCAAGACCGGCGACGAGGTGGGCAAGGCCCTGGCCAAGCTGCGCAAGGACAACGGCAAGAAACTGCGCGGCGTGGTCCTCGACCTGCGCAACAACCCCGGCGGCGTGTTGCAATCGGCGGTGGAAGTGGCCGACCACTTCCTGACCAAGGGCCTGATCGTCTACACCAAGGGCCGCATCGCCAATTCCGAACTGCGCTACTCCGCCGATCCGGCCGACGCCAGCGAAGGCGTGCCGCTGGTGGTGCTGATCAACGGCGGCAGTGCCTCGGCCTCGGAAATCGTCGCCGGCGCCCTGCAGGACCAGAAACGCGCCGTGCTGATGGGTACCGACAGCTTCGGCAAGGGCTCGGTGCAGACCGTGCTGCCACTGGCCAACGACCGCGCGCTCAAGCTCACTACCGCGCTGTACTTCACCCCCAACGGTCGCTCGATCCAGGCCCAGGGCATCGTCCCGGACATCGAGGTGCGCCCGGCCAAGCTCACCGCCGAGGCCGACACCGACAACTTCAAGGAAGCCGACCTGCAGGGTCACCTCGGCAACGGCAACGGCGGCGCCGACCGCCCGAGCGGCAGCGCCAAGCGCAAGGATCGCCCGCAGGACAACGACTTCCAGCTCAGCCAGGCCCTCAGCCTGCTCAAGGGCCTGAACATCACCAAGGGTGACTGATCCGCGCCATGCGTTATTTGCTGTCCCTGCTGTTCTGCCTGTTGGCCGGTGTCGCGCAAGCGGCTCCGGCCGGCAAGGCCTACATGAGCATCATCATCGACGACCTCGGCCAGAGCAGCGCGCGCGATAGCCGCACCCTGGCACTGCCTGGGCCGGTGACCATGGCGATCATGCCCGACACCCCGCACGCCAGCGATTTCGCCCGCCAGGCGCACAAGGCCGGGCGCACGGTGATCCTGCACATGCCCATGGACCCGGCCACCGGGCCCTATGCCTGGCATCCAGGCATCGCCATCGAGGAACTGGCCCGACGCCTGGACCACGCCCTGGCCAAGGTGCCTTATGCCGCGGGCATCAACAACCACATGGGCAGCCGCATGACAGCGCAGCGCGAACCCATGAGCTGGTTGATGGGGGATCTGCAACGGCGTCATCTGTTCTTCGTCGACAGCCGTACCAGCGCGGCCACCGTGGCAGCAGCCGAGGCCCAGGCACGGGGATTGGCGCACGTTTCGCGGGACGTGTTCCTCGATGACGAGCCCACCACCGAAGCCATTGCCGGGCAGCTGCGCAAAGGCATCGAGCTGGCGCGCAAGCAAGGCTCGGCGGTACTGATCGGACACCCCTACCCGCAGACGCTGGAAGTACTGGAACGCGAGATCCCCCGGCTCAAGGGCCAGGGGGTCGAACTGATCAGCCTGCGCCAGATGATCGCCGAACGTGGCAACCAGGCCATGCCCGCTCATGGCAGGCATGGGGTCTACAGCAACCGCTGAGGCATCAATCGAACGGGATCAAGCCGTCCACCTGGGCAAGTTGTACATTGCCGCGGTAGATCGGCAGCAACTCATTGCGCGCGAGCGCCGCGCGCAACTGGGCCTCCCGACCCAGCTTGCGCTCGGCCCAGAGCTTGATATGCCCCTTGCTGAACTGCCGCCTGGGGGTATCCGCCGCCGGGTAGTGGAAGTGTGCCTCCCATAAGCCGCTCCCTGGGCGCCCCTCTTTTCTGAGCTTGCGCCGGATCTCGTAGACATCCAGATAATCATCCGCCTTGAGCGGCGTGCGCCCAGGCACGCGGACAACGGTCACCTGATCACGCGCCAGCAGGTAGCGCAGGCTCTCGGCATTCGGGTGGCTCGTCGTCAGGTACAGGGCCTCGAGCAGGTCTTGACGAGACGAGTCCAAACGGTTGATTCCAGCCTCCAGCGCTTCGCGCAGCTCAACGTACTCAGCGTCATCCGGCAGGCCCCCCAGCACGTCCCGGAGCTTGTCGATATGCTCGTCGATGATAGTGGACAACCCGTTGGGCTCGTCGGTCTTGACGTACTGCTTGGCCAACTTGACCACCGACTCGATCTGCCCGACCAGCTTGCGTCCCTGCTTTCCCAGCCTGCCAGTGTCGACGACTGGCGCAGGTTGCGGATCACGGAGGGTGACGTCCTCGACCCACTCCTCCCCCTGGCGACGAAACGTTTTAAGCACCGAGTTGCGCGAGTCCGTCTGCTGCACGACATCCTCGCCATCCAATTGTCGGTGCTCACCGACGATGCTCTTGCCACGCTGAGTCCTGACTACCCGTCGCTTGCCGCCACGCATCGCGTATACAGCCGGACGAGGCAGCGCTGTTTCAGCCAGTTGTTGCTCGCGAACGGCTTGCCCCAACGCGTCCTCGGCGCTTTCTATCAACGCTCGAAGCGCCTTGCGATAATCCTGCAATCGGGGCGGGCGAATTGCATCCCCTCCCAGACTGGACAGGTATTGGCTCATGACCTCGGCCTGGGCATAGGATTCCAGCACCCCCGTGAGAATATCGATGCGTTCGTTTAGGGTCACGCCGCTCCCCGCCAGATCCCCATGGGCGGCTCCCGCGCTGACCAGCTCAGGTCCGGACAAGTACTGCGCATATGCCTCCAAGGTGCTCTCATCAACGCTCGCCAGACGATTCAGACTCGCCTCGGCGAGATCCGTCAAGCGCCTGAAGGCCAGTTCGGTGGAGGTCAAACGGCGCTGCTCGATGACGTTCTGCAATTGCCTTTGCTTATCGGCTGGCCTGCCATCGGCGCCTGGTTGGAAGAGGATAGAATCATCACGCAGGGTATCCTCCAATAGCTGGTCATACTCAACAGACAGGCTGATCAACTCGCCCTCCCAACCAATGACTCGCTCCAGCTGTGTATAAAAGTCCTGGTAATACTGGATCTCTTCCAACGACTCAGGAAGGATCGCCATGGCATCGCTCAACGCTTGCACGTCCACATCGTTGATCAAGGTGGTCAGCTCGTTGTAGTAGATCTCACAACGCGAAAGCAGCTCCTCACGCGTGGCATTGCGCTGCAACCTGATCGCCTCCGGCAGCATGGGGTCAGTCAGCCTCATCGACTCAAGGCGCGAAACCACCTTGTCCTGCGCGAGCCCCTTCTCGACCAGCATCCTCAGGTCGTCGACGACGCGTAACTTAGCCTGATGCTGTATTTTCTGCTGGAGTCGCAGACGTTGTTCGTCGCGCGGATCCGCTTGCAGCGCTCTCAAGTCCGCAGTCGCCCGGGTGTAGAAATCGCGATGCTTGGCGAACTCCCGATCCAGCTTGAGCAATTCGGTAATGAGTCTTTTCTCTTCGTCCTTCAGTGCCACGATCAGGCGCTGGTTCTCCTGCTGCTTGAGCTCACGGCGGGTCTTGGGCCCTCCTCCTGCCAGCCTCATCGAGGCATCGATACGCCAAGCACCATCCTGCTGGGTGATCCATGCCTGCGGCGCACCCTGCGCATCGAGGAGGCGTACTTCACCGTCGAGTACCGTCACCGGATAGACCTCATCGGCCATCACTGCATACAGCCGCCCATCAACTGAATAGAGCCCGCTCGCCTCCCCCGCGCCCAACGGCGCGATGCCTTCGAGGTTCACGCTCACACGCAACTGGCGCAAAGCCTGGCGCCGCTGCGGATCGAGCCAGTTGAAGCCAGCGTTACCACGCCAGGAAAAGTCCAACTGCGTATCCGCTACCACGCCAGGCAAACCGACTTTGCCTTGGGTCGGCTCCACGCTCGCTTCGCGGCCCTGCGAGTAGCCGTGCAAGGTGTAGTCAAGCCCAGCCACAGGCTCAGACACCGCGGACGTCACCCCAGGTAGTTGCTTATGCAGCAAGACCATGCCGACATTGAGTACCAGGTCCACCACCGCTTGTGATGCATCAAACGCAGTACCTTCGAGCAATGCCGAAACATCGCTCGAAAACGCCATGACCGATTGTGTCAACCATGCCACCACCGCGACCGGCCCCCGTAACAACGGCGCGGCAGTCTGGAACAACAGCCAGGCTACCTGTTCGAACATCCGCCACCGGCTTTGCGCCGTGGAGGTCGTCGCTTGTTCGGCGATGGCTACCAACCAGTCACGATTGGCGTTGTACAGCTTGGTGTCGACATCGATGTGCCAGAAGCGCTGAGCCAACTGCGCCGGCTCGGGCAGCAGACCAGGGTCGATGCCAGCGTGCACCAGGAGGGTATCGGCGCTGAGGTCGCCGTGGTAATGCGTGCGCGCATCCTCGTCCAGCCATTGCAAAACGCTGGCGCGCAAGGTGGACGACTGACGAATCGAGCTACCGAGCGCCTCCAGGTCGCTGAACTCCCGCACAGCCTCGTGGCCGTATAGTGGCCGATAAAGGATCACCCGCGCAGGTGCGGTGCAGCTCAGCACATACATGCCATGCACGGTGTCATGGCGCGATGATGGCCCCACCTCGGTGTAAGCCAGCGGCATCAGCGAGGTAGTCGTATCGGCCAAGCCGCGCACATAGTCGGTGACAATCTGCAGCCCAGCCTCGCTGAGCCTACCGTCGAGCCTTGCCGACAGCGCGCTGAACAGCAGCGCCTGGCGCCACTCCCTGGCGAAGTGCTCGACACGCTGCGCGCGCCCTTGCTGCGCGTCCATTGACCGCGCCACGTAAGCGGGGTATCGGCCACCGATATCGACGCGCTGAACCAATGCCCGCAAGTAATCGGCGGTCAACCACGGCATGATCAACTGGCCATCGCGATGCTTGACCGTCGTGATGAGCGCGCCCTGCAACGACCCCAGGTTGCCGATGGCGAAGTCCGTCAGCGACTTGCCGGCAAGCGGCACCAGCGGCTCGCCACCGCCCGCCCCCGTGGCGGCGCCTCCGGGCACGCCCTCGGCGCTTTTGAGCTCGAGGATCAGGTCATCCGACTGGTAGTTGGCATCGACCGGATGGTCCTCCAGCAAGGCCTGACGCAACTGCTTACGGGTATAGCTGCGCAAATCCTCAATGCCATCCGACGCCCGTGCCCCCTGCGAGACGGCCTGATCCAGCGCCAGCGCGAACAGCGCATCCTGGTAGGCAAAACTGCTGGCCACGCCAGCCCTGGCCACACCCGGCGGCAGCATGGCCTGGCGGGGCGGGGCGAGGTAATAACCGTCGATGAACCATTGCGCGGGATCGCTCAAGGCATCGATCACGCGGTTTTTCTCAGACGCCCCTTCCAGCACCCGGCCAACAACCTGCTGCGACCGCGCAAACATGGCTTCCAGCATCAGTGCCGCCTGCTGGGCGAACACATCGCCCTCCAGCTCCTGACGATGCCAGGTCATCTCATCGAAGCGATGGCGACCGGCCAACTCGTCACGCAGCGCCCTGGCAAAGTCGCCGAGCGAGTCGAAGGCCCTGACCACGCTCGATGGCGAACACCACAGGATCACCTGCTGCTCATCCCATTCCCCGGTCACCAGCAGGCACGCCTGCTGTTCGTTGAAGCGCTGGCCCTTGGACGTCATCTGCACGTTCACCGCGAAGACCGACGGACGCTTGGCGATCGGGCCAAGCAACCCATGCACGCAGGCTTGCTGATTAGTATCCAGCCCCTGCAGCGGCAAGTTGCGCAACAGGGCCATCTTCAGCACCAATTGCAACCAGCGGTCGCGACTGACACCGGACGGGCCAGCGGCGCGCCAATAATCCACCTGCGCCTGACGCCAATAGTCGGGGAGCGCCAAGAGCAGCTCGTCTAGTTCGGCATCGGACGCGTCGATCTGGTGGTACTCGAAACGATCCGAAGCCCCCGGGAATCGGTACGGCTCAGCTAGCGCCAAGCCGAAGTGGCGCCCGCCGACCGGATCGAGGCTCAGCGCGGCGCCGTCCAGCGCGGCCTGCACGGCCACATCGAGCAGCGGTTTTCTTTGCCAGGACTGCCTGTGCGGGTCGGGGATCAACAACTCCAAGGCATCCGCCGAAGCGAGCGCCGGCGTCACTCGCGCCAGAATGGGGTGTTTTCTGACCAACAGCGCCAGCAGTTGCTCGCCCAGCACCTGCCGCAGCCTGGGTCGATCGGCGAACTGCCGGGCAACCACCGCCTTGAAGTCGAAGAGAGGAAGTGTCGCGGTTGACATGAGGGTGCACTCCATTGAACAGAGGCACCAGGGTGGCCATTTCGCCGTATCACCAGGCACTACATGTTGATAGTGCGCAGGCCGCCGGCGAAACGAAAAAGGCCCGGTTCTCGCGAACCGGGCCCTTGCCTGGGATCAGCCGATATCAGCTGTACACACGCCCCAGCAACTGGCGGTGGCTCTCGAACTGATCAAGCACATCACGCACGATCTGCTCGCGGGTGAAGCCCATCAGGTCATACTCCTGGCTGCCGTCGTGCAGGTACACCTCGGCGCGATAGAAGCGCTGCTGCACTTCCGGCTCGCCCTCGACCGGCGCCTCGCTCGGCGCGGCCAGGTAGCCATCCAGGCTGGCTTCGTAGACGAAGGGGTTGCCCTCTTCCATCATCACCCGCAGGCCCATCATGTTGCGCGATTGACCTACCCGGGTCTCGACCTCGAAGCCCAGGGTACGCAGCTGCTCGGCGGCTTCTTTCAGCGCCGGGCTGACCTGTTTGTCCATGAACCGCTGCACCACGGCCTGGGTCGGCTGCAGGTCCAGCTGGCTGAGACGCTCGCTGAAACCGCGACGACCACGGGCGGCCAGTTCGGCGCGCTCGCTTTCAGCCGCGACGTCCTGCTTCATGGCCTTCATCAGGCCGAACATGAACAGCACCAGGACTACCGAGAACGGCAGGCCGGCCAGTACCACCATGGTCTGCATGGCTTCGAAGTTACCGGCGAACAGCAGGCCGATGGTGACCAGGGTGATGACCACCGACCAGAACACCACCATCCAGTGCGGGGCGTCTTCGTCGACCTTGCCGCCTTTGCACGACAGGTTGGCCATCATCACCGCGCCGGAGTCGGCCGGGGTGAGGAACAGCACGAAGCCGACGAACACTGCCAGGCCGATGACGATCTTGGCGGCCGGGAAGAATTCCAGCAGCTGGTAGATAGACATTGATGGCTGTTCGAGCGCGGTCTTGCCCAGTTCCACCGCACCCTGGTTGATCACCAGGTCCAGCGCGGTGTTACCGAAGATCGACAACCAGGCCAGGGTGAAGCCCAGCGGGATCAGCAGCACGCCGCTGACCAGCTGACGCACGGTCCGGCCCTTGGAGATACGGGCAATGAACATGCCGACGAACGGGCCCCAGGAGATCCACCAGGCCCAGTAGAACACGGTCCACAGGCCCAGCCAGCGCTCGGACTTGTCGTTGTCGCCTTCATAGACATAGAGGTCGAAGGTCTTCAGTACGACACCGTTGAGGTAGTCACCGACGTTCTGCACGAAGCCGTTGAGCAGGTGCAGGGTGTTGCCGGCGAGCAGCACGAAGATCAGCAAGCCGCTGAACAGCAGGATGTTCAGGTTGGACAGGCGACGAATGCCGTTTTCCACGCCCGACACCGCGGCCACGGTGGCCACGCCGGCCATGACCAGGATCACCACCAGCAGGTTGGTCTTGCTGTGGTCCATGCCGAACAGGTATTCCAGGCCCGAGGCCACCTGCATCGAGCCGATGCCGAGGTTGGTCACCAGGCCCAGCAGGGTGACGAACATGCCGAAGATGTCCACGGCATGGCCGGCGCCGCCCTTGACCCAGCGCTCGCCGACCAGCGGGTACAGCGCCGAGCGCAGGGCCAGCGGCTGGTTGTGGCGGTAGGCGAAGTAACCCACGGCCAGGCCGACCAGGGCATAGATTGCCCAGCCGTGCAGGCCCCAGTGCAGGAAGGTCAGCTGCAGGCCCTGGCGCGCGGCCTCGAGGCTGGCGGGCGTGCCTTCTGGCGGGTTGAAGTAGTGGTCCAGCGGCTCGGAGGCGCCGAAGTACAGCAGCGAGATACCGATACCGGAGGAGAACAGCATGCCGGCCCAGGCGCCGTAGCTGAAGTCGGGGGTGTCGTCCTTGCCGCCAAGCTTGAGCTTGCCGTAGTCGGAGAAGGCCAGGTAGACGACGAACAGCAGGTAACCGCAGATCACCAGCATGTAGTACCAGCCAAAGGTACGGGTCAGCCATTTCTGGGCGACACCGAGCACCTGGCCGGCGATATCGGGTACAGCGATCAGCAAGGCAGTCAGAACGAGGATCATCATCGCCGAGGTGAAGAACACCACGCGATTGACCCGTACCCGCTCGGCGGGAGGCTTTGTCAGGGAGGCAGAACTCATTGCACGAATGCTCCGGGCAGTGCGGCAGTGGAGGCTAAACAGTTATTTCCCACGCAATTGGTGCAATAGCCCTACTGCGACAGGTGTTATAAAAGCACCCTGGAAACCGTGATCCCGAATAGAAACGTTGCAAAAAAACCAGACCGGTCGCCTGTGAAAAACCACGCTCTCCGTGTGGAGGTGCGCGCATTCGCCACAGACACCTGGCCCGCTCCAAGGGCCGACCGCGCAGCCTGTGACCGCTCGGCAGAATCTGTATTTTGCATCGCCCATGCCCGTCAACGCCTTGTATTCCGGGGGTTACGCGATTTCCTGGGGTGTCGATTCGTGCCTCTGTGACCGTCCTGAAAACTGTCAATGGCACAAATTGTCGCAGAGCTTATTCTTTATTGATTGAACGTTCAATCAAAACAAAATAGACTGGCCTTCGCCGAGGCAGCCGCTCGTCGTCTGCCCGCAGGCCTGAGGAGATAGCAAGATGCCCAAGGTCGGTATGCAACCCATCCGCCGCCAGCAGTTGATCGAAGCCACCTTGCAGGCGGTCGATCAGGTCGGTCTGGGAGATGCCAGCATTGCGCTGATTGCCCGTTTGGCCGGCGTGTCGAACGGCATCATCAGTCACTACTTTCAGGACAAGAACGGCCTGATCGCAGCGACGATGCGCTACATCATGAACATGCTCAACGAGGGCGTGATCGCGCGTCGGCAGGCCCTCACGGATGACAGCCCGCGCGCCCACCTGAAGGTGATCATCGAGGGCAACTTCGATGCCAGCCAGGTGAACGGCCCGGCAATGAAAACCTGGCTGGCCTTCTGGGCCTCCAGCATGCACCAGCCGTCTTTGCACAGGTTGCAGCGGATCAACGATCACCGCTTGTATTCCAACCTGTGCTGCCAGTTCCGCCGCGTCCTGCCGCTTTACCATGCGCGCAAGGCTGCCCGCGGGCTGGCGGCGCTGATCGACGGCTTGTGGCTGCGTGGCGCCCTGTCGGGTGACGCATTCGACACCGAGCAGGCAATACGCATCGCTTACGAATACATGGATCTACAACTGGCTAAGCAGCAGACCCTGGGCACAACCGACCAGGCCGCTGAACAGCCGCGCGCAGCGACCAGCCAAGCGGCAGGAGCGTGACGCGGTAGCCAACCACACACTGCACTTGCGAGGACACTATGGCCCGTTTCGGAACGCAAAAACTCTACATCGATGGCGCTTACGTCGACGCTGGCAGCGATGCCACCTTCGAAGCCATCAACCCAGCCACCGGCGAAGTCCTCGCCCACGTGCAGCGCGCTACCCAGGCTGACGTCGAGAAGGCCGTCGAGAGCGCCGAACGTGGCCAGAAAGTCTGGGCCGCGATGACCGCCATGCAGCGTTCGCGCATCCTGCGCCGCGCCGTCGAGATCCTGCGCGAGCGCAACGACGAGCTGGCCATGCTGGAAACCCTGGACACCGGCAAGTCGTACTCCGAAACCCGCTACGTCGACATCGTCACCGGCGCCGACGTGCTGGAATACTATGCCGGCCTGGTCCCGGCCATCGAAGGCGAGCAGATCCCGCTGCGCGAATCGTCCTTCGTCTACACCCGCCGCGAGCCGCTGGGCGTGACCGCCGGTATCGGTGCCTGGAACTACCCGATCCAGATCGCCCTGTGGAAATCCGCCCCGGCCCTGGCCGCTGGCAACGCGATGATCTTCAAGCCGTCGGAAGTCACCTCGCTGACCACCCTGAAACTGGCCGAGATCTTCACCGAAGCCGGCCTGCCGAACGGCGTGTTCAACGTCCTGACCGGCAGCGGCCGCGAAGTCGGCACCTGGCTGACCGAGCACCCGCGCATCGAGAAAGTCTCCTTCACCGGCGGCACCACCACCGGTAAAAAAGTCATGGCCAGCGCCTCGAGCTCCTCGCTCAAGGAAGTCACCATGGAACTGGGCGGCAAGTCGCCGCTGATCATCTGCGACGACGCCGACCTGGACAAGGCCGCCGACATCGCCATGATGGCCAACTTCTACAGCTCCGGCCAGGTCTGCACCAACGGTACCCGCGTGTTCATCCCGGCCTCGATGAAGGCCGCCTTCGAAGCCAAGATCGCCGAGCGTGTCGCACGCATCCGCGTTGGCAACCCGGAAGACGAGAACACCAACTTCGGCCCGCTGGTCAGCTTCGCCCACATGGAAAGCGTGCTGTCCTACATCGCCAAGGGCAAGGAAGAAGGTGCCCGCGTGCTGTGCGGCGCCGAGCGCCTGCTGGACGGCGACTTCGCCAAGGGCGCCTTCGTCGCGCCGACCGTGTTCACCGACTGCACCGACGACATGACCATCGTCAAGGAAGAGATCTTCGGCCCAGTGATGAGCATCCTCAGCTACGAGACCGAGGAAGAAGTCATCCGCCGCGCCAACGACACCGAATACGGCCTGGCCGCCGGCGTCTGCACCAACGACATCAGCCGTGCCCACCGCATCATCCACAAGCTCGAAGCCGGTATCTGCTGGATCAACGCCTGGGGCGAATCGCCGGCCGAAATGCCGGTCGGTGGCTACAAGCAGTCGGGCGTTGGCCGTGAGAACGGCGTCAGCTCGCTGGCCCAATACACCCGCATCAAGTCGGTTCAGGTCGAGCTGGGCGGCTACAACTCGGTTTTCTAAACCCGGTCCCGCCACGCCCGCGCCCTTGAGCGCGGGCGCTTTCGCTCCCTGACAACTGCCAACGAGGGTACTTCAATGTCCCAAGAATTCGACTACATCATCGTCGGTGCCGGTTCGGCCGGTAACACCCTGGCCACCCGCCTGACCGAAGACGCCAGCGTCACCGTCCTGCTGCTGGAAGCCGGCGGCCCCGACTACCGCTTCGACTTCCGCACCCAGATGCCGGCCGCCCTGGCCTTCCCGCTGCAGGGTCGTCGCTACAACTGGGCCTACGAGACCGACCCGGAGCCGCACATGGACGGCCGCCGCATGGAATGCGGTCGCGGCAAGGGCCTGGGTGGCTCCTCGCTGATCAACGGTATGTGCTACATCCGCGGCAACGCCATGGACTTCGACGGCTGGGCTGAACTGCCAGGCCTCGAGGACTGGACCTACCTGGACTGCCTGCCGTACTTCCGCAAGGCCGAAACCCGCGATATCGGTCCGAACGACTACCACGGCGGCGAAGGCCCGGTCAGCGTGGCCACGCCCAAGGCCGGCAACAACCCGCTGTTCCACGCCATGGTCGAGGCCGGCGTGCAGGCCGGTTACCCGCGCACCGAGGACCTCAACGGCTACCAGCAGGAAGGCTTCGGCCCGATGGACCGTTCGGTGACCAAGAATGGCCGTCGCTCGAGCACCGCTCGCGGCTACCTGGACCAGGCCAAGAAGCGCCCGAACCTGACCATCGTCACTCACGCCCTGACTGACCGCGTGTTGTTCGACGGCAAGCGCGCCGTCGGCGTGACCTACCTGGTCGGTGACAGCGAAGAACGCGTCGAAGCCCGCGCGCGCAAGGAAGTCATCGTCAGTTCCGGCGCCATCGCTTCGCCGCAACTGCTGCAGCGCTCCGGCGTCGGCCCGCGCGCCCTGCTCGAAAGCCTCGACATTCCAGTGGTCCACGACCTGCCGGGCGTCGGCGAGAACCTGCAGGACCACCTCGAGCTGTACCTGCAGTACGCCTGCACCCAGCCCGTGTCGCTGTACCCGTCGCTGCTGTGGTGGAACCAGCCGAAAATCGGTGCCGAGTGGCTGTTCAACGGCACCGGCATCGGCGCCAGCAACCAGTTCGAGGCCGGTGGTTTCATCCGTACTCGCCCTGAGTTCAAATGGCCGAACATCCAGTACCACTTCCTGCCGGTGGCCATCAACTACAACGGCTCGAACGGTGTGAAGGAGCACGGCTTCCAGGCGCACATGGGCTCGATGCGCTCGCCGGCCCGTGGTCGCATCCAGGCCAAGTCGAAAGACCCGCGCCAGCACCCGAGCATCCTGTTCAACTACATGTCCACCGAGCAGGACTGGCAGGAATTCCGCGACGGCATCCGCCTGACCCGCGAAATCATGGCCCAGCCGGCGCTGGACCCGTACCGCGGCCGCGAGATCAGCCCGGGCGCCCACGTGCAAACCGATGAAGAGCTGGACAAGTTCATCCGCGAGCACGCCGAAACCGCCTTCCACCCGTCCTGCTCGTGCAAGATGGGCACCGACGACATGGCCGTGGTCGATGGCGAAGGCCGCGTGCATGGCATGCAGGGTCTGCGCGTGGTCGACGCCTCGATCATGCCGCTGATCATCACCGGCAACCTCAACGCCACCACGATCATGATCGCCGAGAAAATCTCGGACAAGATCCGTGGCCGCAAGCCACTGCCGCGCAGCACCGCCAAGTACTACGTGGCGGGCGATGCCCCGGTGAAGGGCAAGCCGATGCGGGAAGTGAAGCAGGCGTAATCCTGCTCCAGCCCCATCGCTACAGGGACGGCGCAGGTTTCACGGCCTGCGGTCATCCCGTAGGAGCCGGCTTGCTGGCAATGAGGCCCTCCCTGGCGACACCTGGAAAGGCACCCTTCGAGGTGCCTTTTCTACATCTGCAGAAACGCTTTACAGCCTGCCAATTCATCAGGTTAGAATCGATTGGCACGCGACCTGCTAGTTCACCCAGCAGGTCCCTTTTCTCTGCGCTGTCCCGGAGTACCGCCTTTGGATGCGAGCACCATCAACAGTCTGTTCCTGATCGGCGCGTTGCTGGTCGGGGCCAGTATCCTGGTCAGCTCGCTGTCGTCGCGCCTGGGCATCCCCATTCTGGTCATCATCCTCGCCGTCGGCATGGTCGCGGGCGTGGACGGTGGCGGCATCATCTTCAACAACTACCCGACCGCCTACCTGGTGGGCAACCTGGCCCTGGCGGTAATCCTGCTCGACGGCGGCCTGCGCACGCGGGTGGCGAGCTTTCGCGTGGCGCTATGGCCGGCATTGTCACTGGCCACCGTCGGCGTGCTGATCACCACCGGGCTGACCGGCATGGTCGCCGCCTGGCTGTTCGACCTGAGCCTGATCCAGGGCCTGCTGATCGGCGCCATCGTCGGCTCCACCGACGCCGCGGCGGTGTTCTCGCTGCTCGGCGGCAAGGGCCTGAACGAGCGGGTCACCGCCACCCTGGAAATCGAGTCGGGCAGCAACGACCCGATGGCGGTGTTCCTCACCGTTACCCTGATCGACATGATCGCCAGCGGCCAGACCGGCCTGCACTGGAGCCTGCTGACCCATCTGCTGCGCGAATTCGGCATCGGCGGCCTGCTGGGCCTGGGCGGCGGCTGGCTGATGCTGCAACTGGTCAATCGCATCAACCTGGCCGGCGGCCTGTACCCGATCCTGGTGGTGGCCGGCGGCCTGGTGGTGTTCTCGCTGACCAACGCCCTGCACGGTAGCGGTTTCCTCGCCGTCTACCTGTGCGGCCTGGTGCTGGGCAACAAGCCGATCCGCAGCCGCCACGGCATCCTGCACATGCTCGACGGCATGGCCTGGCTGGCGCAGATCGGCATGTTCCTGGTACTCGGCCTGCTGGTCACCCCCCACGACCTGCTGCCCATCGCCCTGCCAGCGCTGGGCCTGGCGCTGTGGATGATCCTGTTCGCCCGGCCACTGTCGGTGGTCGCCGCGCTGTTGCCGTTCAAGGCCTTCCATGGTCGCGAGAAGGGCTTCATCAGCTGGGTCGGCCTGCGCGGCGCGGTGCCGATCATCCTCGCGGTGTTTCCGCTGATGGCCGGCCTGCCGGATGCGCAGCTGTTCTTCAACCTGGCGTTCTTCATCGTGCTGGTGTCGCTGCTGGTGCAGGGCACCAGCCTGCCGTGGATGGCCAAGCTGCTGAAAGTCACCGTGCCGCCAGACCCGGCGCCCATCTCCCGCTCGGCGCTGGAGGTGCATGTCACCAGCGAGTGGGAGCTGTTCGTCTACCGCCTGGGCGCGGAAAAATGGTGCATCGGCGCCGCCCTGCGCGAACTGAAGATGCCCGAAGGCACGCGCATCGCCGCGCTGTTTCGCGCCGAGCAACTGCTGCACCCCTCGGGCAGCACCGTGCTGGAAGTCGGCGACATGCTCTGCGTGATCGGCCACGAACACAACCTGCCGGCCCTGGGCAAGCTGTTCAGCCAGGCGCCGCAGCGCGGCCTGGACCTGCGCTTTTTCGGCGACTTCGTGCTCGAGGGCGACGCCGAACTGGGCGCGGTGGCCGCACTGTATGGCCTGAAACTCGATGGCCTGGACGCGAAAATGCCGCTGGCGCAGTTCATCCGACAGAAGGTCGGAGGCGCGCCAGTAGTAGGCGACCAGATCGAATGGCATGGCACGATCTGGACCGTCGCGGTCATGGACGGGAACAAGATCCAGAAAGTGGGCGTCAGATTCCCCGAAGGTACTCGACCCGGCCCTGGGTTGTTCCTCTAAACTCCGATTTGCCTCGTAATCCAAGAATGTTGCCTATGTCCCTGCGTGCGTACTGCCGCACAGCCCTGCTGGGGCTGTGCCTGACCCTCCCGCTCACCGCCATGGCGGAAATCCCGACCACTCCGGGCATCCAGGGCAGCCTGAGCAAGATCACCGAGCGCAAGCTGCCCGAGCCCGAGCAGAAGGCCGTGCAGCAGGTGCTGGAGCAGACCCTGGCCCTGCTGGCCGCGCGCGACGACAGCGAGAAGAAACTCGCCGCGCTCAAGCAGCAGCTGGCCACCGCGCCCCAGGAAACCCGCGACAGCCAGCGCGAGCTGATCAAGCTCAAGGCCACCAGCCCGCTGCCGGTGGCCCAGCGCTACGCCAGCCTCACGGTGCCGCAGCTCGAGCAGATGCTCAGCGAGCGCAGCACCCAGCAGAGCGACCTGCAAAAGGCGCTGTCCGAAGCCAACAGCCTGATCATCAATTCGCAGACCCGCCCCGAGCGCGCCCAGGCCGAGATCAGCAACAACCAGGTACGCGCGCAACAGATCAACAACAGCCTCAAGAGCGGCAAGGACAACGGCAAGCCGCTCAACGCCGACCAGCGCAACCAGCTCAACGCCGAGCTGGCCTCGCTCAACGCCCTGACCCTGCTGCGCCGCCAGGAGCTGGCCGGCAACAGCCTGCTGCAAGACCTGGGCAACGCCCGCCACGACCTGCTGCTCGAGCGCGCCGCGCGCCTGGAACAGGAGATCCAGGACCTGCAGACGCTAATCAACCAGAAGCGCCTGGCCCAGTCGCAGCAGACCGTCACCCAGCAATCGATCGAGGCGCAAAAAGCCGGTGGCAGCAACCTGCTGGCCGCCGAGAGCGCCGAGAACCTGCAGTTGTCGGACTACCTGCTGCGCGGAACCGACCGGCTCAACGAAGTCACCCAGCAGAATCTGCGCGCCAAGCAGCAGCTCGACAGCCTGACCCAGGCCGACCAGGCCCTGGACGAACAGATCAGCGTGCTCAAGGGCAGCCTGCTGCTGTCGAAGATCCTCTACAAGCAAAAGCAAGCCCTGCCGCACCTGAAGGTCGACCGCGACCTGGCCGACCAGATTGCCGATATCCGCCTCTACCAGTTCGAGATCAACCAGGAACGCGAGCTGATGAGCAGCCCGTCCAGCTATGTGGACAAGCTGCTGGCCAACCAACCCCAGGAAGACATCACCCCCCAGCTGCGCAAGGCCCTGCTGGAGGTGGCAATCACCCGCAGCGACCTGCTGGAGCGGCTGAACCGCGAGCTGTCGGCGCTGCTCAATGAAAGCATCACCCTGCAACTGAACCAGAAGCAGCTGCTGAGCACCGCGCAGAACCTGCGTACCACCCTCGAAGAACAGATGTTCTGGATCCCCAGCAACAAGCCGCTGGACTGGCAATGGCTGCGCGACGTACCCCAGCGCCTGACCTACCAGGTGGCCAGCCTGCCCTGGGGCGCCGGCGTGAAGGAACTGGGCGACGGCCTGGTGCAGCAGCCGCTGCTGTTCCTGCCGCTGATCCTGGTGATCGGCGCCCTGCTGTGGCGGCGCAAGGCGCTGTACCGGCGCCTGGGCAAGGTCCACCAGGACATCGGCCATTTCAAGCGCGACAGCCAGTGGCACACCCCCCAGGCGATCCTGATCAACATCCTCCTGGCCTTGCCGGTGGCCCTGGCCCTGACCCTGGGCAGCTACGCCCTGCAACTCGATGCCCGCGGGCAGAACGCCAACCTCGGCGCCGCGCTGTGGCAGCTCGCCCAGGCCTGGCTGGTGTTCTACACCGCCTACCGCATCCTCGCCCCCGGTGGGGTAGCCGAGATCCACTTCCGCTGGCACAAGCCGCAGGTCGAGTTCCTGCGTGGCTGGGTACGCCGCCTGGGTACCGTGGTGCTGGCCCTGGTCGGCGTGGTGGCGGTGGCCGAGCACCAGCCGTCGGCGCTGGCCGACGACGTACTGGGCATCGGCGTGGTGCTGACCTGCTACGCGCTGATGGCCTGGCTGCTCAGCCGCCTACTGCTGAGCAGCCCGGCGCACCGCAACACCTCGCTGTTCCGCAAGGCGGTGGGGGTGGCCTTCACCGCGCTGCCCATCGCCCTGTTCGTGGCGGTGTGCTTCGGCTACTACTACACCGCCCTCAAGCTCACCGACCGCTTGATCTACACCCTGTACCTGCTGCTGTTCTGGCTGGTGATCGAGGCCGCGTTCGTCCGCGGCCTGTCAGTGGCAGCGCGGCGCCTGGCCTACCAGCGCGCCCTGAGCAAGCGCCAGGCGGCCAAGGAGGGCCTGGACGGCGAAGTGGTGGTCGAGGAGCCGACCCTGGACATCGAGCAGGTCAACCAGCAGTCGCTGCGCCTGATTCGCCTGGCCCTGCTCGGCGGCTTCATCGGTGGCCTGTACTGGGTCTGGGCGGACCTGATCAGCGTGTTCGCCTACCTCAACAACATCACCCTGTACGAATACAGCAGCGGCACCGGCGCGGCCGCCAGCATGGTGCCGATCAGTCTCGGCGACCTGCTCGGCGCCATGGTCATCGCCGGCATCGCCGTGGCCCTGGCCAGCAACCTGCCCGGCCTGCTCGAGGTGCTGGTGCTGTCGCGCCTGAACCTTGCCCAGGGCAGCGCCTATGCCATCACCACGCTACTGTCCTATGTCATCGCCGGCGTCGGTATCGTCAGCACCCTGGCCACCCTCGGGGTCAGCTGGGACAAGCTGCAGTGGCTGGTGGCGGCCCTGTCCCTGGGCCTGGGCTTCGGCATGCAGGAGATCTTCGCCAACTTCATCTCCGGCATCATGATCCTGTTCGAACGCCCGGTGCGCATCGGCGACACCATCACCATCGGCAACCTGTCCGGCACGGTCAGCCGTATCCGCATCCGCGCCACCACCATCACCGACTTCGACCGCAAGGACATCATCGTCCCCAACAAGACCTTCATCACCGGCCAGTTGATCAACTGGTCGCTGACCGACACGGTCACCCGGGTGACGCTGAAGCTGGGCATCGACTACGGTTCGGACCTTGACCTGGTACGCGACCTGCTGCTCAAGGGCGCCCACGAGAACCCGCGGGTGCTCAAGGACCCGGAGCCGCTGGTGTACTTCCTCAACTTCGGCGAAAGCTCGCTGGACCACGAGCTGCGCATGCACGTGCGCGACCTGGGCGACCGCAACCCGACCCTGGACGAACTGAACCGCTATATCAACCGCGAGTTCAAGGCGCACAACATCAAGATCTCGGTGCGCCAGGTGGAGGTGTTCCTGATGGACCAGAAGGGCGGCAAGCAGCAGCTGATCCCGATGGAGCAGTCGAAGCCGGATGGCACGGCGTCGGCCTGAGAACGCTCGAATACTTTATCCTGTGCACATTCGCTGCGAGGGCTTTGCCCTCGTTAGCCGGCAAGCCGGCTCCTGCACCGCCCACCTGCAGGAGCCGGCTTGCCGACGAAGGGCCGCAAAGCGGCCCCATGGCACCGCCACCCAGGAGCAGGCCCCGTGAAGTCCCTCGACCAACTCGTCTTCGACAACCGCTTCGCTCGCCTGGGCGATGCCTTCTCCACCCAGGTGCTGCCCGAGCCGATCGCCGACCCGCGCCTGGTGGTGGCCAGCGCCTCGGCCATGGCCCTGCTCGACCTCGACCCGGCCGAGGCCGAGCAAGCCGTGTTCGCCGAGCTGTTCAGCGGCCACAAGCTCTGGGAACACGCCGACCCGCGGGCGATGGTCTACTCCGGGCACCAGTTCGGCGCCTACAACCCGCGCCTGGGCGATGGCCGCGGCCTGCTGCTGGGCGAAGTGCGCAACGACGCCGGCCAGCACTGGGACCTGCACCTCAAGGGCGCCGGCCAGACCCCTTACTCGCGCATGGGCGATGGCCGCGCCGTGCTGCGCTCGTCGATCCGCGAGTTCCTCGCCTCCGAGGCCCTGCACGCCCTGGGCATCCCCAGCAGCCGCGCGCTGTGCGTGATCGGCTCGAGTACCCCGGTATGGCGCGAAACCCGCGAGAGCGCGGCGATGCTGCTGCGCCTGGCGCAGAGCCACGTACGCTTCGGCCATTTCGAATATTTCTATTACACCCAGCAGCCAGAACAACAGCGCGTGCTGATCGACCATGTGCTGGAACAGCACTACCCCGAATGCCGGGCAGCCGAGCAGCCCTACCTGGCCATGTTCCGCAGCATCGTCGAGCGCAACGCCGAGCTGATCGCCCGCTGGCAGGCCTATGGTTTCTGCCATGGGGTGATGAACACCGACAACATGTCGATCCTGGGCATCACCTTCGACTTCGGCCCCTACGCCTTCCTCGACGACTTCGACGCCAACTTCATCTGCAACCACTCCGACGACCGTGGCCGCTACAGCTACGCCAACCAGGTGCCCATCGCCCATTGGAACCTCAGCGCGCTGGCCCAGGCATTGACCACGGTAATCGAGGTAGAGCCGCTCAAAGAGACGCTGGGGCTGTTCCTGCCGCTGTACCAGGCCCATTACCTGGACTTGATGCGCCGACGGCTGGGCCTGACCACTGCCGAGGATGACGACATGGCGCTGGTCGAACGCCTGTTGCAACGCATGCAGAGCGGCGGCGTGGACTACAGCCTGTTCTTCCGCCGCCTGGGCGAGCAGCCGGTGGCCGACGCGCTGCAGGTGGTGCGCAACGATTTCGTCGACCTGGCCGGCTTCGATGCCTGGGGCGCGGACTACCTGGCGCGCTGCCAGCGCGAGCCGGGCAATGCCGACGGGCGACGCGCGCGGATGCATGCGGTGAACCCGCTGTACGTGCTGCGCAACTACCTGGCGCAGAAAGCCATCGAAGCGGCTGAAGCGGGTGACTACAGTGAAGTGCGGCGGTTGCACCAGGTACTGAGCAAGCCCTTCGAAGAGCAGCCCGGGATGCAGGCCTATGCCGAGCGCCCACCGGAATGGGGCAAGCACCTGGAAATCAGTTGCTCGTCATGAATCCTGGGGCCGCTTTGCGGCCCATCGCGACACAAGGCCGCTCCCACAGGAGTCCGCGTATCCTTGCGGGAGCGGCCTTGTGTCGCGATGGGCTGCAAAGCAGCCGCAAAAATCTCAAGGAAACAACATGTCCGAACCCCTGGTAATCCCCTGCCCCCACTGCAACGGCCTCAACCGCCTGCCCGCCGAACGCCTGGGCGACAGCCCCAAGTGCGGCCGCTGCAAGCAGGATGTGCTGCTGGCCCGCCCCTTCGACCTGAGCGAAGGCAACTACGCCGCCCAGATCAAGGGCGACCTGCCTTTGCTGCTGGATGTCTGGGCCGACTGGTGCGGCCCGTGCAAGAGCTTCGCCCCGGTGTTCGAGCAGGCCGCGCGGCAACTCGCTGGCCGCTGCCGCCTGGCCAAGCTCGACAGCGAAGCCAACCGCAACCTGGCCGGGCAACTGGGCATTCGCTCGATCCCCAGCCTGATTCTGTTCAAGAACGGCCGTGAAGTGACCCGCCAGGCCGGTGCCTTTCCCCTCCAGTCATTGCTGGAGTGGCTGCGCGGCCAGGGTATCTAAGCGCTGCGCTCCAGCAAGTCATGCAGCTCGACGAACTGCTGGGTCAGCTTGTGCCGTGGCTCCAGGTGGATCAGCGGCAGGCTGGCATGGTGCGACTCGCGCATTTTCACCGAGCTGCCCAGGTACACCGGCAGCACCGGCAGGCCTTCGGCCAGCAGCTCGTCAAGCATTTGCTGGGGCAGGCTGGCACGTGACTGGAACTGGTTGACGACGATGCCCTCGACCACCAGTTCGTCGTTGTGGTCTTCCTTGAGTTCGTCGATCTCGGCCAGCAGGCCATACAGGGCCTGACGCGAGAAGCTGTCGCAGTCGAAGGGAATGAGCACGCGATCGGCGGCGATCAACGCGGAAACCGCATAAAAATTAAGGGCCGGCGGGGTGTCGATGTAGATCCGCTCGTAGTCCTCGTCCAATTCGTCGAGGAGCTTACGCAGCTTGTTGATCTTGTGCTTGGCCTCGAGCTTGGGCTGCAGGTCGGCCAGCTCGGGAGTGGCAGTGACCACGTGCAGGTTGTCGAAGGGGGTTTCGTAGATATCGACCTTGTTCTTCTTGGCAAAGGGCCCGCTGGACAGCGACTGCTTGAAGAAGTCGGCGATGCCCATGGGGATGTCGTCGCCGGTCAGGCCGGTCAGGTACTGGGTCGAGTTGGCCTGGGCATCCAGGTCGATCAGCAGGGTCCGGTAGCCCTCGTTGGCGCTGACCGCCGCCAGGTTGCAAGCGATGCTCGACTTGCCCACGCCACCTTTCTGATTGAACACCACGCGCCGCATGAGAGACCTCCGTGTATCAACGAATGCCCGAGTATGTGGCCAGCGCGGCGGTTTAGCCAGCACCTTCGGGCTGCTCCAGCCCAGCCAGCAGGGCGCCGAAGGCATTGGCCATGGCCGAGCCCGATGCCGCGCGACGCACCAGCCAGACGGCGGTCATCGCCTCGTCGTCCAACAGGGTGCGGTACACCACGCCCTCGATACGCATGCGCTGGAACGACGCCGGCAGCACCGACACCCCGAGCCCCGCCGAGACCAGGCCGATGATGGTCATCGCCTCGCCCGCCTCCTGGGCGAAATGCGGGGTGAAGCCGGCCTTGCGCGCCAGGCTCAGCAACTGGGCGTGCAAGCCGCTGCCATAGCTGCGCGGGAAGAACACGAAGGGCTCCTGGGCCAGGGCCTGCATGTACAGCCCCTGGGCGCTGCCGGCCGCCAGCGGATGCGAGGCATTGAGCACCGCCACCAGGGGCTCGCGGAACAACTCGGTACAGACGATACCGTCCGGCAAGGGCATTGGGCGCATCAGGCCAACCTCGATGGACTCGTCGAATACGGCCTCCACCACCTCGCGGCTGCTCATTTCCTTGAGGTTCAGGTGCACCGCCGGGAAGCGCTGGCGAAAAGCATGGATGGCCTGGGGAATACGCGAGGTGAAGGGTGCCGAGGAGGTGAAGCCGACCTTCATCTCGCCCAGCTCGCCCAGCTGCGCCCGGCGGGCCACATCGGCGGCCTTTTCCACTTGCGCCAGCACCTGCCGGGCCTCTTCCAGAAATAGCCGGCCGGCTTCGCTGAGCGCTACACGACGGTTGGTGCGCTCGAACAGGCGCGCCCCAAGCTCCTGCTCCAACGCCTGAATCTGCTGGCTCAGCGGCGGCTGGGAGATCCCCAGTTGCTGGGCGGCGCGACCGAAATGCAGCTCTTCGGCCACCGCGACGAAGTAACGCAGGTGACGCAGTTCCATGGCCCACTCCAAACAAGTCGTAAAACGTCTTAAACAGGTCGAACAATATATTGGATCTAATCATTAGCCAGCTATATGCTTTTTTCACCGCAACACCTGGCCCCAGCGCCCGAGGTATCCGTCCGTGAGATCCGCCGTCGCCCCCCTGCCCCCTGAACCCAGCCCCGTGGCCAACGATATCTGGATCGAAAAAGGCACTCCCGCCTTCATCAAGACCGTGCTGGCGCTGTTCAGCGGCGGCTTCGCCACCTTCGCCCTGCTGTACTGCGTGCAACCGATGATGCCGCTGCTGTCCCGGGAATTCGCCATCAACGCCGCGCAAAGCAGCCTGGTGCTGTCGGTGTCCACCGCCATGCTGGCCATCGGCTTGTTGATCACCGGCCCGATTTCCGACCGCATCGGGCGCAAGCCGGTGATGGTCTTCGCCCTGCTGTGCGCGGCATTGTCGACCCTGGCCAGCGCGGTGATGCAAAGCTGGGAGCTGGTGCTGGCCACCCGCGCCCTGGTGGGCCTGTCGCTGAGCGGCCTGGCGGCAGTGGCCATGACCTACCTGAGCGAAGAGATCCACCCGCAGCACATCGGCCTGGCCATGGGCCTGTACATCGGCGGCAATGCCATCGGCGGCATGAGCGGGCGACTGATCAGCGGCGTGCTGATCGACTTCGTCAGCTGGCATGCGGCGATGCTGGTGATGGGCGGCCTGGCCCTGGTGGCAGCCGTGGTGTTCTGGAAAGTCCTGCCCGAGTCGCGCAACTTCCGCCCACAACCATTGCAACCGCGCAGCCTGCTGGACGGTTTCGTCATGCACTTCAAGGACGCCGGGCTGCCTTGGCTGTTTCTCGAAGCATTCCTGCTGATGGGCGCCTTCGTCACCCTGTTCAACTACATCGGCTACCGGCTGCTGGCCGGGCCTTACCACATGAACCAGGCCTTGGTCGGCCTGTTGTCGGTGGTGTACCTGTCGGGGATCTACAGCTCGGCGCAGGTCGGCGCGCTGGCTGACAAACTGGGACGGCGCAAGGTGTTCTGGGCCAGTATCGTGGTGATGCTCGGCGGTTTGCTGATGACCCTGGCCAGCCCACTGGCGCTGATCATCGTCGGCATGCTGGTGTTCACCTTCGGCTTCTTCGGCGCCCACTCGGTGGCCAGCAGCTGGATCGGGCGGCGGGCGCTGAAGGCCAAGGGGCAGGCGTCGTCGCTGTACCTGTTCAGCTATTACGCGGGGTCGAGTGTCGCCGGAACGGCGGGCGGGGTGTTCTGGCACCAGTGGGGCTGGAACGGCATCGGCCTGTTCATCGCCAGCCTGCTGGCGGTGGCGTTGCTGGTGGCGCTGCACTTGAGCAAGTTACCGCCGAAGAATTGATCGCTGGGGCCGCTTTGCGGCCCTTTCGCGACACAAGGCCGCTCCTACAGGGGTACGCGTTTCCCTGTAGGAGCGGCCTTGTGTCGCGATGGGCTGCGCAGCAGCCGCAAAATCTCGGATCAGTTGATGATCTCGACGATATCCACATCCACCTCACGGCTCATCAGGTGCTTTTCCACCTCGCCGGTCAGCTTGACCTTGGTCTTTTCATTGAACGGCGTCGGCGGCAGGTCTTCGTCGTCGATTTCAACGGTGATGCTGCCGGTGTTGTCCTTGAACTCGTACTTGTCGTCGTTGTTGATCTTCTTGGTCACGTAACCCTGCAGCACCACGGGGGTGTCATCGGCAGCTTCCTTGGCGGCGGCAACGGTGGTCACGGCTTGGGCGCCAGGGCCGGTGTAGCCGGCAGCCAGGGCAGCGGTGCTGAACAGCGGGGCGAGGATCAGGGGCAGGTAACGGGCTTTCATGGTGATCGGGTCCTGTTTGCGTTTTGATGGTCCCAGATTACCGATGATCGCTGAATTGAAACTTAATACAACAAAAAGCCCGGCACTTGGCCGGGCTTCTCGCGTTGCACACCGATTACTGGTGGTACTGCGCCGACAACTCGTGCACGGCGTTGATGAACACGCCCGCGTGTTCCGGGTCGACTTCCGGGGTGATGCCGTGGCCCAGGTTGAACACATGGCCAGTGCCCTTGCCATAGCTGGCGAGGATTCGCGCGACTTCCTGGCGAATGGCCTCGGGCTTGGCGTACAGCACGGTCGGGTCCATGTTGCCTTGCAAAGCCACCTTGTCACCCACGCGGCGGCGGGCATCGCCGATTTCGCAGGTCCAGTCCAGGCCCAGCGCATCGGCGCCAGCCTCGGCGATGCTTTCCAGCCACAGGCCGCCGTTCTTGGTGAACAGGATCACCGGCACCTTGCGCCCTTCGTGCTCGCGGATCAGGCCGCTGACGATCTTGCGCATGTAGTTGAGCGAGAACTCCTGGTAGGCCGCCGCCGACAGGTTGCCGCCCCAGGTGTCGAAGATCTGCACCGCCTGGGCACCGGCCAGGATCTGGCCATTGAGGTAGCTGGTGACCGACTGGGCCAGCTTGTCCAGCAACAGGTGCAGGGCCTGGGGGTTGTCATAGGCCATGGCCTTGGTCTTGCGGAAATCCTTGGACGAGCCGCCCTCGACCATGTAGGTGGCCAGGGTCCAGGGGCTGCCGGAGAAACCGATCAACGGCACGCGGCCATTGAGTTCGCGACGAATGGTGCTGACCGCGTCCATCACGTAGCCCAGGTCTTTTTGCGGGTCGGGGATCGGCAGTGCCTCGATGTCGGCCGGAGTGCTGATGACCTTCTTGAAGCGTGGCCCTTCGCCGGTCTCGAAGTACAGGCCCAGGCCCATGGCGTCGGGGATGGTGAGGATGTCCGAGAAGAGGATCGCCGCGTCCAGCGGGTAGCGGTCCAGCGGCTGCAGGGTGACCTCGCAGGCGAACTGCGGGTTCATGCACAGGCTCATGAAGTCGCCGGCCTTGGCCCGGCTGGCGCGGTACTCCGGCAGGTAGCGGCCGGCCTGGCGCATCATCCACACCGGGGTGACGTCTACGGGTTGCTTGAGCAGTGCACGCAGGAAACGATCGTTCTTCAGGGCAGTCATGTCGGCATCCGGAAAAAAAGTGCGGGCATTTTCTCAGACGCGGACGCAAAAGGCACGGCCATGGCCATTCGTTTTGTCTATTGGGTGTCTTGGATCAAGCGTTTTGTATACAAAAAGTATGTAGCCTGACAGGACATGGGGCCGCTTTGCGGCCCTTTCGCGACACAAGGCCGCTCCTACAGGGAATCGCGTTACCTCTGTAGGAGCGGCCTTGTGTCGCGAAAGGGCTGCGAAGCAGCCCCAACGGTTGATCAGACCTCGAGGTAGTCCAGGATTCCCTCGGCAGCCGTGCGACCCTCGAAAATAGCCGTCACCACCAAGTCCGACCCCCGCACCATATCACCACCAGCAAACACTTTCGGGTTGCTGGTCTGGTGCTTGAACTTGCCCTTTTCCGGCGCCACCACGCGGCCTTGGCTGTCGAGCTGGATGTCATGCTGCTCGAACCAAGGCGCCGGGCTCGGGCGGAAGCCGAAGGCAATGACCACGGCATCGGCCGGCAGGATCTCCTCGGAACCCGGGATGGGCTCCGGGCTGCGCCGGCCACGGGCATCCGGCTCGCCAAGACGGGTCTCGACCACCTTCACGCCCTCGACCTTGTCCTCGCCGACGATGGCGATGGGCTGGCGGTTGTAGAGGAACTTCACCCCCTCTTCCTTGGCGTTCTTCACCTCTTTGCGCGAACCCGGCATGTTGGCTTCGTCCCGGCGATAGGCGCAGGTCACCGACTTGGCGCCCTGGCGGATCGAGGTGCGGTTGCAGTCCATCGCGGTGTCGCCACCGCCGAGCACCACGACCTTCTTGCCCTGCATGTCGACGAAGTCTTGCGGCGACTTTTCAAAGCCCAGGTTGCGGTTGACGTTGGCGATCAGGAAGTCCAGCGCGTCGTGCACGCCCGGCAGGTCTTCCCCAGGGAAGCCGCCCTTCATGTAGGTGTAGGTGCCCATGCCCATGAACACCGCATCGTACTCGGCCAGCAGCTGCTCCATGCTGATGTCCCTGCCCACCTCGGTGTTCAGGCGGAACTCGATGCCCATGCCGGTGAAGACTTCGCGACGATGGCTCAGCACGGTCTTTTCCAGCTTGAACTCAGGGATACCGAAGGTCAGCAGGCCACCGATCTCCGGGTTCTTGTCGAACACCACCGGGGTCACGCCAGCACGCACCAGCACGTCGGCGCAGCCCAGGCCCGCAGGGCCGGCACCGATGATGGCGACACGCTTGCCGGTGGGCTTGACCTTGGACATGTCCGGGCGCCAGCCCATGGCGAAGGCCGTGTCGGTGATGTACTTCTCCACCGAGCCGATGGTCACCGCGCCGAAGCCGTCGTTCAGGGTGCAGGCACCTTCGCACAGGCGGTCCTGCGGACACACCCGGCCACACACTTCCGGCAGGGTGTTGGTCTGGTGCGACAGCTCCGCCGCCGCCAGGATGTTGCCCTCGGCGACCAGCTTCAGCCAGTTGGGAATAAAGTTGTGCACCGGGCACTTCCACTCGCAGTATGGGTTGCCGCAGCCCAGGCAGCGGTGGGCCTGCTCGACCGACTGCTGCGGCTTGAAGGGTTCGTAGATCTCGACGAACTCCTTCTTGCGCTGGCGCAGCAATTTTTTCTTCGGGTCCTTGCGGCCCACTTCGATGAACTGGAAGTCGTTGTTCAGACGTTCAGCCATTTTTCAAAACCTCTTTACCGCAGTTGCCGGCATTCGCCGCAAGCTGCAAGACGATCACTTGAGCCGGGCAGGCCCCGCGCACGGGGCTGCCACTTGCAGCTGTTGTTACTGCGGGTTGGCGCGGGTGCTGGACAGCAGTTGCTTGAGGTTGGCCGCCTTCGGCTTGACCAGCCAGAAGCGCCGTACATAGTCGTCCAGGTTCTCCCAGAGCTCACGCCCCCACTCGCTGCCGGTTTCTTCCACGTACTCGCCCAGGACCCGCGCCAGGTGGCTGCGGTAGGCCTCCATCGCCTCACCACTGATACGCTGGATTTCCACCAGCTCATGGTTGAGTTTGTCGACGAAGCTGTTGTCCATGTCGAGCACGTAGGCGAAACCGCCGGTCATGCCGGAACCGAAGTTGTAACCGGTCTTGCCCAGGACGCAGACAAAGCCGCCGGTCATGTATTCACAGCAGTGATCGCCGGTGCCCTCGACCACAGCGTGGGCCCCGGAGTTGCGCACAGCGAAACGCTCGCCCGCGGTGCCGGCGGCGAACAGCTTGCCGCCAGTGGCCCCGTACAGGCAGGTGTTGCCGACAATGGCGCTGTGCTGGGTTTCGAACGGGCTGCCGGCAGGAGGCACGATGGTCAGCTTGCCACCGGTCATGCCCTTGCCGACGTAGTCGTTGGCATCGCCCTCAAGGTGCAGGTTCAGGCCACCGGCGTTCCACACGCCAAAGCTCTGCCCCGCGGTGCCCTTGAAACGGAAGGTGATCGGCGCCGCGGCCATGCCCTGGTTGCCGTGCAGCTTGGCGATCTCGCCGGAGATGCGCGCCCCGATGGAGCGGTCGCAGTTGCAGATATCGAGGGCGTACTCGCCACCGGCCAGGTCACGGATCGCCGGCAGGGCCATCTCGACCATCTTCTCGGCCAGCTCGCCCTTGTCGAACGGCGGGTTCCTGTCGACTTCGCAGAACTGCGGCTTGTCCGCCGGAATGTGCGAGCTGCCCAGCAGCGGCGACAGGTCGAGGTGCTGCTGGCGCTCGGTGTCACCCGGCAGCACGTCGAGCAGGTCGGTACGCCCGATCAGCTCGCCGAGGCTGCGCACGCCCAGCCTGGCCAGCCATTCGCGGGTTTCTTCGGCGACGAAGGTGAAGAAGTTGATCACCATGTCGACGGTGCCGATGTAGTGGTCCTTGCGCAGCTTGTCGTTCTGCGTGGCCACGCCGGTGGCGCAGTTGTTCAGGTGACAGATGCGCAGGTACTTGCAGCCCAGGGCGATCATCGGCGCGGTACCGAAGCCGAAACTCTCGGCACCGAGGATCGCCGCCTTGATCACGTCCAGACCGGTCTTCAGGCCGCCGTCGGTCTGCACCCGCACCTTGCCGCGCAGGTCGTTGCCGCGCAGGGTCTGGTGGGTTTCGGCCAGGCCCAGCTCCCACGGGGCGCCCGCGTATTTGATCGAGGTCAGCGGCGACGCACCGGTGCCACCGTCATAGCCGGAAATGGTGATCAGGTCGGCGTAGGCCTTGGCCACGCCAGCGGCAATGGTGCCGACACCAGCCTCGGCCACCAGCTTGACCGACACCAGCGCCTGCGGATTGACCTGCTTGAGGTCGTAGATCAGCTGGGCCAGGTCTTCGATCGAGTAGATGTCGTGGTGCGGTGGCGGCGAGATCAGGGTCACGCCCGGTACCGCATAGCGCAGCTTGGCGATCAGGCCGTTGACCTTGCCGCCCGGCAGCTGGCCGCCCTCGCCGGGCTTGGCGCCCTGGGCCACCTTGATCTGCAGCACTTCGGCGTTGACCAGGTATTCCGGGGTCACGCCGAAGCGGCCGGTGGCCACCTGCTTGATCTTCGAGCTCTTGAGGGTGCCGTAGCGGGCCGGGTCTTCGCCGCCCTCGCCGGAGTTGGAGCGCGCGCCCAGGCGGTTCATGGCCTCGGCCAGGGCTTCGTGGGCCTCTGGCGACAGTGCGCCCAGGGAGATGCCGGCGGAGTCGAAGCGCTTGAGGATGGCCTCCAGCGGTTCGACTTCATCCAGTGCCAGGGCCTGGTCAGCCACTTTCACTTTCAGCAGGTCGCGAATCATCGACACCGGGCGCTGGTCCACCAGCGTGGTGTATTCCTTGAACTTGGCATAGTCGCCCTGCTGCACGGCGGCCTGCAGGGTGTTGACCACGTCCGGGTTGTAGGCGTGGTACTCGCCACCATGGACGAACTTGAGCAAGCCACCTTGCTGGATCGGCTTGCGCGCGCTCCAGGCTTCGGCTGCCAGCAGCTTCTGGTCGCTTTCGAGGTCTTCGAAGCGCGCGCCCTTGATGCGGCTGGAAACGCCCTTGAAGCTCAGGCCAACCACTTCCTCGGACAGGCCGATCGCTTCGAACAGTTGGGCGCCACGGTACGAGGCAATAGTGGAGATGCCCATCTTCGACAGGATCTTCAGCAAGCCCTTGGAGATGCCCTTGCGGTAGTACTTGAAGACCTCGTCCAGGTCGCCCAGCACTTCACCGGTGCGGATCAGGTCGGCCAGCACCTCATAGGCCAGGTACGGGTACACGGCCGAGGCACCGAAGCCCAGCAGCACGGCAAAGTGGTGCGGGTCGCGCGCGGTGGCGGTCTCGACCAGAATGTTGCTGTCGCAACGCAGGCCTTGCTCGGTCAGGCGGTGATGCACCGCACCGACGGCCAGCGAAGCATGCACCGGCAGCTTGCCCGGGGCGATGTAGCGGTCGCTCAGCACCAGCTGGGTCTTGCCGCCGCGCACGGCCTCCTCGGCCTGGTCGGCGATGTTGCGGATGGCCGCTTCCAGGCCGACGCCCTGCTCGTAGTTGAGGTCGATCAGCTGGCGGTCGAAGCCTTCGCGCTCCAGGTTCATCAGCGAACGCCACTTGGCGGGCGAGATCACCGGCGAACTGAGGATCACCCGCGAGGCGTGCTCGGGGGATTCCTGGAAGATGTTGCGCTCGGCGCCCAGGCAGATTTCCAGGGACATGACGATCGCTTCGCGCAGCGGGTCGATCGGCGGGTTGGTCACCTGGGCGAACTGCTGGCGGAAGAAGTCGTACGGCGAACGCACGCGCTGCGACAGCACGGCCATGGGCGTGTCGTCGCCCATCGAGCCGACCGCTTCCTGGCCCTGCTCGCCGAGCGGGCGCAGCACCTGGTCACGCTCCTCGAAGGTGACCTGGAACATCTTCATGTATTGCTTGAGCTGGTCGGCGTCGTAGCTGGCCACGCCCTGGTCGTCGCTCAGGGTCGCCTGGATGCGCGTGGCGTGCTGACGCAGCCAGCGCTTGTACGGGTGGCGCGATTTCAGGCGGTTGTCGATGGCGTCGGTGTCGAGGATCTGGCCGGTCTCGGTGTCCACGGCAAGGATCTGCCCCGGGCCGACCCGGCCCTTGGCCAAGACGTCCTCAGGCTGGTAGCCCCACACGCCGATTTCCGAGGCGATGGTGATGTAGCCGTTGGTGGTGGTCACCCAGCGCGCCGGACGCAGGCCGTTGCGGTCGAGCAGGCACACCGCGTGGCGACCTTCGGTCATGACGATGCCGGCCGGGCCATCCCACGGTTCCATGTGCATGGAGTTGTATTCGTAGAAGGCGCGCAGGTCGGCGTCCATGGTCTCGACGTTCTGCCAGGCTGGCGGCACCAGCATGCGCACGCCACGGAACAGGTCGATGCCGCCGGTAACCATCAGCTCGAGCATGTTGTCCATGCTCGAGGAGTCGGAACCGACGCGGTTGACCAGCGGGCCGAGCTCTTCCAGATCGGGGATCAGGTCGTTGGCGAACTTGGTACGCCGGGCCATGGCCCAGTTGCGGTTGCCGGTGATGGTGTTGATCTCGCCGTTGTGGGCGAGGAAGCGGAACGGCTGCGCCAGCGGCCATTTCGGCAGGGTATTGGTGGAGAAACGCTGGTGGAACACGCAGATCGCGGTCTGCAGGCGCTCGTCGCCAAGGTCCGGATAGAACGCCGCGAGATCGCGCGGCATCATCAGGCCTTTGTAGATGATGGTCTTGTGCGAAAAGCTGCAGATGTAGTGGTCGGCGTCATGGGCGTTGGCCACGGACGAACGGCGACGGGCACTGAACAGCTTGATGGCGAATTCCTGGTCGCTCAGGCCTTCACCGCCGATGAACACCTGTTCGATCTGCGGCAGGCGCTCCAAGGCCAGGCGGCCAAGCACGCGGGTGTCGATCGGCACCTTGCGCCAGCCGACCAGCTTCAGGCCGGCAGCGACGATTTCGCGGTCCATGTTGGCGCGGGCGGCTTGGGCTTTGACCGGGTCCTGGTTGAAGAACACCATGCCGACGGCGTACTGCCTGGGCAGCTCGACAGCGAAGTGCTCCTGGGCCACGGCACGCAGGAATTGATCGGGCTTCTGCATGAGCAAGCCGCAACCGTCGCCGGTCTTGCCGTCGGCGTTGATGCCGCCGCGGTGGGTCATGCAGGTCAGCGCCTGCATGGCGGTTTGCAGAAGGTGGTGACTCGGCTGCCCCGTCATATGGGCGATCAGGCCGAAACCACAGTTGTCCTTGAATTCTTCGGGATGGTACAGACCTGTTTTCATAGACACTTTCTCACCAGGTTCACCTCTCAACCGGAGGCAAATCTCTTTTTTAACAACCACTTACCATCCACGCCGATCAAACGCCAGCTTTTTTGCGGTGGTCATGGAAAACCATTGTTGCACAGCGACAGCGACGCCCACAAATTTTCATGTCTCACCATTGAAAACTTATGTCGCAATTTTGAATGTTTTTAGCCTTGCGTCGTGATAGCGACTTGGCTTGAGTCTGAAGCGTTTCAGCCAGGACTGCAAGGGAGGGCTTTTGGCCGGCAGTCTGGGACAGAAAAGCCTGCCGCGCGGGGTGCGCAGCAGGCTAGACGTGAATCAGGATTCGCTCAGCAACTGGGCGGCGGGGTGCTGCCGCCCGGAAGGTTTCAGCGGGCCGTGGCCAGCTCTTGTTGGACGCTGCCGACGGTACGTGGCCAAGGTTTACCAGCCTGGACCTTGGCTGGCAAGTTCTTGATTGCCGCCGCCGCGGCGTCGCGGCTGGCGAAGTTGCCGTAGGTCACCACGTACAGTGGCTTGCCCTGCAGGTTTTTCTTGAAGTAGCGATAGTCGCCACCCTGGGCCTTGACGAACGACTGGGCCGACGCCTCGGAGCTGGTGCCGAAGATCTGTACCACGTAATTGCCGGGTTTTTGGCCGGCATACCAGCTGCTGTTGCCGGCGCCACCAGCAGCCGGTTTGTCGGCGGGCTTGGCTGCTGGCTTGGCACTGGCGACCTGGGTCGGGGCCGCTGCCGGCTTGGCAGGCGCAACCGGCTTGGCTGGCTGGGTTGCAACCGGTTTCGCCACTGGCGCAACCGGCTGTGCCGGAGCGCTTGTCACCGGCTGGGCCGGGGTTGGCGCGGGGCTGGCGGTGGCACCGGCTGGCGGTGCGATGGTGGTCACGGTCGGCGGCACGGCCGCCGATGGCGCGGCAGGCTGCAACGCGGTATTGCCGGCCGGGCCACCTTCCTCGCCCTCGCCCATGCCAGCGGCTTCGGCCAGCGGCTCGCGCATCACCGGTTGCGACTGCCCCACCAGCGGCAGCGGCATTGGCTGCGAGGAGCCGGAGAACTCGATGGCGGGGGCACCCCCATTGCCGCCCTGGCCCAAGGGCAGCTGGGCCTGGGCGGCGGGCGCCTCGGCCGGGGCCTTGTCGCCCTTCTTGGGCATCAGGACCGCCGCGCCAACGGCGACCACGACCACAGCGGACAACGCGAGCACGTGTTTCTTAGGCATTTTGAACCCCATGGATGGTCGCTTGGCCGTGGTGCGGCTGGCGATCATGGCTTCGATCAAGGTATCGCGGGCAACCTGGTTGATGTTGCCAGGCCAACCGTCGGAGTTTTCGTGGATGTCGACGATCTGTTCGCGGGTGAACACCTCGATGCCCCGGCCGGCGCCGTCCAGGCGCTGCTCCAGGTACTCGCGGGTTTCTTCCTCGCTATAGGGCGCCAGCTCGATGACATGGAAACGCTCGCCATCGGCATTGAGCTCTTCCAGCCCGGCGATCAACGACGGCTCGCCAAACAGGAACACATGCGGTCGCCCTTCGGCGACGCCGGCCGCCAACTCCAGCAACGCTTGGAGTGCCGACTCGTCGAGTTGTTCCGCGTCGTCCACCAACAGATAGACTTCCTGGCCGGTCAGGGCCAGTTGCACCACCTGCTTGAGGATCGCCTGCACTTCGGCCTGGGCCACACCCAGCGACTGGGCCACCTGGCCGAGCACGCTGGCCGCGTCCGCAGCACCGCGGGCGGACACCACCACGCTTTGCACCGACTGCTTGTTGGTGCTGGCCACCAGCGCCTGGCGCAGCAGGGTCTTGCCGCTGCCCATGGGGCCGGTAACCGCCAGCATCAGCTGGCTGTAGCGCGCCAGGTGGTGCAGTTGGCCCAATACCGGCTTGCGCTGGGCAGGGAAGAACTTGAAGCCAGGCACCCGCGGCGCGAACGGATCGTGGGTCAGCTGGTAATGTTCGAGGAACGCCTCATCGGCATGCAGAGTGCTCATTGCGTTGTCACAACCTCAAAGCTGGGCCACGATCGCGCGGTAATCCGCCGCCAGCGTGGCCTGTAGAATCTCTTTCGGATAGTCGTCGGTGACGACGGCCTCGCCCAGCTGGCGCAGCAGCACCAGGCGCAGGCGCCCGTCGAGCACTTTCTTGTCGACCGCCATGTGCTCCATGAAATGCGCCGGGGTCATTTCCTGTGGTGGCACCACCGGCAATCCTGCGTCCTGCAGCAGGCGAATGGCGCGGTCCCGCGCCGACTGGTCGATCCAGCCCAGGCGCATGGACATCTCCAGGGCCATGACCGTGCCCGCCGCCACGGCTTCGCCGTGCAGCCAGACGCCATAGCCCATATGCGTTTCGATGGCATGGCCAAAGGTATGGCCAAGGTTGAGCGTGGCGCGCACGCCCGACTCGCGCTCATCGGCACCCACCACGGCGGCCTTGGCCGCGCAGGAGCGGCGGATGGCCTCGGTCAGCGCAACCGGCTCCAGCGCCCGCAGCGCCTGCATGTTGTCTTCGAGCCAGGCCATGAACGGCTCGTCGCAGATCAGGCCGTACTTGATGACTTCGGCAAGGCCGGCGGACAGCTCGCGTTCGGGCAGGGTCTTCAGGCTGGTGGTGTCGATCAGTACCGCGTTGGGCTGGTAGAAGGCGCCGACCATGTTCTTGCCCAGCGGGTGGTTGATGCCGGTCTTGCCGCCCACCGAGGAATCGACCTGGGACAAGAGGGTAGTCGGCACCTGGATGAAATCGACGCCGCGCTGGTAGCAGGCGGCGGCGAAACCGGCCATGTCGCCGATCACCCCGCCGCCGAGGGCGACCACGGTGGTGCGCCGATCGTGCCGGGCGGTGAGCAGCGCGTCGAAAATCAGCTGCAGGGTTTCCCAATTCTTGTGGGCCTCACCGTCAGGCAACACCACCGGCAGCACCGAATAGGCACCCAGGGTCTTGCTCAGGCGTTCGAGGTACAGGGGCGCGACGGTCTCGTTGGAGACGATGGCGACCTGTCGGCCGGCAATGTGCGGCGCCAGCAGCTCGGGCTGGTCCAGCAGGCCCTCGCCAATGTAGATCGGGTAGCTACGTTCGCCCAGGTCGACCTTTAGTGTCTGCATGTATCCCCACAATGTACTAAGGCGCGGTGGCGTCGGAGCAGCCCCGCGCGATGACGTTCAACCCCGTCCCGGCGTTGGTCGCCGAGCATAGTCCCCGCTCAGCGGGGCGGCAACTTCTGCAAGCGCTCGAGAATGTCCAGCACCACCATGCGCGGTGGCCGTTCGTCGGTTTCCACCACCAGGTCGGCGATCTCGCGGTAGAGCGGGTCCCGGGTCTCCAGCAGGGCACGCAGGGTAGCCTCCGGGTTGGCGGTGCGCAGCAGCGGCCGGTTGCGATCCCGCGAGGTGCGCCCGACCTGCTGCTCGACCGAGGCATGCAGGTAGATCACCCGCCCGCCGGCATACAGCGCGGCGCGGTTGGCATCGCGCATCACCGCGCCGCCACCGGTAGCCAGGACCACGCCATCGAGGGCGCAGAGCTCGGCGATCATCGCTTGCTCGCGATCACGAAAGCCCGGCTCGCCTTCCTTGTCGAAGATCCACGGGATGTTGGCGCCGGTTCGCAGTTCGATTTCCTTGTCGGAATCCTTGAACAGCAGGCGCAGCTCTTTGGCCAACAGGCGTCCGATGGTGCTTTTTCCAGCGCCCATGGGCCCCACAAGTATCAAATTTCGCACAGAATCAACGACTCACAGCAATCGCCTGGTCACTCATGATACGCGGAGTCAGGAAGACCAGCAGCTCGGATTTTTTCTCTTGTAATGCATCGCGTCGAAACAGCCGCCCAACATACGGCAGATCGCCGAAAAATGGCACCTTGTCGACCACTTTGTTATGCGACGTCGAGTAAACGCCACCAATCACAATGGTTTCGCCATCGGCCACGCGCACCTTGGCATTGACCTCGTTCTTGCGAATCGGCGGCACGTTGTTCAGGGCATTGATGAAGTCCGGCTCGTCCTTGGTCACCCGTACCGCCATCACCACCTTCCCATCGGGGGTGATCTGCGGGGTCACCTCCAGCGACAGCGAGGCCTCGCGAAAGGAAATGGAGGTGGCGCCGCTCTTGGTGGTTTCCTGGTAGGGCACCTCGGTACCCTTGAGGATCCGCGCGGTTTCCTTGTCGGCGGTAACCACCTTGGGCTGGGAGATGATCTCGCCGTTGCCGCTCTTTTCCATGGCACTGAGCTCCAGGTCGAGCAGAATGTCGCTGCGCAGCAGGCCGACTCCCAGGCCCGAGGTGGCGCGCTCGACACCGAGGTCGACGAACAGCTCGCTGCCCAGGCGGCTGTCCTGGCCATACAGCGGCCCGCCCCAACGGACGCCGAGGGCCTTTTCATAATCGACGCTGGCCTCGACGATCCGCGCCTCGATCATCACCTGACGCACCGGCACGTCCAGCTGCGCCACCAACCTGCGCAACTGTGCCAACTGCCGCGCAGGCTGGGTGACCACCAAGGTATTGGTGCGCGCATCCACACTGACGGTGCCACGCTCGGCGAGGATGCCGTCGTCGGCCAGGCTGGCCATCAGCAGCTCGGCGAGCTCCGCCGCCTTGGCATGGAACACAGGGATCAATGCACGTTGCAGCGGCGCCAACTGCGCCTCCAGGGCCTGTTCCTGGCGAATGCCCATCGACCGCTCGGCCAGTTCCGCCAAGGGTGCGACCAGCAGCACGTTACCCTCCTGACGACGGCCAAGGCCCCGACTGCGCAACACCAGGTCAAGGGCCTGCTGCCAAGGTACCTGCTCCAGCCGCAAGGTGATCCGCCCTTGCACGGTGTCGCTGGCCACCAGGTTGACACCCACATAATCCGCCATGATTTGCAGGACCGCGCGAACTTCGACGTCCTGGAAGTTCAGCGACAGCGGCTCACCCTCTGTCGCCAAGGCGCCCCGTGTCCCCATCAGCATGAGCAGCAGCCCGCCCAGCCATCGCCCCTGTTTCATCCCTGACCTCCTCTGTCATGCGAGCCCCAAGCAGCAGATACCGATGGCGTTCCTGCCAGGCATCCCCGATATAGATCCGCTCGCGCACGGTTACCTGGTCCGCCGCAATCGCCACCACTGTCCCTTCGTCACGCCCCAGCGCCTCGCCCTCCCCGACCCGATACACCTGACCGCCCGAGCGCAACAGCGCCTGATGCCGCCCGCCACGCGCCAGAGTGCCGACCATTTCCAGCTGCTCCAGCGGGATGCGGCCAAGCCCAAGGCCGAGCCGGGCCGATGACCAGGCCCGGAATGGATCGAATGCCGTCACGGCCGGTGCCGGCCGAGCAGGCTCGTGCGCCAGATCGGCCGGCACCGGCAACGCTTCGCCGGCGTGATAGGCATTGATCAGCAACTGTCCCACGACCAGGCCCGAACGCTCATCGGCCCGGGTCAGGCGCAACCGCGCCACATTCAACAAGCGTAACTGCCGCTGCCCTTGTTCCAGCCAGGCACGCACGGCCGGATAGCGCCCTCTCACTCGAATTTCCAGGGGAATCAGCCGATAACCGGGTTCGTGGCGCTCATCGAGCACATCGAGACGCTCGAACAACAGGCCATGCTCATGGCCGGATAGCGCCAAGGTTTCGAGCCATTCGCTCATGCCTTCCCCTGCGGAGAGTCGCCAACGCTCCGCGCGCACATGCTGTTCGGCTTCCTCGAGCGCCCGACGCTCGGCGCCCAGCTCGGCGAGCTGCGCTTCACGCGCCTGCAACGCTTGCTGCACGGCAACCACCTGCGCGACAGCCGCGCCGTACGCCAGCCCCGGCTCGCGCAGACGCATGAAGTACCCCGCGACCAGCACCGCCAATAGGCTCAACAAGACCGCCACGATGCCGAATACCGGGGATCGGCAGACCCACGCCTGCCAGGCGCCCCAGTGCCAGCCACTCATGACGCCTCCGGCGACAAACGCGCCGCCAGCAGAAACTCATCTCCTGCCTGGTGGTAACGCAGGTGGACCAGCTCGACCTCCTGCACCACACCGCTCTGCTGCAAGTCACGCATGAGCCGCGCCACCACCGCTGCCGAGGCGGCCAACCCGGCCAGTTGCAAGCGGTTGTCCTGCCAGTCGACCTCGGTCAGTTGCGCCCCCTCGGGCATCGCCTGCTCCAGGCTGAGCAGCAGCCCCGGTAGCAACGCCTGCCTGGCACGCAGCGTGGTCAAGGCGCCATAGTGCGCCTGCGCCGCCTGGCGCGCCTCGCGCAGCCGCTCAAGCTGCAGCAGCCCACCGTCGAGCCGGGCAAGCTCAGCCTGGTGCCGGGCAACCACATCGGCCTGCCTCGCCAGCCGCGCCCGCGCCGCCTGGTCGAGCAGCAACACGCCGACCAAGGCCAGGCTCAGGCTGAGCACCAGTGCCCGCTGAAAGCGCCGCAATGTCTTCGCCCGCCGCTGCTCGCGCCAAGGCATCAGGTTCAGTCGCACCCTCATGCGACACCGCCCTGCGCCAGCCCGTAAGCCAGTACCATCGATGGACCGATATCCTCCAGCCCGGCCAGCGCGGGCGGACAAGCCAGGCGACAGGCCACCCCCAGCCGCTCGGAGAGTGACCGGGCTCGCCCAGGGCTCGCACCGGCACCGATCAACAGGACCTCGCGGGCTCCGGCCAGGCCATCGATGTGTTCACCCCATTGCTCCGGCGAGGCCATCACGGTTTGCTGGCGCTGGGGAACATCACCGTCCGGCCAGCGGTGCGTCACCAGTTGCGCGTTTTCCATCTGCAGGACCAGGCTGTCGCCCGGCGTCAGCGCGCGCCAAAGCGCCAGGCTGTCCACCTCCACGGCCACCAGTTCCAAACCAACCTGAGCGAACAATTGCTCGAAGGGGTCGAGCTGGCTCTGCCGACAGGCCACGACCAGCGCGTCGATCTTGCCCGGTGCCTGAGCGCTGGGCCCGAGCAGTTGAAAGTCCAGGGCAAGATCATCCAGCGGAAAAGGAAAGAGCTGGTCGGCGAGCCCCAGCAACTGCGCCTCCATGGCCTCAGCGGACGGGTCGGCCAGCACTTGGCAAACCTTGCAGATCACCTGGGAGGCCGGCAGTGCCAGGGCCACCTGGCGCTGGCGTGTCGCGCAACGCGCATGCGCTTCGCGCAACGCCGCGTGCAGGTGCTCGCTGCCCGTGGACTGCGCGCCCAGGTAGGGCTCCACGGCCCAACCGGCGACCCGCAAGGCCCGCCTGTGCCGGCGCAGGTGCACCATTCGTATGGAATCGGCGGTGATTTCCACCCCCAGCAGTGAACCGACGCTGCGGCCAAAGTCTCCAAGCATGACTGTCACTTCCCTGTCGTGCGCAGCCTGTGCCATTGCGCTGCAGGCGGTCGCCGCGCCGCCCCGGGCGGTCACCCGGCGGGGCGAAAAATGCTTATAATGCCCAGCGAATTTTCCCGTCCGCCGGCCCCTCGCGCCCTCCACTCCTCAACCAGGACACCCCAAAGCCTTGATACGCCTGCTGAAGTTCTTCTGGTGGTCTTTCGTCGCAGTCATCTGCGCGCTCGTACTCGGTGTGAGCGGTGCGTTTCTGTATCTTAGTCCCAGCCTGCCCTCGGTCGACGCGCTCAGAAGCGTCCAGTTGCAAATCCCCCTGAGGGTCTACAGCAGCGACGGCAAGCTGATCGCCGAATTCGGCGAAATGCGCCGCTCGCCCATCAAGTTCCAGGAAATTCCCCCACAGTTCATCCAGGCGCTTCTGTCTGCCGAGGACGACAATTTCCTCAACCACTACGGCGTCGACCCCAGCAGCCTGATGCGCGCCGCGTCGCAGTTGCTCAAGTCCGGGCATATCCAGACCGGCGGCAGCACCATCACCATGCAGGTGGCGAAGAACTTCTTCCTGACCAGCGAACGCAGCTTCTCGCGCAAGACCAACGAGATCCTCCTGGCCCTGCAGATCGAGCGCGAGCTGACCAAGGACGAGATCCTCGAGCTGTACGTCAACAAGATCTACCTGGGTAACCGCGCCTACGGCATCGATGCCGCGGCGCAGGTGTACTACGGCAAATCGATCCGCGATGTCAGCCTGGCGCAGATGGCCATGATCGCCGGCCTGCCGAAGGCGCCGTCGCGCTTCAACCCGCTGGCCAACCCGGTGCGTGCCAAGGAGCGCCGCGACTGGATCCTCGGGCGCATGTACAAGCTCGGCAAGATCGACGAGGCCAGTTACCAGGCCGCCCTGGCCGAGCCGCTGAACGCCAGCTACCACGTGCCGACGCCGGAAGTGAGCGCCCCTTACGTGGCCGAGATGGCCCGCGCCGAGATGGTCGGCCGCTACGGCAGCGACGCCTATACCGAAGGTTTCCGCGTCACCACCACGGTGCCCAGCACCACCCAGCAGATGGCCAACAACGCCGTGCTCAACGGCCTCAGCGTATACGACGAGCGCCACGGCTATCGCGGCCCGGAAGCACGTTTCCCGGGCAAGACCCGCGCCGCCTGGCTGCAGGACCTGGGCAAGCAACGCACCCTCGGCGGCCTGGAGCCGGCGATCGTCACCCAGGTCGAGAAGACCGGCCTGAAGGTGATGACCCGCGGCGGCCTGGAAGAGACCGTGGCCTGGGACACCATGAAGTGGGCCCGACCGTACCTCAACAACAACGCCCAGGGCCGCGCGCCGCAAGCCCCGGCCGATGTCGCCCAGGTCGGCGACCTGGTGCGCCTGCAGCGCCTGGAAGACGGCACCCTCAAGTTCAGCCAGGTGCCGGGCGCGCAGAGCGCACTGGTCACCCTCGACCCCCGCGATGGCGCCATCCGCGCCCTGGTCGGCGGCTTCTCGTTCGAGCAGAGCAACTACAACCGTGCCATGCAGGCCAAGCGCCAGCCGGGCTCGAGCTTCAAGCCTTTCGTCTATAGCGCCGCCCTGGACAACGGCTACACCGCCGCCAGCCTGGTCAACGACGCACCGATCGTGTTCGTCGACGAATACCTGGACAAGGTCTGGCGTCCGAAGAACGACACCAACACCTTCCTCGGCCCGATCCGCATGCGCGAGGCGCTGTACAAGTCGCGTAACCTGGTGTCGATCCGCCTGCTGCAAGCCATGGGCGTGGACCGCACCATCGACTACATCGCCAAGTTCGGCTTCAACAAGCAGGACCTGCCACGCAACCTGTCGCTGGCACTGGGCACCGCGACGCTGACCCCGATGGAGATCGCCACCGGCTGGAGCGCCTTCGCCAACGGCGGCTACAAGATCAACCCCTACCTGATCGAGCGCATCGACAGCCGCAACGGCGAGACGCTGTTCACCGCCAACCCGGCCCGCGTGCCCCAGGGCAGCCAGGACCAGGCCGGTCTCGCCGCTCCCGAGCAGCCGATCAGCGTCGCCCCGGTACCCGGCGAGGCGCCATCGGCCTATGGCCAGGTCGCGGCTGCGCCGCAGGCGCCGGCAGTGGCCGAGCAGATCATCGACGGGCGCACCGCGTACATCCTCACCAGCATGCTGCAGGACGTGATCAAGCGCGGTACCGGCCGCCGGGCGCTGGCCCTGGGCCGCACCGACCTGGCAGGCAAGACCGGTACCACCAACGAGTCCAAGGACGCCTGGTTCTCCGGTTACAACGCCGACTACGTCACCACCGTATGGGTCGGCTTCGACCAGCCGGAAACCCTGGGCCGCCGCGAGTACGGCGGCACCGTGGCCCTGCCGATCTGGATGAGTTTCATGGGCGCCGCCCTCAAGGGCATGCCCGAGCATGCGCCCGCCGAGCCCGAGGGCATCCTCAGCCTGCGCGTTGATCCAGTGAGCGGCCGCGCCGCCACCCCGAGCACGCCGAATGCCTACTTCGAGCTGTTCAAGGCCGAGGATTCGCCGCCTTCGGTGGACGAACTGGGCAATGGCGCGGCACCCGGCAGCCCGCTGCCGGCGGATGAAGCGGCGCCGATGGACCTGTTCTAAACACACCGTCCGTGTAGGAGCGGCCTCGCCGAGGCGTCGGACCGGTCGGAAAGGCCACTCCTACAAGGGGCCGCGTCAGCCGGCCATCGGCAAACAAAAAGCCCCGACTCTCGCGAGCCGGGGCTTTTTCATGCCGCTACAACGGCATCAGCCGTTGAACACGTCATCCACGCTTTTCAGCGGGTAGTGCTTCGGATAGGGCAGGGTAGCCACGCCGGATTCGATGGCGGCCTTGGCCACGGCATCGGAAACCACGGTGATCAGACGTGCGTCCAGCGGCTTCGGAATGATGTATTCACGGCCGAATTCCAGGGCCTGCACACCGTAGGCCTCGCACACTTCCTGCGGCACCGGCTGCTTGGCCAGGTCCTTCAGGGCGATAGCGGCGGCGATCTTCATTTCTTCGTTGATGCGCTTGGCGCGAACGTCCAGGGCACCACGGAAGATGAACGGGAAGCCCAGTACGTTGTTGACCTGGTTCGGGTAGTCGGAACGACCGGTGGCCATGATCACGTCGCTGCGAGTGGCGTGGGCCAGCTCTGGCTTGATTTCCGGATCAGGGTTCGAGCAGGCGAACACGATCGGGTTGGCCGCCATCGACTTCAGGCCTTCCGGGCTCAGCAGGTTCGGGCCGGACAGGCCGACGAACACATCGGCGCCGTCGAGGGCGTCGGCCAGGGTGCGCTTGTCGGTGGCGTGGGCGAACTGGGCCTTGTACTGGTTCAGGTCGTCACGGCCAGCGTGGATCACGCCGCTGCGGTCGATCATGAAGATGTTCTCGACCTTGGCACCCATGCTCACCAGCAGCTTCATGCAGGAGATAGCTGCGGCGCCAGCGCCCAGGCAGACGATCTTCGCTTCCTCGAGCGTCTTGCCGGCGATTTCCAGGGCGTTGATCATGCCGGCCGCGGTAACGATGGCGGTACCGTGCTGGTCATCGTGGAATACCGGGATGTCGCATTGTTCGATCAGGGTGCGCTCGATCTCGAAGCACTCTGGCGCCTTGATGTCTTCGAGGTTGATGCCACCGAAGGTGATGGAAATGCGCCGTACGGTGTCGATGAAAGCCTGCGGGCTCTCGGACTCGACTTCGATGTCGAACACGTCGATACCGGCGAAACGCTTGAACAGAACACCCTTGCCTTCCATCACTGGCTTGGAGGCCAGCGGGCCGAGGTCACCCAGACCGAGGATGGCGGTGCCATCGGAAATCACCGCGACCAGGTTGCCCTTGCCGGTGTATTTGTAGGCCAGCTCTGGATCACGACCGATCTCGCGCACGGGTTCGGCGACGCCTGGGCTGTAGGCCAGGGCGAGGTCGCGGGCGGTGGCGGTGGGCTTGGAGAGCTCGACGCTCAGTTTCCCCGGACGAGGCTGAGCATGGTATTCGAGAGCGGCGGTTTTCAGGTCTGACATGATGGGCATTCCGCTATTTACTGTTCTGACGGACCGCCGAGGATACGCAAAGAGCCGGGGGGCGACAAGACTGCCCGGTCACTCGGTGTCAAGGCCTCTGGCCTACGACTTTACGCTATAACCCACGGGGCTTACCGGGCCCAGTGTGTACAATCCAATAGCAAACTGTCTACAACTATTTAGGCTCCACCATGCTCGGATCGGTCAATGGCAACAGCCAGCGTCGCTGCCCGGGCTTGAGCCCGCCTTTGCGGGAACGATCCAGCACCCAGCCGCGCGCCTCGACCTGGCGTCCTTCGAGGTTAGCGAAGAAGCTGGCAGGGAAGCTGCGTTGCAGACGAGCGGGTACCTGCAGCACCAGGCTGTCGTCGAGCTCCAGCCAGGTACCGCCACGATTGCGCTCGATACTCGTGACTTTGCCGGCGATGACCGCAAAGCCGGACTGGCGGATATCCCCCGCGCGCAGCACCGGCGACTGCCGCCACAGCCCGGCGGCCGCCTTGCGCGCCATCTGCTCGGCTTGCTGCTGGCAGCCCGACAGGCTGACGTTGGGCGCGATGGCAACCCGATAGCCCAGGCCTTCGCTGAGCAGTTGTGCTTCGAAATTGTCGCCAGTACGGCCATAGATGTGCGCCAGGGTGCGCCCGTACTTGTCCTTGGGCTCAGCCCCCAGCACCAGCCCGACCCGTCCGTCGCTGGCCTTGACCAAGGCTTGCAGGCGCCGCTTGGCCGCCTCGGCATAGGCTTCGCTGGCCCGCCCCTTGCGGCCGATTTCCGGGGCATTGATACCGATCAGCCGCACGCTGCGGCCATCGACCAGGCGCAGGGTGTCGCCATCGACCACAGTGCGCACCGCCACCTGCTGCGCCTGCTCGGGCAGCGGACAGAACGCCAAGGCTGGAAAATGCCAGATCGCGCCCACAAAAAAGGCGCCCACCAGGGGCGCCTTCTTTTGCAACAGCGCGAACCTCGAGAGATTCGCCATGCGCATGATTACTTCTTGGTACCGAACATACCGAAGCGATCGGCGAACTTCTGTACGCGACCACCGGTGTCCAGGACTTTCTGCTTACCGGTGTAGAACGGGTGGCACAGGTTGCAAACGTCGATCGCCAGGGTGCTACCCAGGGTCGAACGGGTTTCGAATTTGTTGCCGCAGCTGCAGGTGACTGCAACCGCTTCGTAGTTCGGATGAATATCTGCTTTCATGGTCACTTCCTCGAGCTGCGTGCCGCCACCCAACACCTATTGTTGAATACCGCACGTAATTAGGCGGCGAATAATACCAGAGCACAGGGCCAGCGCAAGTTGTCGCTTGCACCGGCTGTCGTCTGCTAGGCTCGCCTGATTTGTGAAACACCCTCCAGAGACCTTCCGCGTGTCCGACGTCATCCTGCGCCTTGCCCTGCCCTCGCCCCTGCGTCGCCTGTTCGACTACCGGGCCACTGCGAGCATGGCACGCCAGGCGCTGACCCCCGGCATGCGCATCCGCGTGCCATTCGGTCGACGCGAGATGATCGGGGTGCTAGTGGAGGTCGCCGACAAAAGCGAAGTACCGGCCGACAAGCTCAAGCCTGCCAGTGCCCTGCTCGACCCGGTCTCGCCGCTGCCGCCGGCGTTGTTCAAGCTGTGCCTGTGGACCGCCCAGTACTACCAGCACAGCCTCGGCGACACCCTTAGCTGGGCGCTGCCGACGCTGCTGCGCCAGGGCGAGCCGGCCGAGGCCCGCCAGGAGCGCTTCTGGCACGTTGCCGGCGGCGCGCGCCTGGAAGACCCTCGCATCGCCCGGGCGCCACGCCAGCGCGAAGCGCTCAAGACCCTGTCGCAGCACCCCCACGGTGTCGCCCACGCGCTGCTGGGCAAGCTTGGCCTGAACAAGGACAGCCTCGACCTGCTGCTGGCCAAGGAACTGGTGCAGGTCGAAGTGCGCCGCCACCTGCCGGCAGCGCGCCACGAACATTGGCTGGCCCAGCCGGAGCTGCCGCTCAACGACGAGCAACGTGCAGCCTTCGAGGCCGTGCGCGCGGGCTTCGGCGGCTTCCATGCCTACTTGCTGGCCGGCGTCACCGGCAGCGGCAAGACCGAGGTCTACCTGCAACTGATCCGCGAGACCCTCGAGGCCGGCAAGCAGGCATTGATCTTGATTCCCGAGATCAACCTCGGCCCGCAGACCCTGCAGCGCTTCGAACAACGCTTCAATGCCCGCATCGCCCTGCTGCATTCGGCAGTGAGCGACCGCGAACGCCTGGACGCCTGGCTGGCGGCCCGCGATGGCGAGGCCGACATCATCATCGGCACCCGCTCGGCGTTGTTCACGCCGATGAAAAACCCCGGGCTGATCATCATCGACGAGGAGCACGACGGCTCCTACAAGCAGCAGGAGGGCCTGCGCTATCACGCCCGCGACCTGGCGGTGGTACGCGCGCACCAGGAGAACGTGCCGATCCTGCTGGGCTCGGCCACGCCGTCGCTGGAGAGCCTGCACAACGCCCACAGCGGCCGCTACGGCCTGCTGCGCATGACCCAGCGCGCCGGTGGCGCCAAGCCCCCGCGCTTCCTGCGCTTGGATGTGCGCAGCCTGCCGCTCGATAGCGGCATCAGCGGCCCGTTGCAACAGGCCATCCGCCAGACCCTGGAGGCTGGCCAGCAGGTGCTGGTGTTCCTCAACCGCCGCGGCTTCGCCCCAACCCTGCTATGCCACGACTGCGGCTGGCTGTCGGAATGCCCGCGCTGCGACGCGCGCATGACCGTGCACCAACGCTCGGGCGTGCTGCGCTGCCACCATTGCGGCTACGACGAGCGCCTGCCACTGCAGTGCCCGCAGTGCGCCCATGTCGACCTGCGCCCGGTGGGTGCCGGCACCGAGCGCGCCGAAGAGCGCCTCAAGGTGCTGTTCCCCGACTACCCGATCCTGCGCGTGGACCGCGACAGCACCTCGCGCAAGGACGCCATGCACCAGCTGTTCAGCACCATCCAGCGCGGCCAGCCGAGTATCCTGGTCGGCACCCAGATGCTAGCCAAGGGGCATCACTTCCCCCGGGTGACCCTGGTGGCCATCCTCGATGCCGACGGCGGGTTGTTCTCCGGCGACTTCCGCGCCAGCGAGCGCATGGCCCAACTGATCGTCCAGGTGGCCGGCCGCGCCGGACGGGCCGAGGAGCCCGGCAAGGTGATCGTACAGACCCACCTGGCCGACCATCCGCTGCTGGTGCAACTCACCGAGCAGGGCTACTTCGCCTTCGCCGAGCAGGCCCTGAGCGAACGCCGCGCCGCCGGCCTGCCACCGTTCGCCCACCTGGCCCTGCTGCGCGCCGATGCGCACAAGCCGGGCCAGGCCGAGAGCTTCCTCGACGAGGCGTGCAGCGCCGCCGAGCGCCTGCTGCGCGAGCAAGGCCTGCACGGTATCGAGCTGCTGGGCCCGGTGCCCGCGCCGATGGAGCGACGGGCGGGCCGATTCCGCGCGCAACTATTGCTCCAGGCCAATGCCCGGGCGCCCTTGCATCGACTGATCAGCGCCTGGTTGCTAGTGTTGGAGCAGATGCCATCGGGGCGCCAGGTACGCTGGTCGCTGGATGTCGACCCGGTCGACCTGTATTGAGCGATTGAGCGGGCTTGCCCCGCGATCGAGCCCATCGCGGGGCAAGCCCGCCCCCACGCCTGACCAGCGATACCGGCCAAAAGGTTGGCAACCCGCCCCCGGCAACGGATAATGCCCAGTTTTTCCACCTGCGCATCGAAGCGCTCCACCGCGCTTGCGGTCGAAAAGAGAACCCCATGAAAGACACCATTCGCCAGCTGATCCAGCAAGCCCTCACCCAACTCGTCGCCGACGGTGTGCTGCCTGAAGGGCTGACGCCGGCGATCCAGGTGGAAAACGCCCGGGACAAGACCCACGGCGACTTCGCCAGCAACATCGCCATGATGCTGGCCAAGCCGGCCGGCCTGAAGCCACGCGACCTGGCTGAAAAACTGATCGCCGCGCTGCCCGCCAGCGCCGACATCAGCAAGGTCGAGATCGCCGGCCCCGGCTTTCTGAACTTCTTCCAGAACACCGCCGCCCTGGCTCAGCGCCTCGACGCCGCCCTGGCCGATGCCCAACTGGGTGTGCGCAAGGCCGGCCCGGCCGAGAAAGTCGTCATCGACATGTCGGCGCCGAACCTGGCCAAGGAGATGCACGTCGGCCACCTGCGCTCGACCATCATCGGCGACAGCGTCGCGCGGGTGCTGGAGTTCCTCGGCGACGAGGTCATCCGCCAGAACCACGTCGGCGACTGGGGTACCCAGTTCGGCATGCTGCTGGCGTACCTGGAAGAAAACCCGATCACCAGCGACGAACTGTCGGACCTGGAAAACTTCTACCGCGCCGCGAAGAAACGCTTCGACGAGTCCGAGGACTTCGCCACCCGCGCCCGCGGCCTGGTGGTCAAGCTGCAGGCCGGCGACCCCGAGTGCCTGGCGCTGTGGACGCGCTTCAAGGACATCTCGCTGTCGCACTGCCAGAAGACCTACGAATTGCTCAACGTCAAGCTGACCATGGCCGACGTGATGGGCGAGAGCGCCTACAACGCCGACCTGGCCAATGTGGTCGCCGACCTCAAGGCCAAGGGCCTGCTGGTCGAGGACCAAGGCGCCCAGTGCGTGTTCCTCGAAGAATTCAAGAACAGCGAAGGCGAGCCTTTGCCGGTGATCGTGCAGAAGGCCGACGGCGGCTACCTGTACGCCACCACCGACCTGGCCGCGGTACGCTACCGCAGCAACACGCTGCACGCTGATCGCGCCCTGTACTTCGTCGACCAGCGCCAGGCCCTGCACTTCAACCAGGTGTTCGAAGTGGCCCGCCGTGCCGGCTTCGTCGGCCACCCGATGAAAATGGAGCACATGGGCTTCGGCACCATGAACGGCGCCGACGGCCGCCCGTTCAAGACCCGCGATGGCGGCACCGTCAAGCTGATCGACCTGCTCAGCGAAGCCAAGGACCGCGCCTACGCGCTGGTCAAGGAAAAGAACCCCTCGCTGGGCGAGGACGAACTGCGCCACATCGGCGAGGTGGTCGGTATCGGCGCGGTCAAGTACGCCGACCTGTCCAAGCACCGCACCAGCGACTACAGCTTCAATTTCGAACTGATGCTTAACTTCGAAGGCAACACCGCGCCCTACCTGCTCTATGCCTACACCCGCGTGGCCGGTGTGTTCCGCAAGCTGGGCAAGGGTTTCGACGAGGTGGACGGCGCAATCGTCCTGCAGGCGGCCCATGAGCAGGACCTGGCCGCGCGCCTGGCGCAGTTCGGCGAAATCCTCAACAACGTTGCCGACAAGGGCACCCCGCACGTACTGTGCAGCTACCTGTACGACCTCGCCGGCCTGTTCTCCAGCTTCTACGAGAACTGCCCGATCCTCTCCGCCGATACCGCCGAACAGCAGCAGAGCCGCCTGCGCCTGGCCGCCCTGACCGGCCGCACCCTCAAGCAGGGCCTGGAGCTGCTCGGCCTGGAAACCTTGGAGCGCATGTAAGTTGGCTGCAAAGAAAAAACCCGCGCCCAAGCGCGGCGCCAGCCGCCACCAACCACCCGCCAAGCAGCCGATCCCCGGCTGGGTGTGGCTGGCGGTCGGCCTGACCGTGGGCGCCTTCATCGTGTTCCTGATGAAGCTCGAACCCGGCGGCGGCGATATCAAGCGCGCCAAGCCCGAACAGCAGAAGCCGGAGCGAGTCGCCGAGGCCAGCAAGACCACCACGCCGACACCCCAGCAGCCGGTGAAGCCGAAGTACGACTTCTACACCCTGCTGCCGGAGTCGGAGGTGATCGTGCCGCCCGAGGCCGTGCCCGAGAAGACTCCGCCGGTGCCGGCGCAACCACCGGTGCCGAGCACGCCGGTCACCCCGGCGGAAGCGGCGAAGATCGACACCGCCCGTGCCCAGGCCGCGCTGCTGGGGCAGACACCGCCACCGGCACCCCCGGTGATCAAGCCGGCGGCCACCACCCAGTTCTTCCTGCAGGCCGGCTCGTTCCGCAAGCAGGCGGACGCCGACAAGGTCCGCGCGCAGATCATCCTGCTCGGCCAGGCGGTGAAGGTGGAGTCGGGGACGGTCAAGGAAGAGACCTGGTACCGCGTGATGGTCGGCCCGTTCAGCAACCGCGAACAGCTGACCGTGGCGCAGAAGCAACTGGCCGGGGCAGGCTTCAGCAACCTGCTGCTGCAACAACGCCGCCAGTAACGAAAAAGGCCTTGCCGCACACCGCGACAAGGCCTTTTTTCATACCCGCCGACGGGCGAGGTTGACCTCGGAAATCTGCCGGTTCAGGGTCCAGAAGTCATACAGCACCCCCAGCAGGAACAGGCCACCGGTGAACAGGTAGATCAACGCGCTGATCCATTTGCCCTGGTACAGGCGGTGCACGCCGAAGATGCCCAGGAAGGTCAGGAAGATCCACGCCAGGTTGTAGTCCACCCCACCGGACTCGAAGCGCAGGTCCGCCTCGCGGTCCATCGACGGGATCAGGAACAGGTCGATCAGCCAGCCAATGCCGAGCAGGCCAAAGGTGAAGAACCAGATCGTCCCGGTAACGGGTTTGCCATAGTAGAACCGGTGCGAACCGGTGAAGCCGAAGATCCAGAGCAGGTAGCCGAGGACCTTGCTGTGGGTGTCGTGCGCAGGCACACCCTGTTGATAACCATTCATTTGAAGCCCTCGTGGGTTAGCCGAAAATTTTCTAACGAAAAATGTGACTTTTCCGTGTTGACCCGACATATGGTACGTGGCTGAGCGACCAACGGATCAGAATTTGATCAAAAAGCTGTTATAAAGTTGCGCGCCAACACCTATAAGAGCTTCATCTATGCCACCTTTCTTCAAGACATGGCTGACCCTCTGCCTTTTATTGCCCCTGGCCGCCCACGCCACCAACCGTGAGCAACGACTCCCCAGCGGCTTCACCGGTTACACGGCCAATGCCGATGCCACGGTGAAGCGCGCCCCGGTTCAATACCGCACCACCACCCTGCGCGCTCGCCCAGGCAACGCCGCCAAGCAGCAGGCGGTGGGCCTGCAGGCCGTGGCGATGTCGCCCAAGCAGAGCAGTGAGGTGCTCAGCCGCGCGGTGAACGTGCTCGGCACCCCCTATCGCTGGGGCGGCAGCAGCCCGAAGAAAGGTTTCGACTGCAGCGGCCTGGTCAAGTACGCCTTCAACGACGTGGCCGATGTCGACCTGCCGCGCACCTCCAACGCCATGGCCCAGGGCCAGGGGGTGAAAGTGGCCAAGGGCGACCTCAAGCCGGGCGACCTGATCTTCTTCAACATCAAGAGTCGCCGGGTCAACCATGTGGCCATCTACCTGGGCAACGACCGCTTCATCCACGCCCCGCGCACCGGCAAGCGGGTAAGCATCGACAGCCTGGACAAACCCTACTGGCAGAAGCACTACGTGGTGGCCAAGCGCGTGCTGCCCAAAGACCAGCAGGCGCTGCGCCTGGCCAAACGCTAAGCCGCCCCCCTGCCGCTGGCGAAGCAGGCACGCCTGGGTGCTAGGGTTTGTACGAAAAGTAGCCGGCAAGCCGGCGCCTACAGCACACCTTGCGCCTTCAGCGCCTGCATCGCCGCGTCCATCGTCCGCATCCCGGCCGCCCCGCCTGTCTGCATCAACGAGTAGACCTGCGCCATCCGCCCCTCGCGGATCAAATGGCGCACCGCAGGCGTCGCCACCAGCACCTCACGCGCCGCCACACGCCCGCCACCGCGACGCCTGACCAGCACCTGCGCGACCACCAGGCGTAGCGATTCGGCGAGCATCGCGCGCACCAATGGTTTCTCTTGCGGCGCGAACACCTCCACCAGCCGGTCGATGCTGTTCACCACCGAGCGCGTATGCACGGTGGCCAGCACCAGATGCCCGGTTTCCGCTGCCCGCAGCGCCAGGCGGATGCTCTCCAGGTCACGCAGTTCACCAACCATGATCACATCCGGATCCTGGCGCAGGGCACTGCGCAGGCCCTGGGCTAAGTCGCGGCTGTGACGCCCGATCTCGCGCTGGTTGACCAGGCTGCGTTGGCCGCTGTGGATCACTTCGATCGGGTCTTCGAGGGTGACGATGTGCAGCGCATGGTCGCGGTTGAGGCGGTCGACCAGCGCCGCCAATGTGCTGGACTTGCCGCTGCCGGTCGGCCCGCCCACCAGCACCAGGCCGTCACGACAGCGGCTGATAGCTTCAAAAATATCCATCAGTTCCAGCGCCTCGAGATTCGGTACCTGCGCCGGGATCAAGCGCACACTGGCGCCCAGCCCATTGCACTGACGAAACAGGTTCAGCCGAAAGCGCCCCAGCCCAGGCAGGCTCACGGCCAGGTCCAGTTCGTCTGCCGCCAGCCATTGCCGGCGCTGGGCGTCGTCGAGCAGCGCAGCCATGCCTTGCTCGAGCGCCGGCGCGGTCAATGGCGCAAGCGCCAGCCGCTGCAACACGCCCTCCAGGCGCAGCAACGGCCGTTCTCCCACGGCCAGGTGCAGGTCGCTGGCACCCGCCGCCCGGGCCTGGCCCAGCAGTTCAGTCACATCCATGAGACTCCCCAACGACGATCAAGCAGGTAGAATGCCGCAGACCCCAAAGCCGTCGGCGACCAACCATGTCCACCCTAGCAGACCACATTTGCGCCATTGCCCGCCGCATCGACAGCGCGGCCAGGGCCGCCGGGCGCGATCCCGCCAGCGTTCAGCTGCTGGCGGTGAGCAAGACCAAGCCTGCCAGCGTTATCCGCGAGGCCTACGCCGCCGGCCTGCGCGATGTAGGTGAGAATTACCTTCAGGAAGCCCTGACCAAACAACAGGCACTTTCCGACCTGCCCTTGATCTGGCACTTCATCGGCCCCATTCAGTCGAACAAGACCAAGGCCATCGCCGAGCACTTCGACTGGGTACATTCCGTGGATCGCCTGAAGATCGCCCAACGCCTCAGCGAGCAGCGCCCCGCCGGCCTGGCGCCGCTGAACATCTGCCTGCAGGTGAATGTCAGCGGCGAGGACAGCAAGTCCGGGTGCGCTCCAGCCGAATTGCCAGCCCTGGCGCAGGCAGTGAATGCCCTGCCCGGCCTGCGCCTGCGCGGGCTGATGGCGATCCCGGAACCGACCGAGGACCGCGCCGAACAAGAGGCCGCCTTCGCCACCCTGCGCCAGCTCCAGGCGCAACTGGGCCTTGGCCTGGACACCCTGTCGATGGGCATGAGCCATGACCTGGAAGCCGCCATCGCCCAAGGTGCGACCTGGGTCCGCATCGGCACCGCCCTGTTCGGTGCCCGCGACTACGGCCAGGCCTGAATCCATGCTTAACTCACTCTTTCCCTCAAGGACCTGACATGAGCAAGACTCGTATTGCCTTTATCGGCGCCGGCAACATGGCCGCCAGCCTGATCGGCGGCCTGCGTGCCCAGGGCCTGGACGCCGCGCAGATCCGCGCCAGCGACCCGGGTGCCGAGACCCGTGCGCGGATCCAGGCCGAACACGGCATCGCAACCTTCGAAAGCAACGCCCAGGCCATCGATGGCGTGGATGTGATCGTCCTCGCGGTCAAGCCGCAGGTGATGAAGGCGGTCTGCGAAACGCTCAAGCCCAACCTGAAACCCGGCCAACTGATCGTCTCGATTGCCGCCGGCATCACCTGTGCCAGCCTGCAGGCCTGGCTGGGCCAGGTCCCGCTGGTGCGCTGCATGCCCAACACCCCGGCGTTGTTGCGCCAAGGGGTCAGCGGCCTGTATGCAACCGAGCAAGTGTCCGTCGCACAACGCCAGCAAGCCGAGCAACTGTTGTCCGCGGTGGGCAGCGCACTGTGGCTGCAGCAGGAACAGCAACTGGACGCCGTCACCGCCGTTTCCGGCAGCGGCCCGGCGTACTTCTTCCTGCTGATCGAAGCCATGACCGCCGCCGGCGAGAAACTCGGCCTGCCACGCGAAACCGCCTCGCAGCTCACCCTGCAAACCGCCCTGGGCGCCGCGCGCATGGCAGTGGCCAGCGATGTCGACGCCGCTGAGCTGCGCCGCCGCGTCACCTCGCCGGCCGGCACCACGGAAGCGGCAATCAAGTCCTTCCAGGCCAGTGGCTTCGAAGCGATCGTCGAGCAGGCACTGCAAGCCGCGGCAACCCGATCCGCCGAGCTGGCCGAACAACTGGGCAAATAAGGAGCCTTTGATGAATGCACTGTCCGGCGCCGCGATCTTCGTGGTGCAAACCCTGGTCAGCCTGTACCTGGTGATCGTCCTGCTGCGCTTCGTGCTGCAGCTGGTCAAGGCCGACTTCTACAACCCGCTCAGCCAGTTCGCCGTGCGCGCCACCCAGCCGCTGCTCAAGCCGCTGCGCCGGGTGATCCCCAGCATCGCCGGCCTGGACACCTCGTCGCTGCTGCTGTCGATCATCATCCAGGCGCTGCTGATGGCCTTCGTGCTGATGGTCACCTACGGCACTTTCGGCGACATCCTGCACCTGCTGATGTGGTCGATCCTGGGCATCACTTCGCTGTTCCTGAAGATTTTCTGGGTGGCGATGATCGTCATGGTGATCGTCTCCTGGGTCGCCCCGAACAGCCACAACCCAGCCGCCGAACTGGCCTATCAGATCAGCGAGCCGGTGCTGGCACCCTTCCGACGCCTGGTGCCGAACCTCGGTGGCATGGACATCTCGCCGATCTTCGCCTTCATCGCCATCCAGGTGATCCAGTCGTTCCTCATGCCGCAACTGGCCGCCTACGCCGGCATGCCGCAGGAGCTGTGGCGGATGATCTGATCCGCCCCCGGCACATCGACACTTCCAGCGGCAAGCCTTTGCTTGCCGCTGGGGGTAGCGCTCTTTAGACTTACGCCTCCGTCAAGCGTGAGCAGGGTCGATGTCCACTGTCCTTCCCGAAGATTCCGTCGGTCTGGTTACACCGCAAGTCGCCCGGTTCGATGAACCGCTGGCCCTGGCCTGTGGCCGCGCCCTGGCCAGCTACGAACTCATCTACGAAACCTATGGCCAGCTGAACGCCAGCGCCAGCAACGCCGTGCTGATCTGCCATGCGTTGTCCGGCCATCACCATGCCGCCGGCTATCATGCCGCCAGCGACCGCAAGCCGGGCTGGTGGGACAGCTGTATCGGCCCCGGCAAGCCAATCGATACCAACCGTTTCTTCGTGGTCAGCCTGAACAACCTCGGCGGCTGCAACGGCAGCACCGGCCCCAGCAGCCTCAACCCAGCCACTGGCAAGCCCTACGGCGCCGATTTCCCGGTACTGACGGTCGAAGATTGGGTGCATAGCCAAGCGCGCCTGGCCGATCGCCTAGGGATACAGACCTGGGCCGCCATCGTCGGCGGCAGCCTGGGCGGCATGCAGGCGCTGCAATGGACCATCACCTACCCCGACCGGGTGCGCCACTGCGTGGACATCGCCTCGGCGCCCAAGCTGTCGGCACAGAACATCGCCTTCAACGAAGTGGCGCGCCAGGCCATCCTCACCGACCCCGAATTCCACGGCGGCTCGTTCCAGGACCAGGGCGTGGTCCCCAAGCGTGGCCTGATGCTGGCACGCATGGTCGGCCACATCACCTACCTGTCGGACGACTCGATGGGCGAGAAATTCGGCCGCGAGCTCAAGAGCGACAAGCTCAACTACGACTTCCACAGCGTCGAATTCCAGGTCGAGAGCTACCTGCGCTACCAGGGCGAGGAGTTCTCCGGGCGTTTCGACGCCAACACCTACCTGCTGATGACCAAGGCGCTGGACTACTTCGACCCGGCCGCAGCCCATGGCGGCGACCTGGCGGCGACCCTGGCGCACGTCAAGGCGGACTACTGCATCATGTCGTTCACCACCGACTGGCGCTTCTCGCCGGCCCGTTCGCGGGAGATCGTCGACGCCCTGATGGCCGCGCGCAAGAACGTCTGCTACCTGGACATCGACTCGCCCTACGGCCACGACGCCTTCCTCATCCCGACGCCTCGCTACATGCAGGGCTTCGCCAACTACATGAACCGCATCGCTGTCTGAGGACCCCATGAGAGCCGACCTGGAAATCATCCAAGACTGGATCCCCGCCGGCAGCCGGGTACTCGACCTCGGTTGCGGCAACGGCGAACTGCTGGCCTCGCTGCGCGAGCGCAAGAACGTCACCGGCTATGGCCTGGAAATCGACGCCGACAACATCGCCGCGTGCGTGGCCAAGGGCGTCAACGTCATCGAACAGGACCTCGACAAGGGCCTGGGCAACTTCGCCAGCAACAGCTTCGACGTGGTGGTCATGACCCAGGCCCTGCAGGCCGTGGAATACCCCGACCGGATCCTCGACGAGATGCTGCGTGTAGGCCGCCAGTGCATCATCACCTTCCCCAACTTCGGCCACTGGCGCTGCCGCTGGTACCTGGCGACCAAGGGTCGCATGCCGGTCTCGGACTTCATGCCGTATACCTGGTACAACACCCCGAACATCCACTTCTGCACCTTCGAAGACTTCGAGAACCTGTGCCACGAGCGCAGCGCCAAGGTGCTCGACCGCCTGGCCGTCGACCGCCTGCACCGTAATGGGTTGGGCGGCCGGCTTTGGCCTAATCTTCTAGGTGAAATCGGTATCTATCGGGTCAGCAGCCCGGGCCTGCAGGAGCACCAGCTCGCGGTCTGACCCTCGCGAACGGAGGAATGCGATCATGCGTCGACTAGCACTGTTTCTGATCAGCCTGTGCCTGGCCTTGCCGGTACTGGCTGCCGATGCCGCCAGGCCCGAGCGCAAGCAGGACTTCGGCGACGTGACGGTGCACTACAGCGCCTTCACCTCGAGCATGCTGCAACCGGAGATCGCCGCAGCCACGGGCCTTACCCGCAGCAAGAACCAGGGCGTGCTCAACATCGCCGTGCTCAAGGCTGGCAAGCCGGCCATGGCGGTGGTCAGCGGCACCGTGAAGGACCTGACCGGGCGCAGCAACCCACTGTCGTTCAAGCAGATCACCGACCAGGGCGCGGTTTACTATATCGCCCAGTTCAAGATCGACCAGGCCGAGACCGTCATATTCGACCTCAACATCGAATCCGGCGGCATCAGCCACACACTCAGCTTCAACCAGGAAGTGTTCCCAGGCGAATGATGAATTTCCAGCAACTCGTATTGGCCAGCCACAACGCCGGCAAACTCAAGGAACTGCAAGCGATGCTCGGCGAGTCCGTGCAGCTGCGTTCGATTGGCGAATTCAGCCAGGTAGAGCCGGAGGAGACCGGCCTGTCGTTTGTCGAGAACGCCATCCTCAAGGCCCGCAACGCCGCGCGCATCTCCGGCTTGCCGGCGCTGGCCGACGATTCGGGCCTGGCAGTGGACTTCCTCGGCGGCGCGCCGGGCATCTACTCGGCGCGCTACGCCGACGGCAAGGGCGACGCGGCGAACAACGCCAAGCTGCTCGAAGCCCTCAAGGACGTGCCTGCAGACCAGCGCGGCGCGCAGTTCGTCTGCGTGCTGGCCCTGGTGCGGCATGCCGACGATCCGCTGCCGATCCTCTGCGAAGGCTTGTGGCATGGCAGCATCCTGTTCGAGGCCAGTGGCGAACACGGCTTCGGCTACGACCCGCTGTTCTGGGTGCCGGAGCGCAAGTGCTCCAGCGCCGACCTCGCCCCGCTCGAAAAGAACCAGCTCAGCCACCGCGCCCGCGCCATGGCCCTGCTGCGTCAACGTCTGGGCCTGGCATGACCGAAAAGCTGTCGTTGCAGGCGGCGGGCCTGATCCTTCCCGAGCTCCCGCCGCTGTCGCTGTATATCCATATCCCCTGGTGCGTGCGCAAATGCCCGTACTGCGACTTCAACTCGCACCAGGCCGGCCCGACCCTGCCGGAAGCCGAGTACATCGACGCCCTGCTGGCCGACCTCGACCAGGAGCTGCCTGCCGTCCAGGGCCGCGCCATCAGCACGATCTTCTTCGGCGGCGGCACCCCCAGCCTGTTCAGCGCCGATGCACTGGGCCGCCTGCTGCGCGGAGTCGAGCAACGCATCCCGTTCGCCCCGGACATCGAGATCACCCTCGAGGCCAACCCGGGCACCTTCGAGCAGGACAAGTTCAAGGCCTACCGGCAGACCGGCATCAACCGCCTGTCCATCGGCGTGCAGAGCTTCCAGCCCGCCAAGCTTGAGAAGCTCGGGCGCATCCACAATGGCGCCGAAGCGGTGCGCGCCGCCGATATGGCCCGCGCGGCAGGCTTCGACAACTTCAACATGGACCTGATGCACGGTTTGCCAGACCAGTCGCTCGACGACGCCTTGGGCGACCTACGCCAAGCCATCGAACTGGCGCCGACGCACCTGTCCTGGTACCAGCTGACGGTAGAACCGAACACGGTATTCTGGAACCAGCCGCCGGAGCTGCCCGAGGACGACGTCCTCTGGGATATCCAGGAAGCGGGCCAGGCGCTGATGGCCGACCACGGTTACCGCCAATATGAAGTCTCGGCCTACGCTCAAGCCGGTCGTGCCGCGCGGCACAACCTGAACTACTGGCGCTTCGGCGACTTCATCGGCATCGGTGCCGGCGCCCATGGCAAGCTGTCGTTCCCCGACGGACGCATCCTGCGCACCTGGAAGACCCGCCTGCCCAAGGACTACCTGAACCCGGCCAAGCCGTTCAAGGCCGGGGAAAAGCTGCTGCCCGCCGAAGAGCTACCGTTCGAGTTCCTGATGAACGCGCTGCGCCTCACCGACGGCGTGGAGGCCGAGCTGTTCAACCTGCGTACCGGCCTGCCTCTTGCACAACTGGCCGAAGCCCGCCGTGAAGCCGAACAAAAAGGCCTTTTGCGGGTCGAACCGGATCGATTGGCGGCCACGCCGCGCGGCCAACTGTTCCTCAACGACCTGCTGCAGTACTTCTTGAATTAAGGATGACCCATGGACTTGGTACTTGACCTGCTCTCGACCGTTTCCCGCTGGAGCCGCAGCAATTTATCGGAGATCTCCCTGGCCCTGGTGGGCTGCTTGCTGGTGCTGTTCGGCACCGATATCAAGGGCTGGGTGGAAGGCCGCCTGGGCGGCCTGGCCGGCGCCTTGCGGGTGCCGTTCATGGCCTTGCTGGTGATGATCGGCAGCGGCGCGGCGCTGATCTATGCGACGCCGTGGGTCGTGAAGGGGCTGGGGCAGTTCAACAACTATGCACTGGCCCCGGTGTTGCTGGTGGTGCTGGTGTTGATTGGTGTTGTGGCTGATCGGCGAGGTTGAGCCTGCAAGCGTGCGCGGGCCGCAAAGGACCCGCGCACCGTTCAAGTTCGAGGGCGCAGCCTGACCTCCACCGCTACTGAACGCTGCCCGGCGTAATCGATGCCCACGGCACACAACCGGCTGTCTTGGCGGACGATGATCTTGCTGCTCAAATCGCCGTAGCCACGGGGATCTGCACAGGCGGTACTCTGCCAGGGCCCCAGCTTGAACTCCACACGCTGGAACAGGATGTGCCTTGACGGCACATTGATCCGATAGGCCCAGCGACCGAATGCATCCAGGTAGGGTGCGCTGACGTCCATCTCCGGTTGTGCTGCGGGCCCCGGCGGGTGTACCACCACTGGCAACGCCACGGCATTGCGGTTGGCAGGCTCAGGCCCATCCGCCTCGCGCCCCCATAAGCACAACGCCAGTACCGTTGGATTCGCCGGCGCCAGGATCAAGCCTGTCACAGGAAGATTCAGCACATCACCCGAGACCTGCTGCACTCCGTATCCATCCGCTTGCTCACATTGCTCCGGCCATTGCGCAAGCTTGGCCTGATAGAAGGGCGTCGTAGAGTACACAGGTGAATCGATGACGATAGGTGCCTGAACGGACTGTTTGTAGATCAGGCGGCTGTCATCGTCTTTTTCCACCAGCACGTTGAAGACATTGTCCAACCCGCAGCCTTCGCCCTGGGCATTGAAGCGCCCCTGTATCAGGCAGGCCGGAAGGAAGCTCAGGTCCGAAGCATGGCCGGCACCAGGCAACGTGCTGTGGAAGATTGCCAAGACACGATGCGTTGCATCCAGCACCGGACTGCCAGAGTCACCCGGCTGCAGGCTTGCGCCCTCCACCCTCAACAGATGGCGATACACGACACCATCGCCAGTCTTCATGTCGATCCATGGCAGATCCTGTTCCGGCCAACTGGCGATACCGCGATGGCTGTCACTCAAGCGCGGTACGGCGATAACCGGTTCATCCTCGACGGCCTTGCGTCCAGCCAAAGCCAAAGGGGTAACCCCAAGCGCCTTGAGTGCACCCTGAGTCTGGGACAGTTCGAAGATGGCGAAATCCAGGCCCCGACGCGAGACATAACGCACCCGAGCGACGGAGAAATGCCTGCCGGCAACACTGGCGAAACTGATATGCCCAGTCCCGGGCAACTCCGCATCGACAATGTCGGCGCTATCCTCCAGTGCATGTCCGCTACCCACTAGCAAAGCGGGTGCTGCATCGTTGCCGCTGTCGATCAGAAATGCCGTGCTCTGCGCGACTTGGCGCAGCGCGAAGTTCGGTGCAAAGTTTTTGGTCGTGCGCTCGTACATCGCCATGCCAGAGAGGTTGATACCGCTCCCTGGCGGTGCCGACGCTTCACAGCCGAACGCGACCATGCATAGCGTGGCAACGCTAAGCAGTGCACCCAGTGTGGACGAGAGATAAGGCGTGACATGCATGATGAATCTCCTGGTTTTCAGGCTTGAATGCCCGGACCAGAAGGCTCACACAGCGCGTGGATGACCAGTGCATAACATGTGCTACCTGCGCAAAGGCCGGACAAGAACACAGGCCTGATTTTCAGGAGGATTCGAATGGGTGTGGTGGCGGATCAACAGGGTTGAGCACTTGCTAAAAGCCGCCCTGGCGGGCCAGGGCGGCTTCTCACCCGACCAACCTCTTAACGGGCATCGTCGAAGTGATCACGCAGGAAATCCCTGACGGTCCTGAAAACGATCAGGATCCGAACCAGCTTCCATACGCGGCTCAGCGTATTCAGCAAACGCTTCATATGCCTTGGCCTCCGTGTTGGCTGGGCCATTCTTCCAGCGTCTAACCGGCACTTCGACACCTTCGGAGATCATGTGGGGTGGTCTCCAGTGAAGTGGCCGGGTAGATGGCCCTTCGAAACCCTGCCGGCGCGGTTCGTAGGCCGCGTCGAAGGGGCCGAGACAACAGAACGAATTCGTTTCCCGGCCCGCCACTGGAGATTCCCCCATGAGAGCGGGGCAATCTTACGACAGCGAAAGGTTCAAGGCTGTCACCTGCTCAGTCACACTTGATGCCTAATATTTCCGTGATTGACGCACTCCACAAGTACTCCTAGTATCGCGTTTGTGGGTGGTCTCCAGTGACGCTTGAAACGCGCAGGCTGAGGATTCGTAACCCGAAGCCCGCATAAAAAAACCGCCTTTCACAAGGCGGTTTTTTTGTTTGCGGTCAGGCAACCCAGGCTCAGCCCACCTTCTCGAACTTCAAGTCCCACACCCCATGCCCAAGGCGCTCACCACGGCGCTCGAACTTGGTGATCGGACGCTCTTGCGGGCGCGGCACATAAGCGCCATCGGTTGCCTGGTTGCGATAGCCAGGTGCTGCGCTCATCACTTCCAGCATGTATTCGGCATAGGGCTCCCAGTCAGTCGCCATGTGGAATACGCCACCGGGCTTGAGCTTGCGGCGCACCAACTCGGCGAACTCCAGCTGAACGATCCGGCGCTTGTGATGACGCGCCTTGTGCCAAGGATCCGGGAAGAACAGCATCAGCCGGTCGAGGCTGTTGTCGGCCACGCAGCGGTTGAGCACCTCGATGGCGTCGCAGTCGTACACCCGCAGGTTCTTCAGGCCCTGAGTGAGCACGCCGTTGAGCAGCGCGCCAACACCTGGGCGGTGCACTTCGACGCCGATGAAGTCCAGCTCCGGCGAGGCGGCGGCCATCTCAAGCAGCGAGTGGCCCATGCCAAAGCCGATCTCCAGGGTACGCGGCGCAGAACGGCCAAACACCTGGTCGTAGTCCACCGGGTTGTCGGCCAGCGGCAGGATGAACTGCGGGCCGCCCTGGTCCAGGCCACGTTGCTGGCCTTCGGTCATGCGCCCGGCGCGCATCACGAAGCTCTTGATGCGGCGGTGCGGGCGGGCTTCGCCGTCTTCGGTGATCGGCGTTTCTTGCGATTCAGTCATCAGGGGCTCTTACTTGATCAGACCTTCCAGCGGCGAAGACGCGCTGGCATAGAGTTTCTTCGGCATGCGCCCGGCGAGATACGCCATGCGGCCGGCAACGATGGCGTGTTTCATGGCCTCGGCCATCAGCACCGGCTGCTGGGCATGGGCAATGGCCGAGTTCATCAGCACCGCCTCGCAGCCCATCTCCATGGCGATGGTGGCGTCGGAGGCGGTACCCACGCCGGCATCGACCAGCACCGGCACCTTGGATTCTTCCAGAATGATCTGCAGGTTGTACGGATTGCAGATACCCAGGCCGGTGCCGATCAGGCCGGCCAGCGGCATCACGGCGATACAGCCGGCTTCGGCCAGCTGGCGGGCAATGATCGGGTCGTCGCTGGTGTAGACCATCACGTCGAAACCATCCTTGACCAGCACTTCGGCGGCCTTGAGGGTTTCGATCACGTTGGGGAACAGGGTTTTCTGGTCGGCCAGCACTTCCAGCTTCACCAGCGTCCGGTTTTCGTGGGACTTGTGGCCGTCGAGCAGCTCACGGGCCAGGCGGCAGGTACGCACCGCCTCGACCGCATCGAAGCAGCCCGCTGTGTTCGGCAGGATGGTGTACTTGTCGGGCGACAACACATCGAGCAGGTTCGGCTCGCCCGCATTCTGACCAAGGTTGGTGCGACGCACGGCGACGGTGACGATCTCGGCACCCGAGGCCTCGGTGGCCAGGCGGGTTTCTTCCATGTCACGGTACTTGCCAGTGCCGACCAGCAGGCGCGACTGGAAAGTGCGCCCGGCCAGGATGAAGGGCTTGTCGCTGCGAACGTTACTCATCGTTGTTCCTCAGGAAAGATTGCGGGACTTTGCTGGCGAGGTTTCAGGGGCGGTTAGCCGCCACCGATGGCGTGGACCACCTCGACCTGATCGCCGTCCTTAAGCTGCGTGCTTTCGTGCTGGCTGCGCGGCACGATGTCCAGGTTCAGCTCCACCGCCACCCGGCGGCCGGCCAGCTCCAGCCGGCCCAGCAGCGCCGCGACGCTCTCGCCCGCGGGCAGGTCGTAAGGTTCACCGTTAAGTTGAATGCGCATGCGCACGGCCACCATTGTTCTTTGGGGCCCGCATTCTAGCCCCGATCCGCCTTGCAACCCAAGGGCGGCACACGCCATTAGTCGCGATTGTGGACCGTTCGGTCAGCCCAGGCGCCAGGCGGCCAGCCCCAGGCACAGCCAGCCGGCGAGGAAGCACAGGCCACCCAGTGGGGTGATCATGCCGAGCTTGCCCAGGCCGCTGAGGGTCAGCACATAGAGGCTACCGGAGAACAGCAGGATGCCCAGCGCGAACAGACCACCGGCCCAGCCGGCCAGGCGCCCGGGCAGGTGCGCCGACAACACCGCCACGCCCAGGATCGCCAGGGCATGCACCAGCTGGTAGGTGACGCCGGTATGGAAGATCGCCAGGTAGTCGGCGCTGAGGCGGTTTTTCAAACCATGGGCGGCGAAAGCGCCAAGCGCGACACCGGTAAAGCCGAAGAACGCGGCGAGCATCAGGAAGCTGCGAAGCATGGGACGACTCCTCCAGAGGGGTCTGTATAATGGCCGGTTCCTACGGTCCGGCCAAGCCATCACCATGCTGTCATCCCTTCTCCGTCGCCTTGCCCGCGCCCTGCTCTGGTTCGCGGCTGCCAGCATTGTCGTGGTGCTGGTGCTGCGCTGGGTGCCGCCGCCCGGCACGGCGCTGATGGTCGAGCGCAAGGTGCAATCCTGGGGCAGTGGCGAGCCGATCGACCTGCAACGCGACTGGACACCCTGGGCAGACATCTCCGATGAGCTGAAGGTGGCGGTGATCGCCGGCGAGGACCAGAAGTTCGCCAGCCACTGGGGCTTCGACATTCCGGCAATCCAGGCGGCACTGGCCTACAACGAGCGTGGCGGCAAGGTGCGCGGCGCCAGCACGCTCACCCAGCAAGTGGCCAAGAACCTGTTCCTGTGGTCTGGGCGCAGTTGGTTGCGCAAGGGCCTGGAAGCCTGGTTCACCGCGCTGATCGAGCTGTTCTGGTCGAAGGAGCGAATCCTCGAGGTGTACTTGAACAGCGCCGAATGGGGCAAGGGCGTGTTCGGTGCCCAGGCCGCGGCGCGTTATCACTTCGGCGTGGATGCCAGCCGCCTGACGCGACAACAGGCCGCACAGCTCGCGGCGGTGCTGCCGAGCCCGATCAAGTGGAGCGCCAGCCGGCCCAGCGCCTATGTGGCCAGCCGCGCCGGCTGGATCCGCCGGCAGATGAGCCAGCTGGGCGGGCCGAGCTACCTGATGCAGCTGGATCCTGCACACCGACAGTGACCGCGATGGACAGCACCGGCTGCGCCGGTGTTCGCCGGCAAGCCGGCTCCTACAGGGGCTACGCGATACCTTCAGAAGCTGGCGCAGACAACACCAATGAAAAGGCCGCTTACCCAGGAGGCAAGCGGCCTTTTCGATCCAGCCAGGCGTCGATCAGATGGTAATCAGTGCCTTGACCTTGTTCATCGCGTTCTTCTCCAACTGGCGAATACGCTCCGCCGACACGCTGTACTTCTCGGCCAGCTCATGCAAAGTGGCCTTCTCCTCGGCCAGCCAACGCTGGTAGAGGATGTCGCGGCTGCGATCATCCAGGCCTTGCAGGGCTTCATGCAGATTGCTGGTGGAGTTGTCGCTCCAGTCAGCGTCCTCCAGCTGCACGGCCGGGTCGTAGCGATGGTCTTCCAGGTAATGCGCAGGCGACTGGAAGGCACTGTCGTCGTCGGCTTCTGCCGCAGGGTCGAAGGCCATGTCCTGGCCGCTCAGGCGGCTTTCCATCTCGCGCACTTCACGAGGCTCGACGCCGAGGCTTTCGGCCACGCGATGCACTTCGTCGTTGTTCAGCCAGGCCAGGCGCTTCTTCTGGCTGCGCAGGTTGAAGAACAACTTGCGCTGGGCCTTGGTGGTAGCCACCTTGACGATGCGCCAGTTGCGCAGGATGAACTCGTGGATCTCGGCCTTGATCCAGTGCACCGCGAAGGACACCAGACGCACGCCCATTTCCGGGTTGAAGCGCTTTACCGCTTTCATCAGGCCAACGTTGCCTTCCTGGATCAGGTCGGCCTGGGCCAGCCCGTAGCCTGCGTAGCTACGGGCAATGTGGACAACGAAACGCAGGTGGGCCATCACCATTTGCCGAGCGGCCTCAAGATCCTGCTCGTAGTAGAGACGCTCGGCCAGTTCACGCTCCTGCTCCGGGGTCAGCAAGGGAATGCTGTTGACCGTGTGCACATAGGCTTCCAGGTTTGCACCGGGAACCAGGGCATAGGCAGGTTGCAACGAATTGGTCATTCAAGTACCTCCGGCTTACAGACTCATGCCTTTTGGGCACTGCCAGCATAGACAAGGAACCCTTGTACAAGTTCCATAATGAAAAATTTGTCAATACTGGCCACAAAACATTATCGCGGCGCCAGCTCGTTCAGGTGGCGAGCCACTGCGATCCATGCACCGATATACCCCAACAGCACCGCCCCGATCAAGAGCGAAAGACCATCCGCAGCGGGAACACCGCCCAGGGCAAAATCACTGCCGTACAAGCCCGAAAGCCCGACTACCGCGTCGTTGAGCCAGTTCAGGCCGAACGCCAGGATGCCCCAGGCCAGCACACCGGCACCCAGGCCGTACAGCGCGCCCATGTAGAGAAAGGGCCGGCGTACATAGCTGTCGGTGCCACCCACCAGCTTGATCACTTCGATCTCGACGCGGCGGTTTTCAATATGTAGACGAATAGTGTTACCAATTACTAACAGCAGCGCGGAAATCAACATCACCGCCAGGCCGAAGACGAAGCGGTCGCCGAGCTTGAGGATCGCCGCCAGGCGCTCGACCCACACCAGGTCCAACTGCGCCGCCTCGACCCGCGGCAGCTGCGAAAGGCGCTGGCGCAGGGCCTCCAAGGCCGGCTTGTCGACCTCGGTCGGCGTCACCACTACAACGCCGGGCAGCGGGTTGTCCGGCAGCTCGCGCAGGGCCTCACCCAACCCGGACTGCTGCTGGAACTCTTCCAGCGCCTGCTCGCGACTGATGTACTGGGCCTCGGCAACCCCCGGCATGCCCATGATCTCGTCGCGCAGGGCCTCGCCATCGCGGCTGCTGGCATCGAGCTTGAGGTACAGCGAAATCTGCGCCGCGCGCTGCCACGAGCCGCCAAGCTTCTCGACGTTCTTGAGCAGCAGCGACAGGCCCATGGGCATGCTCAGCGCCACGGCCATCACCAGGCAGGTGAAGAAACTGCCGATCGGCTGCTTGCCCAGGCGACGCAAGCTGTCGGCCAGGCTGGCACGATGGCTTTCCAGCCAGGCGTGCAGGAGGCTGCGAAAGTCCGGACCATCGTCATCGTGATCGCCACGCTTTTTCTTCGACGGCTGCGGATCGGCGGCTTTCGGCGCGACGCGCTCGGAAACCTTTGGTGTACGTGTAGTGCTCATTGCCCGGCCTCCCCATCGCCGATCAAGCGGCCGCGTTGCAACGTCAGCATGCGGTGGCGCATGCGCGCGATCAGCGCCAGGTCGTGGCTGGCGATCAGCACCGTGGTGCCGAGGCGGTTGATGTCCTCGAATACGCCCATGATCTCCGCGGCCAGGCGCGGGTCGAGGTTACCGGTGGGTTCGTCGGCCAGCAGCAAGGCGGGCTGGTGGACGATGGCGCGGGCGATGCCGACCCGCTGTTGCTGGCCGGTGGACAGGTCGGCGGGGAACAGCTCGCCCTTGTCGCTCAGCGACACACGCTCCAGCGCCGAGTCCACCCGCTTGGCGATCTCGGCCTTGGACAGGCCGAGGATCTGCAGCGGCAGGGCGATGTTGTTGAACACGGTGCGGTCGAACAGCAGCTGGTGGTTCTGGAATACCACGCCGATCTGCCGGCGCAGGAATGGAATCTGCGCGTTGCTGATCTGCCCCAGGTCCTGACCGGCCAGCAGCAGCTTGCCGCTGGTCGGGCGCTCCATGGCCAGCAGCAGGCGCAGCAGGGTGCTCTTGCCGGCGCCGGAGTGGCCGGTGACGAACAGGAACTCGCCACGACGCGCCCGGAAGCTCAGTTCGTGCAGGCCGACATGGCCGTTGGGATAGCGCTTGGCTACCTGTTCGAATCGGATCATGAAGGTTCCCGCTCGGCGAACAGCGCCTTGACGAAAGGTTCGGCCTCGAAGGTGCGCAGGTCGTCGATGCCTTCGCCCACACCGATGAAGCGGATCGGGATATTGAACTGCTTGGCCAGGGCGAAGATCACCCCGCCCTTGGCCGTGCCGTCCAGCTTGGTCAGGGCCAGGCCGGTCAGCTCGACGCTCTGGTTGAAATACTTGGCCTGGCTGATGGCGTTCTGCCCGGTACCGGCGTCGAGCACCAGCAGCACCTCGTGCGGCGCCTCGGCGTCCAGCTTGCCCATGACCCGACGAACCTTCTTCAGTTCTTCCATCAGGTTGTCCTTGGTGTGCAAGCGTCCGGCGGTGTCGGCGATCAGCACATCGACGTTACGGGCCTTGGCGGCCTGCACGGCGTCGAAGATCACCGAAGCCGAGTCGGCACCGGTGTGCTGGGCGATCACCGGGATCTGGTTGCGCTCGCCCCACACCTGCAACTGCTCCACCGCGGCGGCGCGGAAGGTGTCACCGGCGGCGAGCATGACCTTCTTGCCTTCGAGCTGCAGCTTTTTGGCCAGCTTGCCGATGGTGGTGGTCTTGCCGGCACCGTTCACGCCGACCACGAGGATCACGTAGGGCTTGTTCTGCGCCTCGATCTTCAGCGGTTGCTCGACCGGGCGCAGCAGCGCGGCCAGTTCGTCCTGCAGCGACTTGTACAGCGCGTCGGCGTCGGCCAACTGTTTGCGCGCAACCTTCTGCGTGAGGTTCTGGACGATGGTCGAGGTGGCCTCGACGCCGACGTCGGCGGTCAGCAGGCGGGTCTCGATCTCGTCGAGCAGGTCGTCGTCGATGACTTTCTTGCCCAGGAACAGGCTGGCCATGCCTTCGCCGATGCTGGCACTGGTCTTCGACAGGCCCTGCTTGAGGCGGGCGAAGAAGCCAGGCTTGGCCTGTTCGGTGGCGACGGGGGTCGGCTCTGGCTCCGGTACTGGGGCTGGTGCTGGAGCTGGTGCTGGTTCCGCTGCAACGGCGGCCGCGACAGGTTCGACGACCACTGGCGCCAGCACGGCGGCCTCGACCACCTCCGGCTCGACTGCCGGGCGTTGCGCAATGGCCGGCGGCGCCTTGGGCTCGAGATCAGGGACCAGCGCCACCGGCTCTTCGGCAACTGGCAGGACCAGGTTGCTGACCGGCGCGGCAGGCGCCTGCTCCGGGGCTGGGGCTGGCGGAGTCGGCTCAGGCTCGACCAGAGCGGGCTGTACGGGCTCGTCGGCCTGCGACTCGACGGCTTGCACCTGCACGACAGGTTCTGCCGCCTGAGCCGGCGAAGGCACGGGCGCGGGCGCCTCGACCACCGGGGCCACCGGCTCGAGCGGGGCAGGCGGTTCGGCCGCGGCAACCGGCTCGACCGGCGCCGTCGGCTCTACGGCCTGCGGTTCAGGGGCTTGCGGCTGTTCGGCGACAGTGGGCTGCGGCTTCTTGCGAAACCAGCTGAACAGGCCTTTCTTCTCGCCAGCCTCGGCCGGCGCTTTTTTGTCGTCGTTGGAACCAAACATGGAAGACGGCTATCTCAGGGTAGCGATGGGCCAGCAGCGGCGCATCGGGAATTCTCGAGTCACGCAGAACAGACTACCGTGGAGCCATCTGGTTCATGCGCAACGTTTTGTCGTAAGGGCCTGCGGGCCAGAACGGCGACAGGCATGGTCGCCAGGCAACCGGATCAGTATCCTAGCACCTCCTGGCCCGCCGACGCTAAACCCAAGCGGGCCGCCGAACAGGTTAAACACCGTATGAATGCTCTAGCCCGCCGCGCCGCAGGCCTGTTGCTCGGCACGTTGTGCCTGCCGCTCGCGGCCTTGGCCGCCGATGTGCAACCCACCCACGAATTCATCCTCGACAACGGCCTGAAGGTGGTCGTGCGCGAGGATCACCGCGCCCCGGTGGTGGTTTCGCAGATCTGGTACAAGGTCGGCTCCAGCTACGAGACACCGGGCCAGACCGGCCTGTCCCACGCCCTCGAGCACATGATGTTCAAGGGCAGCGCCAAGGTTGGCCCCGGCGAGGCCTCGCGCATCCTGCGCGACCTCGGCGCCGAGGAAAACGCCTTCACCAGCGACGACTACACCGCCTACTACCAGGTGCTGGCCCGCGACCGCCTGCCGGTGGCCTTCGAGCTCGAGGCCGATCGCCTGGCCAGCCTGCGCCTGCCGGCCGATGAATTCAGCCGGGAAATCGAGGTGATCAAGGAAGAGCGTCGCCTGCGTACCGACGACCAGCCCAACGCCAAGGCCTTCGAGCTGTTTCGCGCCATGGCCTACCCGGCCAGCGGCTACCACACCCCGACCATCGGCTGGATGGCCGACCTCGAGCGCATGAAGGTCGAGGAGCTGCGGCACTGGTACGAATCCTGGTACGCGCCGAACAACGCCACCCTGGTGGTGGTCGGCGACGTCAAGCCCGACGAAGTCAAAGCCCTGGCGCAGAAGTACTTCGGCCCCATCCCCAAGCGTGCCGTGCCGCCGAGCAAACTGCCGCTGGAGCTGGCCGAGCCCGGCCAGCGCCAGTTGACCCTGCACCTGCGCACGCAACTGCCCAGCCTGATCTACGGCTTCAACGTCCCGGCCCTGGCCACCGCCAAGGACCCGCGCAGCGTCAACGCCCTGCGGCTGATCTCGGCCTTGCTCGACGGCGGCTACAGCGCCCGCATGCCGGCCCGCCTGGAACGCGGCCAGGAGCTGGTGGCCGGCGCCTCGTCCAGCTACGACGCCTTCACCCGCGGCGACAGCCTGTTCCTGATCTCGGCCACGCCCAACGTGCAAAAGCACAAGACCCTGGCCGAGGTCGAGAAAGGCGTCTGGCAACTGCTCGACGAACTCAAGACCACCCCGCCCAGTGCCGAAGAGCTCGAGCGCGTGCGCGCCCAGGTGATCGCCGGCCTGGTCTATGACCGCGACTCCATCAGCAGCCAGGCCACCACCATCGGCCAGCTGGAAACCGTCGGCCTGTCCTGGAAACTGATCGACAGCGAGCTCGACGACCTCAAGCGCGTCACCCCGCAGGACATCCAGGCCGCCGCCCGCACCTACTTCACCCGCGAACGCCTGAGCGTTGCCCATGTACTGCCCGAGGAGTCCGCTGATGAGTGATCGCAGCGCACCGCGCTACACCCTGTTCGGCCTGGCGATCATCGTGCTGGTGGTGGCCGTTGCCGTACTGCTGGCCCGCCCGGCCCAATCCGACAACGCCGCCAAGCCGGACCCCGCCGCCCGCCCGGCCAATACCCTGCAGTCGCTGGCCGAGCTCGACGGCAAGGCGCCCAGCCGCCGCCAGCTGGACATCCAGCACTGGACCACCGCCGAAGGCGCCCGCGTGCTGTTCGTCGAAGCCCGCGAGCTGCCGATGTTCGACCTGCGCCTGACCTTCGCCGCCGGCAGCAGCCAGGACGGTAGCGTCCCGGGCCTGGCGGCCCTGACCAACGCCATGCTCAACGAAGGCGTGGCCGGCAAGGACGTGACCGCCATCGCCGAAGGCTTCGAAGGCCTGGGCGCCGACTTCGGCAACGGCTCTTACCGCGACATGGCCGTGGCCTCGCTGCGCAGCCTCAGCGTCGCCGACAAGCGCGAGCCGGCGCTCAGGCTGTTCACCGAGGTGGTCGGCAAGCCGAGCTTCCCCGAGGACGCCCTCAAGCGCATCAAGAACCAGATGCTCGCCGGCTTCGAGTACGAGAAGCAGAACCCGGGCAAGATCGCCGGCAAGACGCTGTTCGCCAACCTCTATGCCAGCCACCCCTACGCCCACCCCAGCGACGGCACCGCGCAGACCATCCCCGGCATCACCCTGGAGCAACTGCGCGCCTTCCACGCCAAGGCCTACACCGCTGGCAACGCGGTGATCGCCCTGGTCGGCGACCTCAGCCGCACCGAGGCCGAGGCCATCGCCGCCCAGGTTTCCGCCGGCCTGCCCAAGGGCCAGGCCCTGGCCAAGCCCGGGCAACCGGTGCAGCCCAAACCGGGGGTGACCCACATCGACTTCCCGTCCAAGCAGACCCACCTGATGCTGGCCGAGCTGGGCATCGACCGTAACGACCCGGACTGGGCCGCCCTGTCGCTGGGCAACCAGATCCTCGGCGGCGGCGCCTTCGGCACCCGGCTGATGAGCGAGGTGCGCGAGAAGCGCGGCCTGACCTACGGCGTGTACTCGGTGTTCAGCCCAATGCAGGTGCGCGGTCCGTTCATGATCAACCTGCAGACCCGCGCCGAGCTCAGCGAAGGCACGCTCAAGCTGGTCCAGGATATCCTCGCCGAGTACCTGAAGAACGGCCCCACGCAACAGGAGCTGGACGACGCCAAGCGCGAACTGGCCGGCAGCTTCCCGCTGTCCAATGCCAGCAACGCCAGCATCGTCGGCCAACTGGGCGCGATCGGTTTCTACGACTTGCCGCTGAGCTGGCTGGAAGATTTCATGCAGCAGTCCCAGGCGCTGACCGTCGAGCAGGTCAAGGCGGCGATGAACAAGCACCTCGCGGCGGACCAGCTGGTGATCGTCACCGTCGGCCCGAAGGTGGCGCAAAAGCCGCTGCCGGCCCCCACTGACAAACCCGCCGAGCAGCCGCTCGGCGTACCGGAGCACTAATGCCAAGATCCACCCCCACCGCGCGCCCGGCCCCGGGCGCCAGCAAGGGCCCCGGCCAGTTGCGCATCATCGCCGGCGAGTGGCGCAGCCGCCGCCTGGCCGTGCCGGAAGGCGAAGGCCTGCGCCCCACCCCCGACCGCGTGCGCGAGACCCTGTTCAACTGGCTGGCGCCCTACATCGAAGGCGCCCGGGTGCTCGATGCCTTCACCGGCAGCGGCGCGCTGGTGCTCGAGGCGTTGTCGCGCGGCGCGCAAGACGCCGTGGCGTTGGACAGCAACCCGGCGGCCATCGCCAACCTCAAGCACAACCTGGAGCTGCTGCGCTGCCCGCGCGGGCAGATCCTGCAAAGCGACGCCCTGCGTTACCTGCAAGGCCCGACCAAGCAGCAGTTCGACGTGGTGTTCCTCGACCCGCCGTTCCATCAGGACCTGCTGGCCAGCACCTGCAACCTGCTGGAACAAGGCCAGTGGCTGCGCGAGCAGGCATGGATCTACACCGAAAGCGAGGCGTCCCCCTCCTCGCTGCCGATGCCAGGCAACTGGCGCCTGCACCGCGAGAAAAAGACCGGGCAGGTGCATTACGCCTTGTGGCAGCGGGCGACAGCCGACCAATAGCGCAGGTACAGTGGCGCTGTTTCATGGCACTCTAGGCGGGCACAACACGAGCCCCCCCAGCATGTCCAGCCTCAGCGCCACCTTCCGCCCGGCCACCGGCCTGTCCAACCCCCACCTGCAAACCTTGTGGGGGCCACTGTGGCGCAAGCTCCCTGACCTTGCGCGCCAACGCGAACGCCTGTGGCTGGCTGACGGCGACTTCCTCGACCTCGACTGGCACGGCCCGCACCGGCCTGACGCACCGCTGGTGCTGGTACTGCACGGCCTGACCGGTTCCTCTCACTCGCCCTATGTCAAAGGCCTGCAGCAAGCCCTGCAGGCGCACGGCTGGGCCAGCGTCGCGCTGAACTGGCGCGGGTGCTCGGGCGAGCCCAACCTGCTGCCGCGCAGCTACCACTCCGGCGCCAGCGAAGACCTGGCCGAGACCCTCCGTCACCTGCGCGCCCAGCGACCGCTGGCGCCGCTGTATGCAGTGGGTTACTCGCTGGGCGGCAACGTACTGCTCAAGTACCTGGGGGAAAGTGGCTCGGCCAGCTTGCTGGAGGCGGCGGTGGCAGTGTCGGTGCCGTTTCGCCTGGACCAATGCGCCGACCGCATCGGCCAGGGTATCTCGAAGGTCTACCAGGCGCATTTCATGCGCGAGATGCGTGGCTACGTGCACAACAAGCAGCGGCTTTTTCGCGACCAGGGCCACCGCGAAGGGCTGGCCGCCCTCGAGCGCCTCGGCTCGCTGCGCAACCTGCGCACGTTCTGGGATTTCGACGGGCGGGTCACTGCGCCGCTCAATGGTTTCAACGACGCCCACGATTACTACCGGCGGGCCTCGAGCCGTTATTACCTGGGCGAAAACCGCACGCCGACGCTGATCATCCACGCCAGCGACGATCCATTCGTGTTCGGCCACAGCCTGCCGAATGCCAATGAGCTGGCCACAGGGACGCAGTTCGAACTGCACAGCCGGGGTGGCCATGTTGGCTTCGTGGACGGCAGCCTGCGCAATCCCGGGTATTACCTGGAGCGACGGATTCCACAATGGCTGCTGCAGGGGCGGTGACGCTGCAGCAGCCAGCCTTGCTGGCGAATGGGCCTTCTGGCAAGGCTCCTACAGGTCCAGGTCAGTCACCGGTCGCCACGGGGTGTTGCGGGTCATTGATCCACTCGCTCCAGGAACCTGCATACAACCGTCCCAACGGATAGCCCGCCAGCGCCAGGGCGAACAGGTTGTGGCAAGCGGTCACGCCCGAGCCGCAGTAGGCCACCAGCTGCTCCGGCGAGCGATCGCCCAGTTTCTCGGCAAAACGCTGCTTGAGTTGCACGGCCGGCAGGAATCGCCCGTCGGCACCAAGGTTGTCGGTAAACGCCGCGCACTGCGCGCCGGGAATATGCCCAGCCACCGGGTCGATCGGCTCCACCTCGCCACGAAAACGCGGCAGCCCGCGGGCATCGATCAAGGTCAGCGTCGGCTCGCCCAGGCGCTTGGCCAGGTGCTCGGCGTCGACCAACATTTTCATGTCTGGCTCACCGCTGAACGTGCCCTCGCGCCGTGGCGGCGGGTCGAGGCTCAGCGGCAGGTGCGCGGCATGCCAGGCCTTGAGCCCGCCATCGAGGATGAACACCGCGCTGCGCTTGCCCAACCAGGCCAGCAACCACCAGGCACGGGCGGCATAAGCCCCTGGGCCGTCGTCGTAGAGCACCACCTGGCTATCGTCGTCCAGCCCCCACTCGCGCAGGCGCTCGACCAGCCGTTGCGGGTCTGGCAACGGGTGCCGCCCGGTGCGCCCCTTGACCACCGGCCCGCTCAAGTCGCGTTCCAGGTCGGCGAAGTGCGCCCCGGCGATATGCCCTTGGGCATAGCTGCGTTGGCCGTAGTCGACATCTTCCAGGGCAAAGCGACAATCGAGGATCACCAGGCCGGGCGTATCCAGACGCTCGGCCAGTTGCTGCGGGGTGATCAGTTGCGCAAGGGGCATGACAATCTCCTGACAGGTGGCTCGATGGCCCTGGCTAGTGCTCCAGGGCCTGGTTGAAGGGAACGTGGAACTCGTCGCACAAGGCATCCACCGCACCGCGCGAGGCCGGGGTGACAAACCCCAGCTCCAGCACCAGCACCTGGTACACGCCGCGTTTGAACGCTTCCTCGCCCAGGTGCGCGCTATGCTCGCGGGTGGTGCTGAGAAAACGCACCCAGGAGGTCAGCACGATCCAGGCATTGATGGTCAGCGATTCGATCTGCGCAGCCTCCATGGCCAGGATCCCGGCCTCGACGAAACCACGGTAGATCGCCTGGCCCTGCTGCAGGCAGCGCCGCGAGAAGCGCCGGTAGCGGGCGGCCAGCTCCGGGTCGCTGTCGAGCAGGTGCTCGAGGTCGCGGTGCAGGAAACGGTAGTTCCACATCGCCGCCAGCAGCGCCTTGAGGTAGAAACGCTTGTCCTCGACGGTGGCGACGCGGCCCTGGGGCGGGCGCAAAAAACTGTCGACCAGCTCTTCGTACTGGCTGAACAGCAAGGCGATGATCGCCTGCTTGTTGGGAAAGTGGTAGTACAGGTTGCCGGGTGAAATTTCCATGTGCGCGGCAATGTGGTTGGTACTGACACTGCGCTCGCCCTGCTGGTTGAACAGCTCCAGGCTGTTCTGCACGATGCGCTCTCGGGTCTTCATGCGCGGGGCCATGCTCAGCTCCAGTCTCCGGGCGTTCAAGTGATGGGGCATCTTACGGGCTATTGCCCGGTAACGTCAGGGCCGGGCTGCACGAATGTCCGTTGATCTGGCAGAAAAAACACTCTCCCCGGAAAGAATTAGAGTATAGGCTCTATTCACTTCCAGCCACGGGTGTCCGCGCCATGACCTCGATCACCACCCCACCTCCTGTTGCATCCGACCTCGGGCTGGAGACGATGTTCGCCGCCCAACGCCAGGCATTCGTCGACAACCCCATGCCGCCGGCCGCGCAACGCCGGCAGTGGTTGAAAAGCCTGCGCGAAGCCCTGGTGAAAGAACAGCAAGCGCTGATCGCGGCCATCGACAGCGACTTTTCCGGGCGCAGCCGCGACGAGACCCTGATCGCCGAACTGCTGCCCTCGGTGCAGGGCCTGCGCCATGCCGAGCGCCACCTGCAGCGCTGGATGCGACCGTCACGGCGGCGCGCGGGCCTGGCGTTCCAGCCAGCCAGCGCCAAGGTGCTGTACCAGCCGCTGGGGGTGGTGGGGGTGATCGTGCCGTGGAACTACCCGCTGTTTCTCGCCATCGGCCCGCTGACCGGTGCCCTGGCCGCCGGCAACCGGGTGATGCTCAAGCTCAGCGAGGCCACCCCGGCCACCGGCCTGCTACTCAAGGCGTTGCTCGAGCGGGTGTTCCCCGCCGACCTGGTCAGCGTGGTGCTGGGCGAGGTGGAGGTGGGCCAGGCCTTCTCGCGCCTGCCCTTCGACCACCTGCTGTTCACCGGCGCCACCGGCGTGGGCCGCCATGTCATGCAGGCCGCGGCGCACAACCTCACCCCGGTGACCCTCGAGCTGGGCGGCAAGTCGCCGGCCATCGTCTCGCGGCAGGTGCCCCTGGACACCGCCGCCGAACGCATCGCCTTCGGCAAGCACCTCAACGCTGGGCAGACCTGTGTCGCCCCCGACTATGTGCTGGTGCCGCGCAACCGCCTGGGCGCCTTCGCCGAGGCCTACCAGCGCGCCGTGCGCCGGCAGTTCCCGCGGGTTACCGACAACCCTGACTACACCCGCATCATCAACCCACGCCAGTTGCAGCGCCTCGAGCACCTGCTGGCCGACGCCCGCGAGCGCGGCGCCCAGGTGCTCGACTTGTACCCCGACGAGCCCCGCCAGGGCCGCTGCCTGCCGCCACACCTGCTGCTTGAGGTGAACGACGACATGCAGGTGATGCACGAGGAGATCTTCGGCCCGCTGCTGCCGCTGGTGCCCTACGACAGCCTCGACCAGGCGCTGGCCTACATCAACCAGCGCCCGCGGCCGTTGGCCCTGTACTACTTCGGCTACGACCGCGCCGAGCAGGCGCGGGTGCTGCGCGACACCCACTCCGGCGGGGTGTGCCTCAACGACACCCTGTTGCACGTGGCCCAGGACGACCTGCCGTTCGGTGGCATCGGCCCGTCGGGCATGGGCCACTACCATGGCCACGAGGGTTTCCTGACCTTCAGCAAGGCCAAGGCGGTGCTGGCCAAGCAGCGCATCAATGCGGCCCGGCTGATCTACCCACCCTATGGCAAGGCCTTGCAACGCCTGGTCTACAAGCTGTTCATCCGCTGATGCGGCGCCGCGAGCTGCTGCGCCTGGGCATGGGCGCCACGCTGTTCCTGGGCGCCACCAGCCTGCTCGGGTGCACCCAGCAGACGCCCTCGAGCGGCTACCACGCGCTGCGCGAGGACGACCTGGTGCTGCTGCGGGCGTTGATCCCGGTGGTGCTGGCCGGCACCCAGGCAGCCCCCGAGCTGGTGCTGCATAGCCTCGACCACAAGCTGGCAGCACTGTCGCCGGCCATGCTCAAGCTCAGCCGGCAATTGTTCGATGTGCTGAGCCTGCCCCTGACCTGCGGGCCGTTGACCGGGGTCTGGGGCAGTTGGGCTAGCGCTGACGCCACGCAGGTCGAGGCGTTTCTGCAACGCTGGCGCGACAGTTCACTGGACCTGCTGCGCCAGGGACATGCGTCGTTACTGCAATTGCTGTTGATGGCCTGGTACGAGCGCCCAGAAGCCTGGGCGGCCTGCGGCTACCCCGGGCCACCCAGGATCTGACTCATCGCGCCCATGGTTTCAACTACCCGATCGCTGCCAGAGAGAAGCCCATGCCTGTGCCAGACCCGTTTCGCCAAGGCCTCGAACGAGGCTGGATCACCCATGACGGTTCACGCCTGGAGCAGGACCAGACCCTCGAGGCCGACGTCGCCGTGATCGGCAGCGGCGCGGGCGGCGCCACCACTGCCGAGCTGCTCAGCGCCGCCGGGCTGAAGGTGCTGCTGATCGAGGAAGGCCCGCTGAAGACCAGCAGCGATTTCCACCTGCTGGAAAACCAGGCCTACGCCGACCTCTACCAGGAAGGCCTCGGGCGCCTGAGCAAGGATGGCGCCATCACCATCCTCCAGGGCCGGGCGGTGGGCGGCACCACCCTGGTCAACTGGACCTCGAGCTTTCGCACCCCGCCCCAGACCCTGGAGCACTGGGCCCGGGAACACGCGGTCGAAGGCCTCGACAGTGCCGCCATGGCACCCTGGTTCGCGCGCATGGAGCAACGCCTGGGCATCAGCCCCTGGGCGCTGCCGCCGAACGCCAACAACGACGTGCTGCGCCGTGGCTGCGAGGCCCTCGGCCATCGCTGGGCGGTGATCCCGCGCAATGTGCGCGGCTGCTGGAACCTGGGTTATTGCGGCATGGGCTGCCCGGTCAACGCCAAGCAGTCGATGCTGGTGACCAGCATCCCCGCCACCCTGGACAACGGCGGCGCGCTGCTCTACCTGGCCCGCGCCGAACGTTTCAGCCACGATGGCCAGCGCATCGACCACCTGCAATGCCAGGCCCTCGATGCCCAGGGCATCCAGCCCAGCGGCCGCCAGGTGCGCGTGCGTGCCCGCCACTACGTGCTGGCCGGCGGCGGCATCAACAGCCCGGCCCTGCTGCTGCGCTCCCAGGCGCCAGACCCGCACCAGCGCCTGGGCAAACGCACCTTCCTGCACCTGGTCAATTTCAGCGCCGCGCAGTTCGAGGCACGCATCGATCCTTACTACGGCGCCCCGCAGTCGATCTACAGCGACCAGTTCCAATGGCAGGCGGGCGTCACCGGGCCGGTCGGCTACAAACTCGAGGTGCCGCCGCTGCACCCGGCGCTGGCCAGCACCCTGCTGGGCGGCCATGGCCAGGACAACGCCCTGCGCATGGCCGAGCTGCCCCACACCCATGTGATGCTGGCGCTGCTGCGCGACGGCTTCCACCCCGACAGCCCCGGCGGCCAGGTGGAACTGCGCGGCGACGGCTCGCCCGTGCTCGACTACCCGGTTACCGACTACCTGCGCGACGGTTTGCGTCGCGCCTGGCACAGCATGGCGCAGATCCAGTTCGCCGCCGGTGCCCGCCGGGTGTTGCCGGTACACGGCGACGCCCGCTATGTCGACACGCCCGGGCAAGCCCAGGCGATGATCGACCAGCTGCCCCTGCAACTGTTGCGCATGCGCCTGGGCAGCGCCCATGTGATGGGCGGCTGCGCCCTCGGCGAAGACCCGCGCCAGGCCGTGTGCGACAGCCTGGGCCGCCACCACCAGCTGGAAAACCTGTCGATCCACGATGGTTCGCTGTTCCCCACCAGCATCGGCGCCAACCCGCAATTATCGGTGTATGCCCTGGCCGCGCGGCTCAGCGACGCGCTGATCGGCCGCCTGGCAGCACGCGCATGACAGCCAATGGCCGTACTGTCTATAGTGCCATCGGCCGGCCACGCGACTTGGCCGGGCGCAATCGCTGCGCTACCATCCGACTCCCCAACGCACTCCAGCCAGGATGACGCGATGAACCGAGTGTTGTACCCGGGTACTTTCGACCCCATTACCAAAGGCCATGGCGACCTGGTCGAACGCGCCTCGCGGCTGTTCGACCACGTGATCATCGCCGTGGCGGCCAGCCCCAAGAAAAACCCCCTGTTCCCGCTGGAACAACGGGTCGAGCTGGCCCGCGAGGTCACCAAGCACCTGCCCAATGTCGAGGTCATCGGCTTCTCCACCCTGCTGGCGCACTTCGCCAAGGAGCAGGGCGCCAATGTCTTCCTGCGTGGCCTGCGCGCGGTCTCCGACTTCGAGTACGAGTTCCAGCTGGCCAACATGAACCGCCAGCTGGCGCCGGACGTCGAGAGCCTGTTCCTGACGCCATCGGAGCGCTACTCGTTCATTTCCTCGACCCTGGTCCGGGAAATCGCCGCGCTGGGTGGTGATATCACCAAGTTCGTCCATCCGGCGGTGGCCGACGCGCTGACCGAGCGCTTCCGCAAGTAAGCCACGGGGCAGGATGTCGCGCCCGCGTGCACTGCGGGCGCGAATCCGGCACAATTGCCCCCATCGCTTTGAAACATGCCCGGGCCCGACGCCCAGGCCGGAGTCCCCATGTCCCTGATCATCACCGACGATTGCATCAACTGCGACGTCTGCGAACCCGAGTGCCCGAACGCCGCCATCTCGCAAGGCGAAGAGATCTACGTGATCGACCCGAACCTGTGCACCCAGTGCGTGGGCCACTACGACGAGCCACAGTGCCAGCAGGTCTGCCCGGTCGACTGCATCCCGCTGGATGAAGCCCACCCGGAAACCGAAGACGAGCTGATGGCCAAGTACCGCCGGATCACCGGCAAGGCCTGATGCCGTTCGTCGCCGCGATACGCCGCGCAGCCCTCGGCGCCGTCCTGGCGCTGCTGGCCAGCGGTGCCCTGGCCGCAGGCCCGGGCCGCTCGGCGATCGCCAGCCCGCACCAAGAGGCCACCGCGGCGGCGCAGCACATCCTGCAGCAGGGCGGTAACGCCTTCGACGCCGCGGTGGCCATCAGCGCCGCGCTGGCCGTGGTCGAGCCCTATGGCTCGGGCCTGGGCGGCGGCGGTTTCTTCCTGTTGCGCGAAGCGGGCGACACGCCGCGCTATGCCTTCCTCGACGCGCGCGAGCGCGCCCCCGCCGCTGCGCGTGCCGATATGTACCTCAAGGACGGCAAGGTGCAGCCGGGCCTGTCGACCAACGGCCCGCTGGCGGCCGCCATTCCCGGCCTGCCCCAGGCCCTGGCCGAGCTCGCCGCCACCCACGGCAAGCTGCCGCTCAAGGACAGCCTGGCCCCGGCCATTCGCCTGGCCAACCAGGGCTTTGCCGTCGACCGCATCTACCGCGACCGCGCCACCATGCGCCTGAACGCCCTGCGTGACGACGCCGAGAGCGCCCGGCTGTTCCTCGCCGACAATGACGTGCCGGCCCTGGGCACGCTGATCCGCCAGCCGGAGCTGGCCAGCACCCTGCAGCGCATGGCCGAGCACGGTCGCGACGGTTTCTATCGCGGCCCGCTGGCCAAGCGCCTGGTCGATGGCGTGCGCCAGGCCGGCGGCATCTGGACCCTGGACGACCTGGCCGCTTACCGCAGCGCCTGGCGCGAGCCGTTGCGCTACCCACTGGCCGAGCAGCGCGAGCTGATCAGCAGCCCACCGCCCTCGGCCGGCGGCATCGCCCTGGCCCAGAGCCTGGCCATGCTCCAGCGCCTGCCCTGGCAGAGCGCCGAGCCGGTGCAGCGCAGCCACTACGTGGTCGAGGTGCTGCGCCGCGCCTACCGCGACCGCGGCCTGCTGGGCGACCCGGACTATGTCAGCAATCCGGTCAATCGCCTGCTGGCGCGGCACTACCTGACCGGCCTGGCCGACAGTATCGAGGTGCACCAGGCCACGCCGAGCAGCGCCCTGCCGCCCTCGCCGGCCTGGCGCGAAGGCGACCACACCACGCATTTCTCGGTGATCGACGCCCAGGGCAATGCCGTCTCGGCCACGCTGTCGGTCAACCTGCCGTTTGGCGCGGCCTTCAGCGTGCCCGGCACCGGCCTGGTGCTGAACAACGAAATGGACGATTTCGCCGCCGATCCTGGCGGCAGCAACAGCTACGGGCTGGCGGGCAGCCAGGCGAATGCCGTGGCGGCGGGCAAGCGGCCATTGTCGAGCATGAGCCCGACCTTCATCGAAAGCCCCGGCCAGTTCGCCAGCTTCGGCACCCCTGGCGGCAGCCGCATACCCAGCATGGTGCTGCTATCGGTCATGGGTCTGCTCGAAGGCAGGCCAGTGGCCGAGTGGCCGGCGACGCCGCGCTATCACCATCAGTACCTGCCGGATGTGCTGGAGCATGAGCCGGGGACGTTCAGTGCAGGGCAGAAGGCCGAACTTGAAGGGCGCGGGTATCGGCTGAAGGATGTCGGACGCCAGTATGGAAATCAGCAGGTGCTGTATTGGGACAAGGCTGGCGGGACCCTGGAGGCGGCCAGTGATCCGCGAGGCGTGGGGCAGTCAGCGATAGGCTACTGAGCCCTCGGCCCTTTCGCCGGCAAGGCCGCTCCTGCAGGATTCGTACTGACGCTAGCGCTGGCATTTCGGGCAGAACACGCTGGCCCGCTGCCCCAGCTTCACCTCGCGCAGCTCGGTGCCGCACAGCTTGCACGGCTGCCCACCGCGCCCATACACGAACAACTCCTGCTGGAAGTACCCCGGCTGACCATCGCCGCCGATGAAGTCGCGCAAGGTGGTGCCGCCCTGCTCGATGGCCGCCGCCAGCACGCGCTTGATCTCGATCGCCAGCTTCAGGTAACGCGCCCGGGAAATCCCGCCCGCCTCGCGGCGCGGGTCGATGCCGGCGGCGAACAACGCCTCGGTGGCGTAGATATTGCCCACCCCCACCACCACCGCGTTGTCCATGATGAACGGCTTGACCGCCATCGACCGCCCGCGCGACAGCTGGAACAGGCGTTCGCCGTCGAACAGCTCGGTCAACGGCTCCGGCCCCAGGCGCAGGAGCAGTTCATGGTTGAGCGGGTCCAGGCTCCAGAGCATGGCGCCGAAGCGCCGCGGGTCGGTGTAGCGCAGTATCAGCCCCGACTCCAGCTCGATATCCACATGCTCGTGCTTGGCCGCCGGCAACCCCAGCTCGACCAGGCGCAGGTTGCCCGACATGCCCAGGTGGCTGATCAGCGTGCCGACCTCGGCGTTGATCAACAGGTACTTGGCCCGGCGCTCGACACTGACGATCCGCTGCCCCGACAGGCGCACGTCGAGGTCTTCCGGAATCGGCCAGCGCAGGCGCCGGTCGCGCACCACCACGCGGCTGACCCGCTGGCCTTCCAGGTGCGGGGCGATCCCGCGCCGGGTGGTCTCGACCTCTGGTAGTTCCGGCATGGTTCAGTGCCCGCCCATTTCGCGAATGTTCTGCTTGAGCTGCTCGAAGTCGTATTCGGTCAGGCCAATGTAGTCCAGCACCAGCGGGCCGACCATGTTCCATTCGTGATCGACGCTCTGGCTGCCCAGGACCCGGTACGAGGCGCAGATGTGCTCGGACATCTTCAGTACCGCCAACAGGTTCTTCAGCTGGGTCTGGGTGTTGCGCGAGGACTCGTCGCGGAACACCGCCAGGGCGTTGTGGTGGTTGGCGATGGCCGCGCTGATGTGCTCCGGCAGGCGCCAGGACTTGGCGGTGAAGTAGCCGACCACCGAATGGTTGGTGTTGAACACGCGGTTCTCGGTGTCCACCACGCGAACTTCGTCGCTGGCCTTGGCGTAGGACTCTTCCAGCACTTCCATGTAGTTGGGGAAGCGCTTGTGCATCAGCGGCACGCCACAATCGTGGAACAGGCCCAGGGTGTAGGCCTCGTCCACCGCCTGGATGCCGGTGCGCTTGGCCAGGGTCAGGCAGGTCATGGCCACGTCCTGGGCGGTGTCCCAGAACGGGTTGAGGGTAACGATGGTCTCGTCGCTCATCTCGCCTTTGATCGATTGCGCGTTGATCAGGTTGATGATCGAACGGCTACCCAGCAGGTTCACCGCGCGCTGGATCGAACCGATCTTGTTCGCCAGGCCGAATTGCGCCGAATTGACCAGTTTCAGCAGGGCACCAGACAGCCCCGGGTCCTGGCTGATCAGCTTGGCGATGGTCTCCAGGTCCGGGTCGGGCATGTACTGCTCGAACTGCAGGTCGACCATGATCTGCGGTTGCGGCGGAATGGTAATGCCCTGCAGGGCTTGCTGGATCTGTTCGGCGGTAAGTTCCTGGGACATGCGTGCACTCTCGCTGGGGACGGGGGATTCTAACCCTGTACTCCGGCAGGGTAACTATCAGTGGATCGTTGGATCCAAGAATTTCTTTAGCGCTGTAGGAGCCAGCCTTGCTGGCGAACACCGGCATAGCCGGTGCCATCCTCCCCGTTGCCTGGTTCGCCAGCATGCGTCGCGATGGCGCGCGCAGCGGCCCCAGGTTTCAGCTACGCCGCATGGATCGCCGGGGCCGCTTCGCGGCCCTTTCCGACCGGTCCGGCGCCCCGGCAAGGCCGCTCCTACGGTGCGCTCACCCGCGGCTCGCGTACACCTTCTGACCGGCCCAACCGAACCTGTAGGAGCGGCCTTGCGTCGCGATGGGGCGCGCAGCGGCACCAGGTTTCAGCTACGCCGCATGGATCGCCGGGGCCGCTTCGCGGCCCTTTCCGACCGGTCCGGCGCCCCGGCAAGGCC